>CAZPXM010000005.1:0-27687 GCA_964591015.1 uncultured Gemmatimonadaceae bacterium
GTGGCCAGCCACGCCTGCTCTGCGCCCGCACAGGCCGGCCGGCCCGTGCCAGCGGCGCCGGGCCAGCGCCCGCACCGGCGACCAGCCCGCCGCACCGAGACTCACTTTCCGTTGACGGTCACCCCGAGACGGAGCTGTTCGGCGGTGTAGCTGTCGCGCTCGGTGGAGCTGGGCCCGATCGAGAAGAAGGTCAGCGCCAGACGCACCGCGGTGCCGGCGGCGAAGTCGCTCGGTGCGCGCAGGCGCAGTGTCCCCAGCACGGCCGCGCCGTGGGTGTCGCGCGCGAAGTTCACCCCGATGAAGCGCACGCCGTGCTCCCCGGAACGCTCGATGCCGCTGCCCAGGGTGACGAACGGCGGCTGCGGCACGAACTGAGACAGGCCCAGGTCGAAGGCCACCGGTGGTTCGGGCGTGACGACGGCATCGAACTGGCCGATCCCCGCCAGACCGGAGCCCTTCAAGGTGATCTCGATCAGGTCGCGCGGGCCGATGTTCGACCAGGCGCCGCCGCTGATCTCCAGGCTCGCGATGTACTTGCCGCCCAGTGACTGGGCGAGCACCAGCGCGCCGGTGGTGTCGGCCGGCTCGGGTCGCACCGGGTCGAGCGGCACGCACGATCCCGGCGTGTCAGTATCGCGGCCCGGATCGCTCTCGCAGGCGGTGGCGCTCAACAGAGTGCTCGCCAGCAACGCTGCCAGTAGCCTGACCATCTCTGCACCCATCTCGTGTGAGACTGCCGCACGCCCGCCGGACGACGGCGCCCGGTCCGGCGCGCCTCCGCTCGCCCTTCCGGCGGATTCCCTCGGTCACCAGCGCCAGCGCCACGTCAGACCGATCGCCTCTCCGTGGGCCGGTGCTGCGGCCGGATCGATGTCTGCGTCGAATGTCGCCAGGTGTGCGTCGACATAGGCATCGAGGCCCGCACCGGCCACCGCCAGGACCACCCACAACACGCGCGTGTTGCGCCGGGCAGCCAGGTTCTGCTGGCGCAGCCGCAACGCCGGTATCTGGCTGCTCGATGGCGCGGTCGAGCGCAGGTCTGCAAGCCTGCTGCTGACCCGGTCGAGATCGCGCTGAGCAGCGACGGTCCAGGCGACCAGCGCGCCGCTTGTGGCGGCGAAGAGTCCGGCCTTCACGCGGTGCCCGAGGGTCCACTGGCCCCACCCGGGCACCAGCAGCGAGCGCACCAGAACGCCCTGCGGCGACGGACCGGCGGCGGCCCGGAGCGAATCGGCGGCAACCCGTTCCGCGGGCCTGGCTGCCTCGCCGCGCTCCTGCGCGCCGGCTGCCCCGTATCCGGGAGCCATCCCTGCCAGCACGACAGCGATGACAGCCGCCAGCCAGCGGCCTCGCGCCCCACATCCGGGCGCGGCGCCAGCCGGGGGGCTGGATTCAGCCATCGTCACCCAGCCGTTCGCCGACCCGCACTGCGTGGCCGCGCAGGAACTCGCTGTCCGTCATGGCACTGCGGCCTGCCGGCTGCACGTGGGTCAGGCGCAGGCAGCCGCAACCCGTCGCCACGACCAGCCCGGTAGCGGGACTCGCCCGCACGACCGTTCCCGGTGCCGGCGGCAGTTCCGCGGCAGCCATCCCAGGCGAGCCGAGGTCGGCTGGCACGGGCGCGACCGCCGTCCCACCCGCGCCGGCCGGTTGCCGCTCGGCGCCGCCCGCCGCGCTCATCGCGCTGGGCGCTGGCGGCACGGTGGGCGCCATGATCGCCGCCCGGTGCACCTTGAGCAGCGTTCCCCGCCACGTGGTGAACGCGCCGGGAACGGGGTTCATGCCGCGCACGAGGTTGCGGACGGCGGCGGCCGGTCGTGTCCAGTCGATGCGCGCGTCCTCCTTGCACAGCCTGGGCGCGCGCGTCGCCTGCCCGCGGGGCTGCGGGCGCGGCGTGATCGTGCCGGCGGCCAGCCCGTCCACCGTGTCGAGCACGAGCCGCGCCCCCAGCTCGGCCAGCCGCGTCTCCAGCTCGCCGGCAGTCTCGTCCGGATCGATCTCCACCGGCTGCTGCAAGAGGATGTCGCCAGCATCGACCGCCGGGTTCAGCAGGAAGGTGGTGAGGCCGGTGCGCGTCTCGCCGCGAACGAGCGCCCAGACGATCGGCGCGGCTCCCCGGTACTTCGGCAGCAGCGAGGGGTGCAGGTTGATGGCGCCCAGACGGGGCACCGCGAGCAGCTCCGCGGGCAGGATCGAGAAGGCGACCACGCAGAGCAGGTCGGGCACCAGCGCCCGCAGGCGGTCCGCCAGCTCCGGCGCGGCCAGCGATTCGGGCTGCAGGACCGGCAGACCCATCTCCACGGCGGCCTCCTTCACCGCAGTGGACGCCAGCTGGCGGCCCCGGCCGCGCGGCCGGTCGGGATTGGTGACCACGGCCGCCACGTCGTGCTGGCTGGCGGCCAGCAGCCGCAGCGCGGGCACCGCGAACAGCGGTGTGCCCCAGAACACCAGGCGCATGGCCATCCCCTAACTGCGGTCGCCAGCCGTCGACCTGTTCTTGTTCTTGACCTGCGCCACGGCCGCGCGCGAGACCTCGATCTTGACGTTCTCGGCCACCTTGAGCACGATGACGTCGTCCCGGAGGTTCTGGATCACGCCGTGGATGCCGCCGCTGGTGATGATCTCGTCGCCTTTCTCGAGCTCGTCGATCATCTGCTGGTGCGCCTTCTGCTTCTTGATCTGCGGCCTGAGGATGAGCAGGTACAGCACCAGCATGATCAGCACGAACGGCAACAGGGACGCGATCGGGCTGGGCGAACCGCCGCCTGTGGCCGGTGCTCCTCTGGCATACGCCGCATCGATCAACTGGAACAAGGCATCTTCCTTTCCCGAGGGATGCAGAGCGAGGGCGGCGCCCCTGGACGCCTCGGCGGCGGGCAGCCCGGGCGCCAGCCGGACGCTCTGCGAGGTCTTCTGCTCGCCGCGGCATCGGTGCACGCAATTAAAGCAATCGGCCAGGATCTGTGAAGCCTCGCGGCCCGTCTCCGGCGCACCGTCGGCAAGCGTGGCGCGCGGGAACCGGGACTCGGGCCGGCCGCTCGGTTTGCCTGTCGGGCGCGGTGGCCCAATCTTGTGTGCTCGGCGGCTGGCAAGGCGGTGCTGGCGCTCGCCCTCACCGCCAGGACAGGCTGACCGCCCCACCGGAGGATGCGATGAGCGAGCCGCTGCGGCACGAGTGCGGCGTGGCCGCGCTCTACCTGCTGGATGAAGCGCCGGGAGACGGCGGCGCGGGGTCGCCGGACGTGCCGGGCGGCAGCGTCGTCGGGCTGCTGCCGACCATGCTGCTGAACCTGCAGAACCGTGGCCAGCTTGCCGCGGGCATCAGCACCTACAAGCCCGGCCGCGCCCAGCTTCTCGACACGTACAAGGCGGTCGGCACCGTGGCCGAGGTCTTCCACACGTGCCAGCCGGAGCGGCATCGCCAGTTGCTGGAGGAGTATGCCGGGCCGGCGGGTATCGCCCACACGCGCTACGCCACTTCCGGCGCGGACGACGACCGGTACGCCCAGCCGTTCGAGCGCCATCACGGGCGCACCTGGAAGTGGTTCGCCTTCGCCTTCAACGGCACGCTGGCCAACTACGCCGAGCTGCACGACCACCTCATCCGCCGGCGCGGATACCACATCTCGCTGGACACGGACACCGAGGTCATCATGCACGCGCTGGCCTACGGTCTGCGCGGCGAACGCATGCCCGACCTCAGACAGGTGATGGCCGAGGTCGCGGCGTCGTTCGACGGGGCCTACAACCTGGTGTTCCTCGATGCCGAGGGGCGCTTGCTGGTGGCGCGCGACCCGCACGGCTTCCGGCCGCTGCACTGGGCGCTGCAGGGCCGGCTCTTCGGCGCGGCCAGCGAGTCGGTGGCGCTCAGCAACGTGGGCTTCACGGCCGTGCACGCGCTCGAGCCGGGGCAGATGGCGTTGGTCGAGCGCGGGAAGCTCCGGTTCGCGCGCTTCGCCCGCGCCCAGGGGCGCTCGCGGTGCTTCTTCGAGTGGGTGTATTTCGCCAACGTGGCCAGCGAGATCGACGGCCTGAGCGTGTACCGCTCGCGGGCGGCGGCGGGCCGCCGTCTGGCGGAGATGGAGGACTGCCCGCCGGGCGACGACTGCGTCGTCGTGCCCGTGCCGGACACGGCGAAGGCCGCCGCGGACTCGTTCGCCTTCCATCTGCGCATCCCGTGCATGGAGGGGCTGATCCGCAACCGGTACGTGGGGCGGACGTTCATCCAGCCGAACTCCACGCGGATCGACGCTGCCCGCCAGAAGTACACGCCCATACCATCGGTCCTGGAGGGCAGGCGAGTCTTCCTGGTGGAGGACTCCATCGTGCGCTCGACGACGCTGCGGGCGCTGGTGCAGCAGATGCGCGCCCGTGGCCGCGCCCGCGAGCTCCACGTGCGCGTCGCCTGCCCGCCGATCGTCAGTCCCTGCTTCTACGGCATCGACATGTCCACGCTCGGCGAGCTGTTCGCCGCTGCCTACCTGCCCGGCGGGCGGCGGGGCAGGCTCTCGGCGAGGGTGCTGGCCGAGATGGCCGCCGACCTGGGCGTGGACAGCCTGCGCTACCTGCCGGTGGCGGATCTCGGCGCGGTGATCGGCTGTCCGCAGGCCAGCCTGTGCACCGGTTGCGTCACCGGCCGGTACCCCACGCCGTGGGGCAACCGGCTGCTGCGGCTGGCGCGCCGCAACCAGGCGCTGGGCATCACCAGCCGCACGTACGGGTCCTGAGCCGGGCGGGGCGCCGGATGCCCGTCCGCGCGCCGCCGCAGCGCGCGCGCCGCCGCGCCCCGGCTAGTCCGATTCCAGGGCGAGCTGCGCGACGAATTGCCGGCGCCACGCCGCGAAGCACCCCTGCACGATGGCGCGCCGCATCTGCCGCATCAGGTCCAGGAAGAAGTGCAGGTTGTGGTAGGTCGCCAGGCGCATGCCGAGGATCTCGTCCGTCTGGAACAGGTGCCGCAGGTAGGCGCGGCTGTAGTGGCGACAGGTCGGGCAGGCGCACTCCGGGTCCAGCGGAGCGCGGGACTCCGCCAGGGCGGCGTTCTTGAGCCGCACGCGCCCGTGCCGCGTGAACGCGGTCCCGTTGCGCGCGTTCCGCGTGGGCACGACGCAGTCGAACATGTCGACGCCCAGACCGACGGCATCCACCAGGTCTTCCGGCAAGCCCACCCCCATCAGATAGCGGGGCCTGTCGCCGGGCAGCTCGCCGAGAGACGGTTCGAGCGCGGCCAGCATCTCGGCGCGGGACTCGCCCACGGCCAGGCCGCCGACCGCGTACCCCGGCAGGTCCAGGCCAGCCAGCCGCTGCGCGCAGCGGCGGCGCAGCTCCGGGTACACGCTGCCCTGGACGATGCCGAACAGGGCTGGCGCGGGGCGGTGGGTGCGCGCCGCGCACAGCTCGTCGTGCCGCTGCCGGCAGCGCTCCAGCCAGCGCAGGGTGCGCTCCACCGAGGCCTCGGCCTGCGGGCGCGGCGTGGGGTAGGGCAGGCATTCGTCGAGCGGCATGATGAGGTCCGCGCCCAGACCGTGCTCGATCTCCATGACACGCTCGGGGGTGAACAGATGGAACGAGCCGTCCAGGTGCGACTGGAACCGCACGCCTGCCTCGCTGACCCGGTTCATCGCGCTCAGGCTGAAGATCTGGAAGCCGCCGCTGTCGGTCAGCAGCGGCCGCGGCCAGCCCATGAAGGCGTGCAGGCCGCCGGCCCGGTCGATGAGTTCGTGTCCGGGGCGCAGGTACAGGTGGTAGGCGTTGGCGAGCAGAAGCTGGGCGTCCAGCACGAGCAGCTCCTGCTGGGTCATGGTCTTCACGGTGGCCCGCGTCGCCACGGGCATGAACACCGGCGTCTCCACCACGCCGTGGGGCGTGTGCAGCCGTCCGGCGCGGGCGCCGCTGGCCGGATCCTGCGCCTCCAGCTCGAAGCGAACGGGGGCCGCGGCCGCCTGCCCGGCGCTGTCCATGGCTCACTGCTCCAGGCGCGAGACGGAGACCAGGCGGTGGCCGCGGGCCTCCAGGCGGGGCAGGAGGCGCTGGAGCACCTGCAGCGCGTGGTCCGTCTCGGGGACGATGCCAAGGGCAGTCCCGGTGCGTCCGGCGAGCGCCGCCAGATCCCACAGGCGCGCCTCGAGAGCTTGCGCGTCGGCCGCCGCGCCCGCGGCGATATCGGCGCGGACCCAGGGCACGTGCAGCTCCTGGGCCGCCGCGCTGACGGTGGCTGCGGGCGTCTCCTGCCCGTCGACGTACAGCAGGCGGCGCTCGGCCAGCGCACCGAGGATCGCGTCCACCGCGCGCCGCTCGACCGTGACGCGCGAGTTCGCCAGACAGACGACACCGGCGGCGCCGCGCGCGCTCGCCAGCGCCAGGTCCAGACGGTGGCGGATGCGCGGCTCGTCATCGTCGGCGGCGATGGCGTGCGGCCCGGGCGAGGGCCCGCGTCCGAGCGGCTTGACCGGTAGCTCGACGAAGAGCTGGTGCCCGGCCGCCGCCGCGGCCTGAACGAAGCTGTCGGGCGCGGCGGCGCCCGACCACATGCAGAAGGCCACGGCCGACGGCAGCGCGCACCAGGCCGCGACGTGCGGCGCCCCCAGACGGCGGCGTCCCACTCCGGCGACGATCAGGGCGATCCGGCCGGCGCGCCGCTGCAGGTCGGCGGCCCGCTCGAGGACGAGGCGGGCGACGACTACCGAGTCGAACGCCGCGTCGAGTTCGACGCGCTCCTGGGGGATGGTCTCCTCCGCGTGGATCACCTCGCCGCCGGCGGTGCGGACCAGGCGCGTCAGGACGTGGTTCGCCAGGGTCAGCGGCAGATCGGCCGGGACGCGCACGGTGAGAACGTCCAGGTCGCCGGGGCGCTGGGTCCAGCCGAGCAGGTCCGGCCACAGACCGACCTCGGCCAGGGACCGTCCCGCGCCCGCGCGCAGCGAGTCGAGCAGGGCCGCTGCCGACGGGGCGGGGACAGCCACCGGCGGCGGGACGACCACCCCGGGCGCGGCCACTGGCTGGCGCTGCCGGTGCTCCGTCCACAGCCGCGCCAGCAGCACGCCCACGGCCACGGCGACCAGCGCCGCCATGAGCGCCATGTGCCACCGCGGCTCGCGGCGAGGCCTGATCAGGCGCGGTGGGCGGCCATGGGAGGGCCTGGCTGTGTCCACCGAGGTTCAGCGCAGCGCTGTCTTCAGCGCGCCCCAGGCGTGCTGCCGCGCCAGTGGCTTGCTCGTGTCGCAGTCACCGCTCAGGGGGTCGTCGACCCAGCGGATGATCTTCCACAGCCCGTTCTGCGCCAGGCGCAGCTTGTAGGTCATGGTCTGGTTGACGCGGTAGCCGTCCCCGTTCTCGTCGAGCAGCAGCATCTCGACCTGGCCGCGGAAGACCACCCAGTCCTCGTCCGGGTGGCCATCCGGGTCGCCGGGGTAGGCCTCGGGGTACTCGGCGCCCAGTTCGATGGTGCGCGACAGCAGCGTGAACTCGAACTCGAAGGTGCGGTAGATGTCGAAGATGCCCTTCTGCGAGCCGTCGCGGCTGCCGCCCATGATTTCCAGTTCTTCCTCGCGGCCATTGGCGAACACCAGGTCGCCCAGGCAGTCGGTCTCGGTGAACCAGAAGTCCTGGTCCAGCAGCGTCTCGTACAGCTCCTTGTCGCGGTCGCGCATGGCCCGGTGCAGGTTGTCCATCAACTGCTCTGGCGTCGTGGCAGGCGGCGCCGGATTGCCGCCCCCGCCGCCCTGTTTCTTCGGCGCGAACGGATTGGTGCAGCCGGTGGCCGCCAACAGGCAGAAGAGCAGCACGAACTGGCTTGACAGACGGCGCATGGACGAAGCTCCTGTGGTGATGCAGCGCTGGTCGCGTCTGTTCAACGCCCGAACTCGGCGCGAAGTTCTCCCCACGAGTGCTTGGCCGAGGCAGGGTCGCGGCGATCGCGCCACTGGCGGACAGACCACACCGGGTTCTCCAGAGTCGGCGTCACCAGATCCAGCTCCATCGTGCCCTTGAACTCGAGCGTCGTCTCCGCAGCCGGCGCGTCTCCCAGGCGCACGATGGTGCCTTCGTAGGGGAACACGAACGTCTCCCGCAACTGGTCCTCGGAGACGAGTCGCTCGTCCTTGGCGGACTCGTACCAGCGCCCGAGCGTGATCCTGCCCACCTGCGCCGGATCGAGCAGCGCCTGGGCGAACCGCCGCTCCTGCTCGCGGTTCCACAGCGTGTCCAGGGACACGTCGTAGGCGTGCGGATACGAGTCGACGTCCTGCGGGTCCGGGACGAAGCTGAAATCCTCGCTCAACTGGTCCATGTACTGGTCGAGATTCCGCGCTCCCGGCTGCGCGACGAGGATCGTGCGCAGGTTGAAGACGACCAGGGACGGCTGGGTCGGCTCGTTGAGGACCAGGCGCGGGCCCACCGGGCAGTCGGGCACCTTGGCGGCGAACGGGTTGATGGAGCCCGGCTTGCCGTGGCTGATCCTGTCGCCCTTCACCGTCACCCAGTCCGCCGCGGCGTCCAGCGTGTCGCCGGTGGCGGTGACCCACAACTCGGACGGGCCGGTCGGGAGCACCTCGACGATCGCCGGGCAGGCCGGAAACAGGTTGCGATTCGTCTCGGGAGTGCAGCGGCACTCCACCACGGCGCTGTCGCTCAGGCCGCAGCCGGCGCCGGCGCTGCACGCGAGGGCGGCCGCCAGTCGGCGGCGCCAGCGCTGCCTCCAGGCGCGCCGGGCGACGCGCGCCTGGTCCCGGCCAGAGGGCGCGCCGCGCGTGGGCTCAGGCCTCGGCAAAGGAGAATGGAACCGGCGCAAAGCAGAGGACGAATGCCAGCAGACAGAGATAGCCCACGAACCGCCGCGTGCGGTCGAGGCGAACGCTCTCGTCGGCCGGCGCCGGGTGGTCGCGGCCCAGCAACGCCAGGAACAGCGCCAGGGCCAGCCAGCCGGGCCACCCACGGGGCCAGTCGAGAAGCAGCGACAAGATACCGTGTGCCCCCAGGCCCAGCAAGGCGACGAAGAGCAGGCGCGCGATGTAGCGGTGCGCGCGGCCGAACAGCGCGTACACGACGTGGCCGCCGTCGAGCTGCCCGATCGGCAGCAGGTTGAACGCCGTGACGAACAGGCCCACCCAGCCGGCGAACGCCAGGGGGCTGAGCAGCACTGCCTGCTGGGGGCCGGCCTGCGGGCCGAACCAGTGCGTCAACAGCGCGAACAGCAGCGGCGAACCCAGCTCGATGGAGGCGCCGCCCAGTGCGTCGCCGGCATCGACGGCCCTGGATGTCTCCAGACCGAAACAGCAGGCAACCACGGCGACGGCCAGGCCGGCCAGAGGCCCTGCCGCGCCGATGTCGAGCAGCGCCCGGCGGTGGGGGATGACGGACCGGATGCGGATCACGGCTCCCAGGGTGCCCAGGAACGACACGAGCGGCAGCGGCAGGAAGTAGGGCAGGCTCGCCTGAACCCCCCAGCGTCGCGCCGCGAAATAGTGCGCGAACTCGTGCACGGCGAGGATCGCCAGCAGCCCGGCCGCGAACGGCAGCCCCGCGAGCAGATTCCGGAGGGACGCCAGGCTGGCCAGCGGCTCCACGCCCTGCTGCATCGCGCCGGCGATGGCCATGGACAGCAAGGTGAGCACGAACAGGAGCGCGTGGATCCATGCCGGGGTGGGCCGCGGGGCCGGTGGCGGCGGGAGCCAATCCTCGCCGCAGGGGAACGCGGCCGGCGGCCAGGGTCGCGCCGGGCGATCCGCGCGAGCTTCGCCGGCCTGCGGCGGCCTGTGCCACAGATCCATGGCGCCCCGCTATCGGTGAAGCTGCCAGCTCACCTGGTGAGCGGCGCCGAGTCCGTGGGCGAGGGGGACGTAGGCGTAGTCGAGGCCCCAGGGGGTTCGCTGCACTCCCACCCCGGCGCTCAGCCGCCTGCTGGCCCCGGTCTGGTACCCCAGACGCACGGCCAGATCGCGGACCGGCAGGTACTCCGCGCCGGCGTGCGCCGTGGTCCCGCGGCCGCGGCCGCGCTGCAGCTCCCCGGTCAGCCGCACGCGCTCGCTGCCGGCATACGCCAGCCCGATGCGCAGCGTCGTCGGCAGGTCGGTGCGCTCCCGCTGCAGGCGGGTCATGGCGCCCAGGTAGCGCAGCGCGACGCCGGCCTGCAGCGCCGGCGTGACAGCCGCCAGCACGCCGAGATCCACCGCTGCCCCCGCTGCGGCGGCGGTGGCGATGGACTGCCGCAGCAGCCGGCCGGTCATGCCCACGCGCAGCCGCGGCCGCCACGCGCGCGCCAGCGACGCGCTCAGCGCCGCGTCGTACAGGCCGAAGGTCCCCAGCGGCGCGGCGGTGGGCCCGGTGCGTCGTTCGAGGTCGCCGGCCGCGAAGAACTGCGCCGCCACTCCCCAGTCGGTCTGGCCGCGGCGGCCGGCGAGCGCGGCATGCGTCAGCCGCGTGCCCTGCACCCAGACGGTGTGGCTCACCGCGACGCTGTGCCGCCCGCTGACCGCCAGCGCTGCAGGGTTGGCCGAGGCCGCATCCAGGTCGCGCAGGCTCACCGTGGCGTCGGCCAGCGCGCTGCCGCGCGCGCCGCTGCTGCCGCACAGCTCGGGCAGGCCGCCCCCGACGCCCGCCGTGGCGGTGCGCGCCAGGACGAGCGCGCCGGCGAGGGCCGCTGTGAGGCAGTGCCTGCGGGTCGTCGTCGGCATGTCAGAAGCTCGATGACAGCCCGAACACGGCGCGGTCGCCCGCCCCGAGCCGATCGGTGACGAAGGCATAGTGGAAGAGCAGCGCCTCGTTGCGCATGGGCCGCAAGGAGAGCCCGGCGCTCACCGCCTGGGGTGTGGCCTCGTCCCCCGGGAGTCCCTGCACACCGGCGCGCAGCGTCGCCAGATCGTTCGCCACCCACTCGACGCCGAAGCTGGCCTGCGGGTCCGCGGCATGCGCCACCTCCACGGTCAGCAGGCAGCCGGCCGGCCAGCGGATCCCGGCGCCGACCAGCAGCGCGCGCTGGAGCCGGTCCGTGGTGCTGGTCGCCTGGGCAGCACTCCGCTCGACCTTCCACTCGACCGAGCCGTGCAGATTGCGCACGGCCGCCCCGAGCTCGAGCCAGTCCGAGACGCTGCCCTGCACGCCCGCGTCCAGCCCGTGCCCGCGCGCCTCGGCGCGGCGCCAGCCGGGGACCTGCAGGCGCTGGTCGATCACCTTGAGGGCGAGGCCGACACGCAGCGAGGTCGTGGGCCCGGCGGCCACGGCCACGAAGAACGCGTTCTCGCTGTCGTCGATGGCGCCGGTGGCCGTGCCGCTGCCCGTCCGCGCCTGGAGGTCGCCCGTGCCAGCATGTACCCAGGCGACCCCGAAGGCCATCTCGCCACGCCGGTTCAGGGCTGCGGCAAGGCTGCTGTGCCGGCGATCGGCCGACAGCGGCAGCAGGGAAGCGCCGAGTCCGAGACCGACGGTGCGGGCCAGTCCAGCCGGGTTCCAGCACACCGCATCCGGACCGCCCACCACCGCCGCGTACGCGGTTCCCAGACCGGGGCCGCGGCTGCCGATGCCGGGCTGGAGGAAGGCGGCGGCATGCTCGGTGGCACCGGCTGCCCGCCCGGCGAGCAGCGCCCACAACCCCAGCCACAGGCAACGCAGCGTCCTGGTCAATTCAGCACCACGACCTTGCCGAAGGCAGCTCGACCGCCATGAAGCTCCAGCCGGTAGAAGTACACCCCGTTGGCCACCGGCCGGCCGTCGCTGTCCCTGCCGTCCCAGTTCTCGCCGTGGCTGCGGCCGCCGCTGCGCTCGGCGCGGTCGACCAGCGTGCGCACCCAGCGGCTGGCGAAATCGTAGATCGCGATCGTGACGCGGCCGTCCCGGTCGAGGCTGTAGTGGATCCGCGTCTGCTCGCCGGCGGCGGGCCGGAAGGGGTTGGGTGCGGCATAGGTGCGCGTGCTGTCCGCCAGGCCCACCGAGCCGACGAACCTGCCCGTGTCCAGCGACAGGGTCTGCACGGGGGAGCTGATGATCTCCCAGCTCTCTCCCTCGTCCGCGCTGCGGCCCAGTCCGTTCTCGGCGCCTGTCCACAGGATCCCGTCCACCCAGGCGGCATCGACGAACGTGCCGCGCAGCTCGTCGCCGATGACTGGATCGCGAACCGGCACCTGCACCCAGGTCCGGCCCTGGTCGCGGCTGGCGAACAGGCCCTGGTCGGTGGCTGCCCACACTGCGTTCGGCGAGAACGCGAAGCCCCACGGCGCCGTCGGACCGGTGGCCGTCCAGGTGGCGCCGTCGTCGAGGCTGAAGGCGATCGAGCTGGTCTCGCCGGGGCCCGTCGGGCGCGTGCCGGCCCACAGCACCGCGGTGCCGTCTGCGCGCATCTGGCGGTCCAGCGCCACCGCCCAGTTGGCGGCAGGCTGGTCCGGCAACCGGTTGCCCGCGAGGTCGTAGCGCACCTTGGACGTGCGCCAGCTCCGGCCGCCGTCGACGCTGCGGCAGATGCCGCCGGCGGTGCCCACCCAGACCGTGTCGTGATAGGCCAGCACCTCGAAGGTGCGATGCAGCAGCTCCTGGGACCGCAGGCTGTCCGCCGCGGCCCGCAGCTCGCGGACGCGCGCCAGGTCGGCACCCAGCCGCTGCAGGCTGTCCGCCACGGCCAGCAGGCTGTCCGCCGCCGTCTGGGCGGCGAAGAACACGATCTGGGCGGCTCCGTCCGGCAGCACCCGCTCCCAGGTGCGCCCCGCATCTCGCGAGCGAACCGTGCTGCCGGCGAAGAAGGCGGCCCAGATCGTCTGGCCGTCGATGCTCAGGCCGTAGGCTTCGTTCTGCGCCTGCGTGAACGGCCCCCCGGCGAATCCGGGCACTGACGGGTCGAAGATGTCCTGGTTGCGCACGTGCCGCCACGTGCTGCCCCCGTCCAGCGAGTAGGTCAGCCCGTTGCCGACCCGCACGGGACCGTCTGCGGCCACGAAGACCGAGTCGAAGAAGGTGGCGATCCACACCGTGTCGCCGACCGCTGCGAGGGCGCTGATCGCCCCGCGGGCCAGGCCGTTGGCGCTCGTGAAGGTGACCCAGTCGCCGCTGAACTGGCCGGTACCGCGGCCGGGGTCGAGCCGGGCCAGGCCGTGGTCGGTGGCCACCCACAGGTAGCGCCCGCTCCACACGATGTCGCTGATCTCGGCGCCGACCAGGCCCTCGAGGGGCGGCGCCGGGGCGGCCGGCCGGAAGGATCGCGGCGTGGCGGCGCGTCCCGGCAGGGCCGCCACGGCCAGCCAGGCGGCGGCCAACGCCAGGACACGGCACCTGCAGCGGCCTGGCGACACGACGCCGGCGAGCGAGTAGGGACGCGATCTCGTCAAGAAGCTCTCGTCTCAGGATGCGCGGTGGCGGCGCGTCATGCTGACCCGGTCAGCGGGAGTTCACCGCGCTCGACGGCAGCCGGCGCGCCGCCTGCAGTGCGGCGGCGCGGGCGCGCATCGCCTCGATGGCCTCGTACCCGATGCCGTACTCCCCGATCCGCACGCCCTCCGCCTCGCCGTGGCTGTCGGAGCCACCGGCCATCAACAGCCCGTAGTGGGCTGCCAGTTGCGTGTAGTAGTCGATCTGGGCGGGCTGGTGCGCCGGGTGGAACACCTCGATGCCGTCCAGGCCGCTGTGCACCAGTTGCACGAGGATATGTTCGGGGAAGCTGGCCCCGGGATGGGCGAGCACGGCGACGCCGCCGGCGCGGTGGATCAGTTCGATGACCTGCTCGGGAGCCGTGTAGGGCTTGGGCGAGAACGCCGGGGCACGGTCGCCAATGTACAGCCTGAACGCCTCGTCCTTGGTGGCCACGATGCCGTGATCGACCATCGCCGCCGCGATGTGCGGCCGGCCGAGGGGGCTGCCCTTGGCGTGCAGCAGCACCTCGTCCAGCGTCACCCCGACCCCCATCCCGTTGAGGCGCTTGACGATGGCCTTTCCTCGCTCGTAGCGGCGCTGATGGACGAGATTGAGGGTCTCGCTGAGGTCACCGTCGTGCGGGTCGAAGCAGTAGCCGAGCAGATGGATCTCGCGCTCGCGGATGTGCGCACTCAGCTCCGTGCCGGGAACCACCTCCACGCCCAGCCGGCGCCCCCAGGCCGCCGCCTCTTCGAGGCCCTCCACGGTATCGTGGTCGGTGATGCTGATGGCCTGCAGGCCACCCTCCCTGGCCTCCTCGACCGCCTGCGCCGGGCTTCGCATCCCGTCGGAGCACACGGTGTGTATGTGCAAGTCGGCCAGGTTGTAGCGCACGGTTCACTCGTCGCGGCCTGCAGTTCGGGCGAATCCAGGCCGGTCCCACTTCACCAGGAGAAACCCTCTGTCGGCGGGCTCGCAGCAGCCCTCCAGGCGACACCAGGGCACGAACAAAGCGCGAACAATATACGCAAAACCTCCACCCTTGCCACCCTGCGCGGCCGTGCCGGACGGCTCACTCCTGGGAGAACTCCAGCAGACGCGCCCCCCAGCGCGCGCGGATCTTCGCCAGGGCGCGGTCGCGGATCTGGCGGACCCTCTCGCGGGTGAGGCCGCACAGGCAGCCGATCTGTTCCAGCGTGCACGGCTCGTATCCGCGCAACCCGAAGTACGCGCACACGATGCGGGCCTCGCGCTGGTCCAGCTCGTTCAGGCAGGCCTCCATCGCCTCGGCGAGCGCCTCGCGCTCCAGTTTCTCGCCCGGCATGGCGGGCTCCGCCGAGAGGAGCGACAGGAAGGTATCGTCGCGATGGTCGGGATGGATGGGGGTGTCCAGCGATACGTCCCGCCGGCCGAGCTGCAGGGCGCTGCGGAGTCGCTCCATGCTGATGCCGGACTCGGCTGCCAGCTCGCCCAGCGTCGGGTCGCGACCGAGCCGCTGCTCGAGCTGGCTGGTGCGCTTGCCCACCCGGTGCAGATCGCAGACCTGGCTCATCGGTGGGCGCGTCGCCCTGGTCTGCTCGGCCAGCGCCTTGAGGATGGCCTGACGGATCCACCACACGGCGTAGGTGATGAACTTGAACCCGCGCGTCTCGTCAAAGCGCCGGACCGCCTCCAGCAGGCCGCAGTTGCCCTCCGAGATGAGCTCGCTGAACGACAGGCCGAGTCCCGTGTACTCCCTGGCGACGGAGACGACGAAGCGCAGATTGGCGTTCACGAGCGCGTGCGACGCCTCCTCGTCGCCGGCGCGCGCGCGCCGCACCAGTTCCGTCTCCTTGTCGCGGCTCAGCGGCTTGAACTCCTGGATGTCGCGCCAGTAGGCGTCTATCGAGTCCCCCTCGGTCCGCATGCCGCCGCGTCCGCTTCCATGTCCTGGCCCTGCCATGGTCCGTACCAACCTCCATGCCTGCGCCGGGGAGGGGCCCCGGTCTGCCGCTGCGCCGCGCGGCAGCGGACAGCCCGAAGCGCGAGTCCAGCCGGCTTCCCGGCAGCCGCTCGGCCCGGGCGCGCCCGCGGGCGGGCCGGTCGAGCGTCATACGATTGGACGGCACAGGAGGGGTCGGGGTTCCGCCGGCACCGGCGGACGCCGGCCGAGCGATCCGCACCGCCCGACGGCGGGGCGGCGGGCCCGCAGCGGGGACGCCGCCACGGGCCCGAACGCGGCTAGAGCTATCTGGCCAGAGCCAGGAACCGCTGGTAGGCCTCGTCCCAACGGTCGCTATGGCGGGGTTCGAACGTCTTGGGCTGGAAGGAATTGCGCACCACGTCCCGCGCCTGCTCCACCGAGCTGACCTCGCCGAGAGCCAGCGCCTGCACCATGAGGTTGCCGATCGCTGTTGCCTCCAGCGGACCCGCGATCACCGGCACCTGGGTGGCATCGGCGGTGAACTGGCACAGCAGCTCGTTCTGGCTGCCGCCGCCGACCACGTGGATGCAGCGCATGCGTCTGCCGAGGATCTGCTCCAGGCTCTGCAGCACCTCTCGGTAGCGCAGCGCGAGGCTCTCGAGTACCACGCGGACGAGGGTTCCCTCGGTCTCCGGCTCCGGCTGGCCGGTCTGGCGGCAGAACTGCCGGATGCGGCCCGGCATGTCGCCGGGGGGCATGAACACCTCTGCGTCCGGGTAGATGACCGCCGCGAACGCGGGCGCGCCGGCCGCCAGCGCCGTCAGCTCCGCATACGACCACGTGCGACCCTCGCGCTGCCAGTTGCGCCGGCTCTCCTGCACGAGCCAGAGCCCCATGATGTTCTTGAGGAACCGGAAGGTGTGCCCGACGCCGCCCTCGTTGGTGAAGTTGTGGGCCAGAGCCGCCGCGTCGATGCGCGGGGCGCGCAGCTCCGCGCCCATCAAGGACCAGGTGCCCGAGCTGATGTAGGCATAGTCCGCTGCCGACGTGGGGATCGAGGCCACCGCCGAGCCCGTGTCGTGGGTGGCCGGCGTCACGACGCGCACGGCTCCCAGTCCGGCCTCCTCCCGCACGGCGGGGAGCAACTCGCCGAACGGCGTCCCGGGCTCGACGATCTCGCCCAGGATGTGGCTGGGCAAGGCGAGCTTGTCCAGCAGGGCGGTGGCCCAGCGTCCGTGCACCGGATCGTAGAACTGGGTCGTCGTGGCGTTGGTGAACTCGCACGCCTTGCGGCCCGTCAGGAAGAAGTTGAGCAGATCGGGCATCATGAGCAGCGTCTGCGCGGCGTCGAGGATGGGCGAGCCGGCGAGCTTGAGCGAGAGAAGCTGGTACAGCGTGTTCAGCCTCATGAACTGCGCCCCCGTGTGCGCGAAGATCTCCTCGCGGGGCACCAGCGCGAACGCGGCCTCCATCATCCCGTCGGTGCGCGGATCGCGGTAGTGGTGCGGGTTCTCCAGCAGCACGTCGCCGCGGCCGAGCAGCGCGAAGTCCACTCCCCAGGTGTCCACGCCGATCGAGTCGAGCTGGGCGCCGTGGCGCTGGCGGTAGACCCGCAGGCCCTCGCGCACCTCGCCGAAGAGCCGCAGCACGTCCCAGTACAGGTGCGCGAACACGGGTACCGGGCCGTTGGCGAAGCGGTGGATCTCCTCCAGCCTCAGGGTGGCGCCGTCGAACATCCCGAGGATGGCGCGGCCGCTTTCCGCGCCGAGGTCGAAGGCCAGCAGTCTGCGGTGGGCAGCGTCCATGCGTCTCTCTCCCGATGGTCACACGTAGTTGAGTCCGAGCTCGTAGACCAGAGCCCGCGTGTCCTGGTCCAGCAGGGCGCAGATCAGCGCCACGCCGAGGTCCGGCTCCAGCGCCGCGGCATACGCTTGGTGCTCGTCGCGGTAGTTCAGCCGCTGGAAGCCGAGCACGGTCTGCCGGAAGGCCTCCGGCCGCTCGTACAGCACCCACTGGGCGCGCTCGGGTTGGCTGAGGGCCTCCTCCACGTACCCGCTGCCGAAGATCTCCTCGAGCGCGTTGCGCAGCTGGCGATGGAGCATCAGAAAGGATAGACCTCATGCAGGCGGAGCGACAGGTGGAGCCGCTCGTAGAGCCGTTCGGCCGCAGCGTGCGGCCGCTGCGTCAGCACGATCTCGATCGCGGGCCGCTGGCGCCACAGGGCCCAGACGAACTGCGGGTCCAGCGACAGCCGGCCAAGCTCCAGACGCCAGATCAGCATCGCTCCCAGCAGTCGCGTCAGCATGGCGCGCTCAGTCGCCTCGGGCGCCTCCGGCTGGCGGGAAGAACGGCGCGATCCGCGCCTCGATCCGCGCCAGCACGGGCTCGTCGCTCAGTTCGGGAGCGAACTCGGTGCCCGTGACGCGCTCGAACAGCTGGATGTACCTCTCCGCCACCTCGATCCGTATCGCGTCATCGAGCGCTGGAATGTTCCGATCCGAGATCCCGCGCTCGCGCAGCCACAGGCGCAGGAACTCCTTGTCCAGGCTCTCGGGCTCCTCGCCGCGAGCATGCCGCTCCGCGTAGGAGGCGGCAAGCCAGTAGCGCGAGGAGTCCGGCGTATGGATCTCGTCCGCCACGACGACCGTCCCCGCCGCGGTCACCCCCATCTCGTACTTCGTATCGACGAGGATGAGTCCCTGGCGGGCGGCCACCGCCTCGCCGCGCGCGAACAACGCCAGAGCGGTGCGTTCGGCCTCCTCCCAGACGCCGGGGGGCACCAGTCCGCGGCTGAGGATCTGCTCGCGCGAGATCAGCTCGTCGTGCGCGTGCGACTTGGTCGTCGGGGTGATCAGAGGCGCATCGAAGCGCTGGTTCTTCACCATGCCGTCGGGCAGGCGGATGCCGCAGTACTCGCGGGCGCCGCGGGCGTAATAGGTCCAGATGGCCGTGTCCGAGCTGCCCGTCAGGTACCGCCGGACGACGATCTCCACCGGCAGGATGGCCAGCTCGCAGGCCACCGTGACGTTGGGATCCGGTACCTCCAGGACGTGGTTGGGGGCGATGTCCGCGGTCTGCGCGAACCAGAACTGGGCCAGCCGGTTCAGCACCTGGCCCTTCAGCGGGATGGTCCCCAGCACATGGTCGAAGGCGCTCTGGCGGTCGGTGGTGATGAGGATGCGCCGGCCGGGGACCAGGTACATGTCGCGCACCTTCCCCTGGCGATAATACGACTGCCAGCGCTCGAACCGAGCCTGCAGCAAGCAGTTGTCGAGCTGGGCGCGGATCTGCTCCCGGTCGACCATCTCGTCGTCCTCCAACGAGGTCGTGACGCAGCGGCGACTGCGGCGGAGCTGCCGCCGGCCCGAGCCAGCAGGCCGAGCCCCCGCCAGGACGGCCCCGAACGTGGCGGACAGGCCGCGGCCGTGGGCCGTAAATATAGCGCCGGACGCTGGCCCGACCAGCCTGGGCGTGCCCTGGAGGGGGCTGTCCAGATGGCGCCACAGATCGCTTGATTTCCGCCATTGGCCAGCGTATCTTGGGCCGCGACCGGCAGCCAGTCGAGCGCGTGCCGGCCGCCGGTTGGCCGGGTGGGCGTGAGCCAGGACGGGTCCGCATCCCTGCCGAGGCGAACGTGTCTGCGTGGGGCGCGACGGTTCCCCGGGAGGACCGCATGCGACGAACCTTGACACTATGCCTGTTGGCGTTGCTGCTGGGAGGCTGCGGCGACGGCAGTGAAGAGCGCGCCGAGCTGAAGCGCTATGTCGAGAGGATGGGCGGCCTCCAGGAGATGAACCGGCAGATCGTGGCGGCGATCGTGCGCCTCGACCAATCGGCAGAGGAGATCAGCGCCGAGGAGCTGCAGGCGGCTCGCGAGCTGATCCGGCGGTACGTGGCGCGCGTGCAGGAGATCAAGAGCGTGGACATCTCCTACCGCGAGCTGCGGGTGGCGCACGATCTCTACAGCCGGACGCTGGCGCAGGCCAACGAGCTGGCGGTGGACACCGGACGCGAGCTCAGACGGGAGCGCGGCAACGTGGCCATCGCGGCGCGCCACGTCGAGAAGGTGACCCGCCAGCACTACAAGGCGCTGGATGTGCTGTGGCTGCGCACCGATCAGCAGGAGCCGTTCCCGCTGACCTGGCCGGACTGAACTTCCGAGGTCCCTGGCAGCGCCCGCCCTGAGCGGGCGCCGGTCGCGCGCCGCTTCGCTCCCGCTCGCCGCGCGAGCATCAGGCCGCGCGGGTCCGGCCCGCGCCGGTGGTGGCTGCCGGCCGGCCGCAGCAGTTCTTGTATTTCTTCCCGCTGCCACACGGACAAGGGTCGTTCCGGCCGACCTTCGGCCCGACGCGCACTGGCTGGCGCGGCACGGCCTCCTCGGCTTCCCCCCCGCCACCGGCAGTCGTGAGGCGCCGGTTGGCGCGGGCGGGCACGCCGAGCGGCAGGCCGTCGGTGTCCGGGGCGGACGCCGCCAGCACCGCAGACGACTGGGGCTCGGCGGGCGCCGCGCCGAAGCCCAGGTTGGTGGCTTCCCGGTGTACCGGCCGCAGAGCGCGGGCGTCGGGTCGCGGCCGGCGCGTCGGCGCTGCGGTGACGTCGATGCGCAACTGGAACAGGTTCCGCAGACCCTCCTGATCGATGCGCGCCAGCAGGCGCTCGAACATGTCGAAGGCGCCTCTCTTGTACTCGATCAACGGGTTCTTGCCGCCGACTCCCGCGAAGCCCACGCTGTCCTTGAGCTCGTCCATCTCGTAGAGGTGTTCCTGCCAGCACGTGTCCACCGTGTGCAGGAGCACCGCCTTCTCGACCTGATGGAAGAGCTCCGGCCCGACCGCCTGCACGCGGCGGTCGTAGGCACTGCGCACCAGCGCGAGCAGGCGCGCGCGCAACTGCTCGACGGTCATGGCCTCGCGCTCGGCCGTCGGCACGTCGATGCCCAGGAAGAAGGTGTTGGCGAAGCCCTCCTCGAGCGCTGCCCAGTCCCATTCGGGGGCGTAGTCGGCCGGCTGCGCATGGGCGGCGAGCAACTGGTCGACGACGGCCTCGGTCGCCTCGACGACCTGCTCGTGGGCGCTGCTGCGGAACAGCAGCTCGCGCCGCCGGCTGTAGATGACCTGGCGCTGCTGGTTCATCACGTCGTCGTACTCGAGCAGGTGCTTGCGCATCTCGAAGTTGCGCTCCTCGACCTTGCGCTGCGCCCGCCCGATCGACTTGGTCACCAGGGGGTGCTCGATGACCTCCCCCTCCTGCGCTCCGAGCTTGTCCATCACCGCGGCGATGCGCTCGGAGCCGAACAGCCGCATGAGGTTGTCCTCGAGCGACAGGAAGAAGCGGGACGACCCGGGGTCGCCCTGGCGCCCCGAGCGGCCGCGCAGCTGGCGGTCGATGCGGCGCGCCTCGTGGCGTTCGGTGCCGATGACCTGCAGTCCGCTGGGCCTGTCGGCCAGGAACTGCTTCAGGAGCTGGCCGGAGGGGAGGCGGTCGTTCAGCGTCAGGTTCGATTCGACGATGTCGCGATCCAGATGCACCACTTCGGGAGCCAGCTTGATGTCCGTGCCGCGTCCGGCCATGTTGGTCGCGATGGTCACGGCGCCCGGCTGCCCGGCGGCGGCGATGATCTGCGCCTCCTTCTCGTGGTAGCGGGCGTTGAGCAGCTGGTGCGCGATGCCGCGGCGCTGCAGCATGCGGCTGAGCAGCTCGGAGACCTCCACGGAGATCGTGCCGACGAGGACGGGCAGCGACAGGTCGTGCAGCCGCTGGATCTCGTCGATGATGGCCCGGAACTTCTCCCCCTTGGTCCGGTAGATCTGGTCATCCAGATCGAGGCGGCGCACGGGGCGATTGGTGGGGACGACGACCACGTCGAGCTTGTAGATCTCCCAGAGTTCCGCGGCCTCGGTCTCGGCCGTGCCGGTCATGCCGGCCAGCTTCTCGTACATGCGGAACAGGTTCTGCAGGGTGATCGTGGCGATCGTCTGCGTCTCCTGCTCGATCTTGACCCCCTCCTTGGCTTCCAGCGCCTGGTGCATGCCGTCGGCGAAGCGGCGCCCCGGCTGCGGCCGCCCCGTCGACTCGTCCACGATGACGACCTTCTTGTCGTCGGTCACCATGTACTGGACGTCCTTCTCGAACAGGGTGTAGGCGCGCAGCAGCTGGTGCACGTTGTGCACGATTTCGCTGCGCTCGGCGTAGTCGCGGTAGGCCTGCTCCTCGCGCCGGGCGCGCTCCTCCGCGCTCAACGACTCGTCGTGCCGGATCCTGCCCAGCTCTTCGCTGATGTCCGGCAGCACGAACATGGCCTGCTCGTCCGGCGAGAGCAGATCGCGGCCCTTCTCCGTCAGGTCGATCGTGTGTGCCCGCTCGTCGACCACGAAATACAGGCACTCGTCGATCTCGTTGAGGCGCTTGTCGCGGATGTAGTCGGCCTCGACGCGGCTGACCAGGCGCTTGGCACCCTCCTCCCGCAGCATCTTCAGGAGCCGCTTGTTCCGGGGCATGCCGCGGCTGGCCTTGAGCAGCTCGAGGCCCACGGTGTACTCGTCCAGCTCCTCGCGCTGCCGATCCACCTCCGCCAGGATCTGGGTCACCAGGGCCGTCTGCGCGCGGATGAGCTTCTGCACCAGCGGTCTGAGCTCGGCGTAGCGGTTGGTGGACTCGGGCACCGGACCGGAGATGATCAGCGGCGTCCGCGCGTCGTCGATCAGGTTGCTGTCCGCCTCGTCGATGATGGCGTAGTTGAAGCCGCGCTGCATCAGGTCTTCGGGGCGGGTGGCCATGTTGTCGTACAGGTAGTCGAAGCCGACCTGGTCCTTGGTGGCGTAGACGACATCGGCCGCGTATCCCTCGCGGCGGGTGGCGGCGCGCCACTGGCAGCCAGCGGGGACGTCGGCGGTGGGCTCCAGCACGTAGGCCTCGGCGCCGCCGGTCTGGCGGTGGTCCTGGATGATGCCGACGGACAGGCCGAGGAAGGCATAGATGGGGCCCATCCACATGGCGTCGCGCCGGGCGAGGTAGTTGTTGTGCGTGATGAGGTGCACGCCGCGGCCCGGCAGCGCGTTGAGGTACAGCGGCATCGTGGCCACCAGCGTCTTGCCCTCGCCGGTGGCCATCTCGGCCACCTTGCCCTGGTGCAGGACGATGGCGCCGAAGAGCTGCACGTCGTACGGCACCATGTCCCACGTCACCCGCTCTCCAGCCCGTTCCCAGCTGCGCCCGCACAGCCGCCGGCAGGTCTCCTTGACCAGGCCGAAGGCCTCGGGCATGATGGCGTCCAGCACCGCCGCCTGCTCGCCATGGAGCTGCTTGGTGAGCGCGTCGTGCTCGTCGGCGACGCGCAGCCGCTCGTCCGGCTCCAGCTCGCCGCGCAACCGCTCGTCCAGAGCCTGCAGGCGGGGTCCAAACTGGCGGTCGACCGCGGCCAGCCGTTCGCGGAACGCCGTGGTCCGCGCCCGCAACTCGGCATCGCTGGCACCGGCCAGCGCGGCCGCGTGCCGGTTGATCGTCGCGATCAGGGGCGCCGCCTTCTTGAACTCCCGCTGCGACTGCGAACCGAAGACCTTCGTCAGCAGTTTCCCGAGCATCCTGTCTTCCTCTGGTGCGGACCACCGTCCAGGACGGATCGGGCCGTCGAGGACAACGGATCGGCGCGGCCGGGGCGGCTCACGTCCGCAAGCGCTCGTGCTGGACGATGGCGTCCAGCACGCCATTGACGAAGGCGTACGACTCGCTCGTGCCGTACAGCTTGGCCAGCTCCACGGCCTCGTCGATGGAGACCCGCACGGGCACGGCGGGCATGGAGATGATCTCGGCCAGAGCCAGGCGCAGGACGAGCAGGTCCACCTTCGCCATGCGCTGCAGGCTCCAGCTGGTGCCGCTCGCCGCGATCAGCGCGTCCAGGCGTTCCCGGTTCTCCGTGACCGCCTCCACGAGAGCCCGGGCGAAGGCGCGGACCGGCGCCGAGTGCCCGCAGCGCTGGCCCAGGTGCTCGACGACAGCGCGCGGATCGTCGTCGGTGCTGGCGGCCCAGTACAGCGCCTGCAGTGCCGTCTGGCGCGCTCCTCGGCGCGAGTCGGCCGGCCTCTCCTCCAGCTCGTCCGCATCACTCTGGGGAGAGGGCACGCCGCCCGCGGCATCCGCCATCGCGGCACCCGCCATTCTCAGTCCAGCTGCTCCATGAGGCTGGCCATCTCGATCGCGTTCAGCGCCGCGTCCCAGCCCCGGTTGCCCGCCTTCACGCCGGCGCGCTGGACAGCCTGCTCGACGGTGTCGGCCGTGATCACGCCGAAGGTGACCGGGATGCCCGTTTCCAGGGCGACATGCGCGATGCCCTTGGCGGCCTCTCCGGCCACGTAGTCGAAATGGGGCGTGTCGCTGCGGACCACGGCCCCCAGGCAGATGACCACGTCGAAGCGCTTGCTCTGGGCCATCTTCTTGGCCGCCAAGGGCAGCTCGAAGGAGCCCGGGACCCAGGCGAGCTCCACCGCGTCATCGCTGGCGCCGTGGCGCCGCAGGCAGTCGAGGGCTCCCTCCACGAGTCTGCTGGTGACCAGATCGTTGAAGCGGCTCGCCACGATGCCGAAGCGCTTGCCGGCAGCGGCCAGCAGTCCCTCATACACCCTTGTGGGCATGGGCGCAGCATCCTCCATCGCTCTCGCTCTCCGGATCGAGGTGGATCTCGTGTCCCATCCTGTCGCGCTTGGTCCGCAGGTAGCGGATGTTGTGCGGATTGGGCGGGGCCTCGATCGGGACCTGCTCGACCACCGTCAGTCCGTAGGCCTCCAGGCCCACGCGCTTGGTCGGATTGTTGGTCAGGAACCGCACCTGCCGCAGACCCAGATCGTACAGAACCTGGGCGCCGATGCCGTAGTCGCGCGCATCCGGCGGGAAGCCGAGGGCGAGGTTCGCGTCGACGGTGTCCAGGCCCTGCCGCTGCAGTTCGTACGCCTTGAGCTTGTGGATGATCCCGATGCCGCGGCCTTCGTGGTGCTGGATGTAGACCACGACGCCGCGGCCCTCGGCGGCGATCATGCGGAACGAGCGGTCGAGCTGCTGGCCGCAGTCGCACAGCAGCGAGCCCAGCACGTCGCCGGTGAGACAGGCCGAGTGCATGCGCACGAGCGTTGGCCGGCCGTCGTCTACGGGCCCCATGGCCAGCGCGATGTACGGGTTGTCGTCGACGAGGCTGCGGTAGGCGTATACCTGGAACTCGCCGTAGCGCGTCGGCATGACGGTGCGGGCCTCCAGGGCGATCAGCCGCTCCGTGCGCCGCCGGAAGGCGATCAGATCGCCGATGGTGGCGATCTTCAGCTCGTGCTGGCGCGCGAAGGCGAGCAGGCGCTCCGTCGATGCGAGCTCGCCCGTTTCGTCCAGGATGGTGGCCATGGCGGCGACCGGCTCGAGCTGCGCGAGCCTGGCCAGATCCACGGCCGCCTCGGTGTGGCCCGCGCGCCGCAGCACGCCGCCGGCCCGCGCCCGCAGCGGCGTCACGTGTCCCGGCTGCACGAAGTCCGCGGCCCGGCTGTCGGGGTCGGCCAGTTTGCGGATCGTCAGCGCCCGGTCGCGCGCCGAGACGCCGGTGCCGGCCAGCGGCTGGGCGTCGACAGCGACCATGACGGCAGCGCCGCGCGGGCCCTGACCGTCCGGCACCGCCGCCCGCAGGTGGAGGGCGTCCAGACGTTCCGCGGCGGCCGCCACCGCCGGCTGGCTGCCGGCCTGGCGCACCATGAAGTTCACGGCCTCGGGCGTGGCGTGCTGGGCCGCCAGGATCAGCTCGCCCTCGCCGACGGTGACCAGACCGTCCGGCGCCTGGCGCCGTTCGTCCACGACGACGACCATGCGGCCCCTGCTCAGGTCCGCGATCAGCTCGGGGATGCTATCGAAATCGGCCACGATGACTCGGCTGGAGTGCACTCCGGGCCCGTCAGTAGCCCAGCGCGCGCAGGTCGTCCCAGGTGAGCCCCGCCCGTCCGCCTCCCGACAGCAGCCGCTCCAGGTAGCGGGCGATGACGTCGATCTCCAGGTTGACGCGATCCGACTGCTGTCGCTGGGCGAGCGTCGTGTGCTGGAATGTATGGGGTATGACGGCGACGGTAAAGCGACTCGCGCTCACCTCGGCGACGGTCAGGCTGATGCCGTCGACGGCGATCGCGCCTTTGGGCGCGAGGTAGCGCCCCAGCGCCGCTGGCGCGTCGATCGTCATGTCCCAGCCGTCAGCGCGGCGCTCGAGGCGAGCGATGCGACCGACTCCGTCCACATGGCCCAGCACCAGGTGGCCGCCGAGGCGGCTGTCCAGGCGCAAGGCTCGCTCCAGGTTGACGGCGTCGCCGCTGCGCAGCTCGCCCAGCGTCGTCCGGCGCAGCGTCTCCGGGACCGACTCCACGGCGAAGCTGGCGGGCCCCACGGCCACCGCCGTCTGGCACACGCCTGCCACGTTGACGCTGTCGCCGATCTGCAGGTCAGCCGCCACGCGCGGCGCCAGGATCTGGAGGCGCTGCAGCCCCCCGCGGCGCTCTACCTGCTGCACCCGCCCGATTTCCTCGACTATGCCGGTGAACACGGGTACTGCACCTTGCCCTGGTAGAGCAGATCCGCGCCGAGACGACGCACGCTGACATCCGTCAGGCGCACCGCCGCGTCGAGCCGGCGGATCCCGAGGTCGCCGATGCTGCCGACGCCGCTGCCGAGCAGGAGCGGCGCCACGAAGAGCTGCACCTCGTCGACCACCCGGGCCGCCAGGGCGCGCGCCGCCAGCTCAGCGCCGCCCTCGATCATCACGCTCGTGATGCCGGCGGCGGCCGCCCGCCGCAGTACCGTGCGCAGATCGACGGTGCTGCCGACGGCCGGGAAGGTCCACACCTCGACCCCGGCCTGCTCCAGCGGCGCGTACGCCGCCGGCGGGTGCGCCGCGCTGGTGACCAGGATCGCGCCGGGGCGCTGCAGGACCCGCGATGCCGCGGTCAGGCGCAGCCTGCCGTCGATGAGCAGCGGCCGCGGATTCCGCCCGCGCACGTGGCGGACCGTGAGCAGCGGGTCGTCCGCCAGTACGGTGCCAGCGCCCACCATGACCGCATCCACCTGGCTGCGCAGGCGATGCACCCGGCGCCGCGCGCGCTCGCCGGTGATCCAGCGCGCGTCGCCGGCGGCGGTGGCGATGCGGCCGTCGGCTGACTGGGCCAGCTTCAGCATCACCCAGGGGAGACCCGAGCGCCGGTGCTTCAAGTACCCGGCATTCTGGCGCTCGGCGGCAGCGCTCTCCAGGCCGACGCGGACCTCGATGCCTGCTGCGCGGAGCCGCCGGATGCCCCCGCCGTTGACGCGCGGGTCCGGGTCCACCAACGCACACTCGACGGTGCGGATGCCCGCGGCGATCAGCGCCTCGGTGCAGGGCGGCGTGCGCCCCTGCACGCAACAGGGCTCGAGGCTCACGTACAGCGTCGCGCCGCGCGCCAGTTCGCCGGCCGCGCGCAACGCGTGCGCTTCGGCGTGCGGACCCCCCAGCTGCAGGTGCGCTCCGGCGCCCACGACACGCCCGTCGCGCACGATGACCGCGCCGACGAGCGGGTTGGGGCTGACCTTGCCGCGCCCTCTCTCGGCCAGCCGGAGAGCCTGACGCATGTGCGCGACGCGAGCTTCCATGGAGCCTCGACGCGGGCAGCCGATGGCCGCCGCTCGTGCCGGTGGGAGTGGGCGGCACCACGCCGCGAGCGGAGGACGGCGCGCGCCAGCGGAGGACGGCGAGCGCGTGCTCACCGGCGGCGACCGGCGCCAGATGATAGCGGACCGGGCGCCGTGCGTCAAGCAGGAGCGCAGCGGGCGACTCCCCGAAATCGCCTTGTGCAGGAAAGGATTAGCAGTATCGGGCCCGATGCCCTGCGGCCTTGACGCCCCCCGGCCGTCCCTGTACGATTATCTGTCCGGCAGCGAGGTGTCCGCAGTTCATCCACGACCCGCCATGCGGCTCGTCCGCGCGCGTTGCCGGCAGCGACGCGGCGGCAGCGGGTCGGCGTCGCCGCGAGAGAACAAGGATGCTGGGTCGTCTTCTCGAGCGCTTCCGCGTCGGCCTGTCCCGGACGCGGGCCGCAGTGGTCGAGCAGATCGCCGCCGTCGTGCCGGTGGGCAGCCGCCTGGACGACGACATGGTCGAGCAGCTCGAGAGCATCCTCATCCAGGCCGACGTGGGGCTGCCCACTGCCGTGGCCATGGTCGAGCAGCTGCGCGCCCAGATGGGGCGCGGAGTCGGTCTGGCCGGGCCGGACGCCGTCATGCAGGCGCTGCGCCGCCAGGTCGTCGATGCCCTGCGCGCGGGACCCGAGGCCGCGTTGCCGCTGGCCGGCCCGCTGCCAGCCCGGCCTTTCGTGATCCTGACCGTCGGGGTGAACGGCGTCGGCAAGACCACGACGGTCGGCAAGCTCGCCAGACGGTACGTGGACAGCGGCAAGCGGGTCCTGGTGGCGGCC
>CAZPXM010000005.1:27697-70434 GCA_964591015.1 uncultured Gemmatimonadaceae bacterium
CCTGCGATACGTTCCGGGCAGCGGTGATTCCCCAGCTCGAGATCTGGTCCGCGCGGGCGGGCGCCGAGATGATCAAGCCGCAGGCGGGCGCCGATCCGGCGGCGGTCGCCTACGACGCGCTGGCTGCCACCCGCGCCCGCGCCGCGGACGTCCTGCTGGTGGATACCGCCGGCCGGCTGCACAACAAGTCGAACCTGATGGAGGAGCTGCGGAAGATCCGGCGTTCGCTGGCCAAGCAGCAGGCTGACGCGCCGCACGAGGTCCTGCTGGTTCTGGACGCGACCACCGGACAGAACACGCTGTCCCAGGCGCGCCAGTTCCACGACGCCACCCCGCTGACGGGCGTGGTGCTGACCAAGCTCGATGGCACGGCCAAGGGCGGGATCGTGCTGGCGCTGCGCCGCGAGCTCGGCGTGCCGGTGAAGCTGGTCGGCGTGGGCGAGGGGATCGACGACCTGCAGCCGTTCGACCCCGAGGCGTACGCGGCGGGACTGTTCGGGCGCGAGACGTGAAGCCAGACGTGAAGCGGATCGCCGGGGCGGCGGCCAGGGCGTCCTGAGCCGAGCTAGGGGTGCAGCTCGGCCAGCGCCAGGTCGATCTCCTCCCTGACGCTGGCCTCGGACTCGCGCTGGCGTGCAGCCAGCAGCGGGGCGCGCGCCTGTTCCCCCGCCAGATGCCCCAGCGCCCAGGCCGCGTGGCCCCTTACCAGCGGGTCGGGGTCGGTCAGCGCCCGCTCCAGGGCGGGGACCGCGGCGAGGTCGCCGCAATTCCCCAGCGCGACCGCCACGTTGCGGGCTAGCCCGCGTCTTCTGGCCCGCAGGATGGCCGTGCCGCGGAACCGCCGCCTGAACCCCTCGGCATCGAGCGCGAGCAGTTCGACCAGATCGGCCTGCTCGAGGTCCGCGTTGCCGGGAGCCGGGTCGGGGGCAGGCGGTCGCCGGCGCCGGTTCCAGAGGCAGGCCTCCTGGCAGGCGTCGCAGCCGAAGATCCACTGCCCGAGCAGCGGCCGCAGCGCCCGCGGTATGGGGCCGCGGTTCTCGATGGTCAGGTAGGCGATGCAGCGGCGCGCGTCGAGGACGTGCGGCGCCACCAGCGCCTGGGTCGGGCAGGCCTGCAGGCACGCCGTGCAGGTCCCGCAGCGCGGCTCGGCGGGTTCGCTGCAGGCCAGTTCCGCGTCGGTGACGATCTCGGCGAGCAGCAGATAGGAGCCGGCGCGCGCGTCGATCAGGCACGTGTTCTTGCCGCACCAGCCGAGGCCTGCCTGCTGGGCGAAATCGCGCTCCAGCACGGGTCCCGTGTCGACGTAGCAGCGGCCGCGGGCGCCGGGGACCTGCTCGCGCAGGAACGTCCACAGCACCTGGACGCGCTGCCCGATGGCGTCATGGTAGTCGGGACCGTGGGCGAACGCGGCGATGCGCCCGGATCGCCACGAGGATGGTCCGGGCCCGCGGCGCGCATACGGGGCGGCCAGACACACGACCGATCGCGCCTCAGGCACCACCAGACGCGGATCTGTCCGGCGAGCGGGATCTCGAGCCAGGTAGCCCATGTCGCCGGCGAAACCCGCGCGCAGCCAGCGCCCGAACGCCTCCGCGTGGGCGGCCGGCCGCGCCGGCGCGACGCCGAACAGGGTGAAGCCGAGGGAGCGGGCCCGCGCCCGCAGGCTGTCGGTGAGCGCGGCGGCAGTCGCTATCGCCAGAGCTCCTTCAGTCGGTGGAAGACCAGTTGCTGGAGGTCGTTGAAGGTCGCCAGCAGCATGATGAACAGCATGATCGCCAGACCGACCTGCTGGACGATCTCGCGCTGGCGCGCCGACAGCGGCCGCCGGCGCACGCTCTCCAGCGCCAGCAGCAGCAGCTGGCCGCCGTCCAGCACCGGCACCGGCAGCAGGTTGATGATCGCCAGGTTGACGCTGAGCATGGCCAGGAAGCCGATGAACGACTGGACCCCCTGCTCGGCCGTCTCGCCCGCCAGCTGGGCGATGCGCAGGGGACCGCCGAGCTCCTCGGGCGAGCGCTTGCCGCGCACCAGCTCGCCGAGGAAGTCCACGATCACGCTGGTCGATCCGTAGACTCCCTCCAGCCCCAGGCCGAGGGCCGGCCAGAGATCCACGCGGTGCTGCACCGTCTGCGGACCTATCCCGATCTGGCCGATCGTCTGACCGCCATCGGTGACAGACGCCGGCGCGATCGTGCCGCTCAGCCGCCGGCCGCCCCGCTCCCAGACGAGCTCGATCTCGGTCCCCGGGTGGCGCCGGATCTCGGCGCTCATCGCCGACCAGCTGGCCACCGGTTTCCCGGCGACCGACACGATCAGGTCGCCGGCCTGCAGGCCCAGGTGCGCCGCCGGCATGCCGGGCACCACGTGCCCGACCTCGGCCGGACGCAGCAGCCGCAGGCCGTAGCCCGTCTCGGCCGGAGCGGGCGGCAGCGTCAGGACGAGCGGCGCGTCGCCGCGGCGCACCTCGACCTGCGCGCCGCTCGACAGCGCCGCCTCCAGCGCTCGGGTCAGCTCGTAGGCGTCGGTCACGGGCCGGTGGTCCACGCTCACGATGCGGTCGCCCGGGCAGAAGCCGCGCTCGGCCGCCAGCGAACCCTCGGTCGGCTCCACCAGGGTGGTGGCGACGGTGTCGATGCCGTAGACCTTGAACAGGAAGACCAGGGCGGCGAACGCGAAGAGGAAGTTCATCGCCGGGCCGGCGCCCACCACCGCCATCCTCACCCACGTCGGCTTGCTGGGGAACTCCCACGGGGCGCCGGTGGCGCTCTCGGCGCCCACATCGGCCATCCCCGCCACCTTGACGTAGCCGCCAAAGGGAATCCACGAGATGCAGTATTCGGTCTCGCCCCAGCGGAAGCCGAAGGCCTTCGGCGGGTAGCCCAGCGAGAAGCGCTCGACGCGGATGCCGGCGCGCTTGGCCACGACGAAGTGCCCGAATTCGTGCACGAAGACGAGCACGCCCAGGGCGACGATGAAGGATACCACGGTACCGAGCATGGACATGCCGAGGTGAACGGGCGAAGGCGTCAGAAGACCGCCAGCGCTTGAAGGTAGAGGTAGGCGACGGGGAAAGCGAACAGGTACGAGTCGAAGCGGTCCAGGGCACCGCCGTGACCGGGGATGAGGGCGGGGGCGTCCTTGACGCCGAAGTCACGCTTGAGCGCCGACTCCACCAGATCGCCCGTCTGCCCGGCCACGCTCGCGCAGCAGAGCAGCCCCACGAGCTGGCCGCAGGTGAGGCACGGGACGTACCGCCAGAGCAAGCCGGGCAGCAGGCCGCCGGCCAGACCGGCTGCGGCGCCGCACACGGTCTTGGCGGGGCTGATGCTCGGCACCAGCTTGCGGCGACCGAAGCGGCGGCCGGCGAGGTACGCCAGCGCGTCCGTGAGCCAGATGCAGAGGAACAACAGGCCCAGCAGGCGCCCGCACGCCTGTTGCCGGCCGGGCCCCGCGGCGTGGGCGATCAGCAAGGGCGCGCTGCCGAGCAGCCCGGTGTAGAGCACCCCGCCCAGCACGAGTCCGGTGCGCGCCGCATACCCGGCGGTGCCGCGCGGCAGTTCCGCCGCCATGACAAGCAGCGTTGCGCCGAGAAGAAAGGGAACCAGATGACGGGCGCCCGAGACGAAGGCGAGCAGACACACGCCCAGCGCCAGGCCGCTGCCCAGCCCGGCGCCCGCCCTGCTGCCCGCGGTCCGAGCCATGGCGAACAGCTCCCAGCTGCTGCGTCCGACGATGAGCGCGACCAGGGCGAGCAGCCACCCTCCGCCCGCATGGGCCAGCAACAGGATGCCCGGGACGAACACGCAGGCGGACAGCGTGCGGACCTTCAGGCTGCCGCCGGCCGCTGGCTGGGGCGACATGGGGGCTCAGGCGCCGCCGAAGCGGCGCTGGCGGCGCTGGTACTCGGCGATGGCCGCATACAGGTGCTGGCGGCGGAAATCCGGCCAGTACACGTCCGTGGCGAAGTAGATCTCGGTGTAGACCGTCTGCCACGGAAGGAAGTTGCTGAGCCGCATCTCGCCGCTCGGCCGGATCAGCAGGTCGGGATCGGGCATGCCCGCCGTGTACAGCGCCGCGGAGATCGCTGCCTCGTCGATGGCTTCCACGGCCAGCTCCCCGGCGACCACCCTGCGGGCGAGCGTGCGGAAGGCCTGCACCAGTTCCAGTCGCCCGCCGTAGTTGAGCGCCAGGTTGAGCTTGAGCCCGGTGTTCGCGCGCGTCCGCTCCAGCGCGCGCCGCAGCGCCGTGCGGACGGCCGGCGGCAGGGCCTCGAGGTGACCCAGCGCGTTCAGGCGGACGTTGTTGCGCTCCAGCTCGCCGACCTCGTCGCGCAGCGCCTCGCGCAGCCATCGCATCAGGCACCGCACTTCATCGGCCGGCCGTGACCAGTTCTCCGTCGAGAAGGTATAGAGCGTCAGGTACTCGATTCCCAGCTGGGCGCAGGCGCGCGTGACGTCGCGCACCGATTCGCGGCCGAAGCGGTGGCCCTCGGTTCGCGGCAGATCGCGGGCGGCCGCCCAGCGGCGATCGCCGTCCATGATGATGGCGATGTGGCGCGGCAGATTGCCACGGGCGAGCAGCTCGGCCCGCCATCGCTCGTCCTCGCGCGCATCGAGCGCGAGCCGGGCCGCGTACTGCTCGGGGGTGGGAACATGCGGCTGCTGGCGACGCATGGACCAGGTCTCGTCGGCGCGGCGGACAGGGCGCGGGAGGGACCGCCGGCTGCGTCCGGCTCGGCCCACACGGACCCAGCGCGGACGCTGGCTGGAACGGGCGCAATTTAGCAGCGCGGGTCTGGAGCGTCAAGCAAGTGCCCTGCCGAGCCGCCTGCCGGCCGCCTGCCGGCCGCCTGCGGGCGCGCCTTGACCGCGTGCGGCCGTCCCGTATCATGGCGGCATGGAATCCCTGGCTGCCTGCCGGTGCAAGGCCGAACTGCGCCGACGCTGTCTGCGGTGGCGCAAGCAGGTGGACGCGGACAAGGCCGACCATGCCGCCGCCGCGGTGTGCGCGCACGTGGTAACGCTGCCCGAGTTCGCCGCGGCCCGACTGGTGCACGTGTACCTGGCCAGCCTGACCAACGAGCTGGATACCAGCCGGGTCATCGCGGTGTGCTGGAGTTGCGGCAAGCAGGTGGTGGCGCCCGTCGTGCGTCCGGACTCGTGCGTGTTGGGCCACGCCATCGTGGCTGCCGGCGAGACGCTGGTGCGCGGCCGCTGGGGCCTGCTCGGACCGCCGCTGGAGCGCACGCGCTGGCTGGATGATCTCGGCGCGATCGACCTCGTGCTCGTTCCGGGTGTGGCCTTCGATCGGCGAGGCCGTCGCCTGGGGATGGGCGGCGGCTATTACGATCGGTTCCTGACCCCGCTGCGCGCCACGCGCGTCGGTCTGACGTACGACGAGCTGCTGCTCGACGAGATTCCTGCCGAATCCCATGACGTCCGCATGGACGCGGTCGTGGCGCCCGCCGGGGTGTTGCGCTGCCATGGCGACCGAGCCTGAGGCGGGGGCGGGCGCGGGCGCGGGCGCCGCGCCGGCCGGAGCAGCCCGCCAGGCACCGCTCCAGTCCGTCGGCCCCGTGGCCGGGCCGCCGGCGCTCCGGATCGGACCGGTGTGCGTCCGCCCGGGCATCCTGCTGGCCCCCATGGAGGACCTCACCGACTCGCCCTTCCGGCTGATCTGCAAGCGCCTGGGCGCGGCCCTCGTGTACACGGAGTTCACGAACGCGCAGGGACTGGTCCGCGACGATCCGGCGCGACCGGGCCGAGCGCTCGGCAAGCTGCGGTTCGCTGCCGAGGAACGGCCGCTGGGCATCCAGCTCTACGGAGCCGATGCGCGCGCAATGGCCCGGGCCGCCGAGATCGCGGCGGCGGTCGGACCGGACCTGCTGGACGTGAACTGCGGCTGCTGGGTCCGCAGCGTGGCGCTGCAGGGCGCCGGCGCAGGGCTGCTGCGCGATCCCGCCGCGATGCGCGCGGTCGTTGCCAGTGTGGTGCGAGCCACCTCGCTGCCGGTGACCGTCAAGACCAGGCTGGGCTGGGATGCGGCCAGCATCCGCATCCTGGACGTGGCGCGCATGCTGGAGGACGCGGGCATCCAGGGGCTCACCGTGCACTGCCGCACGCGGGCGCAGGGCAACAGCGGACCGGTCGACTGGAGCTGGATCGCGCGACTGCGCGAGGTCGTCCGGATCCCGGTCATCCTCAACGGCGGGCTGGCGGAGGCCGCGGACGTGGCCAGGGCCTACGCCACGACGGGCTGCAGCGGCGTCATGATCGGACGTGGCGCCGTGCAGCACCCGTGGATATTCCGCGAGGCCCGCAGCCTGCTCCTCGACGGCATCGCGCCGCCTCCTCCCAGCACGGTCGAGCGCGTGGACCTGTGTCTGGCGCATCTCGGCCTTGCGGTGGCGCACGGCGGCGAGCGCTATGCCCTCGTCAGCCTCCGCCGGCACTACGCCGGCTACTTCCGGCACCTTCGGGGCGCCGCCGCCCTGCGCCGGGAGCTTGCCGACTGCGGGCATGTCGACGCCGTGATCGCGGCGCTGCATCGCCTGCGCGAGCGGGCCCTGCGGGAAGGGCCGGACGCCGCCGCCTGCTGATCCGCGGGTGCCAATAGCCATCCCAGATCGAAAGCATCGGGATTATTCATTTGCCCGATGGGGCATCGACGCTAGATTTCGCCCATCGCAGCGACAACAGTGCACTTGCCTGGCGCGCGCCGGCCCAACCAGGACGGGAGGAATGCCTCGATGAACAAGCCTGCAAGCATCGCCAAGCCCACCGGCAAGCTCGGGGTGCTGATACCCGGGATGGGCGCCGTCGCCACGACCTTCATCGCCGGTGTCGAGGCGGTCAAGGCTGGAGCCGGCAAGCCCTACGGGTCGCTGACCCAGATGGCCACCATCCGGCTGGGCAAGCGTACGGACAATCGCTCGCCGCTCATCAGGGACTTCGTGCCGCTGGCCGCGCTGGAGGACCTGGTGTTCGGCGGCTGGGACGTCTTCCCCGACAGCGCGTACGAGTCCGCAGTGCACGCGGGCGTGCTCGAACCCGCTCTTCTCGCTCGGCTCGAGGAACCGCTGCGGGCACTCCGGCCCTGGCCGGCGGCCTTCGATCGGAACTACGTGCGGCGCCTGGACGGCCCGCATGTCAAGCGCGGTCCGGGCCGGAGGAGTCTGTACGAGCAGATCCGCGCCGACATCCAGCGCTTCCGCGCGGAGAACCGGCTCGAGCGGCTGGTGATGATCTGGTGCGGCAGCACCGAGATCTTTCTCGAGCCGACGCCCGCGCATGCCTCGATCGAGAGCTTCGAGAAGGGCCTGGACGCCGAGGATCCGTCGATCGCTCCGAGCATGCTCTATGCCTGGGCGGCCCTGCGCGAAGGCGTGCCGTTCGTCAACGGCGCGCCCAACCTCACCGTCGACATTCCCGCGATGGTCGAGCTGGCGCGCGAGCAGCGGCTGCCGGTCGCCGGCAAGGACTTCAAGACGGGCCAGACGCTGATGAAGACGATCCTCGCGCCCGGGTTCAAGGCGCGGATGCTGGGGGTGCGCGGCTGGTTCTCGACGAACATCCTCGGCAACCGGGACGGCGAGGTGCTCGACGATCCCGCCTCGTTCAAGACCAAGGAGGAGAGCAAGCTCGGGGTGCTCGAGCACATCCTCCAGCCGCACCTGTACCCGGAGCTGTACGAGGGTCTCTACCACAAGGTGCGCATCAACTACTACCCGCCGCGGGGCGATGCCAAGGAGGGCTGGGACAACATCGACATCTTCGGGTGGCTGGGCTACCCGATGCAGATCAAGCTGGACTTCCTCTGCCGCGACAGCATCCTGGCGGCCCCCATCGTGCTCGACCTGGTCCTGTTCGCCGACCTGGCGCAGCGCGCGGGCATGTGCGGCATCCAGGAATGGCTCTCCTTCTACTTCAAGAGCCCAATGAGCGCGCCGGGTCTGTATCCCGAACACGATCTGTTCATCCAGCTCATGAAGCTCAAGAATACCCTTCGATTCCTCCAGGGAGAGGACCTGATCACCCACCTGGGGAACGAGTACTACGACTGAGCCGACCGAGGCGCGCGCCCGACGGCGGCAGATGCAGGGGGCGGCCGGCAGGGAAGGCGTCCCCTGCCGTCGCGAGCCGGGCCAGCGCCGGCGGCCGCTGCCGAGCGGCCGTCGAGCTCGGTCGGCGCTAGGCGATCTGGCTGGCCAGTTCCTCGGCGGGGTAGGTCAGGATCTCGGCCAGCGTGGGATGGTAGTGGGGCGTCTCGGCCAGTTGCTGCACCGTGCCCCCGTACCGCATGGCCACCGCCAGCTCGTGGATGATCTCGCCGGCGCCGGGCCCGACGACATGGCCGCCGAGGATCCGGCCGGTCGCTGGCTCGCACAGCAGCTTGGCGTGGCCGTCGGTGTCCCCCATGCACAGGGACCTGCCGTGCTCGCTGAAGGGATGCGCGGCCACCCGGTAGGCGATGCCTCGACTGCGGCACTCCCGCTCGGTCAGGCCCACGCCGGCCACCTGCGGGTCGGTGAACGTGACCTCCAGCGTCAGGCGGCGGTCCAGGCGCCGGGCGGGGCGGTCGCGGCGCACGGCGTTGTGGGCGGCGATCTCGCCCTGGAGCACGGCACTGTGCACGGCCTGCTGGACGCCGTTCACGTCGCCGACGGCATAGATGTGCGGTTGCGATGAGCGCAGCTCGGCGTCGACCACGACGCTGCCGCCAGCGAGGGCGACACCGGCCCGTTCGAGTCCCAGGCCGTCCACGGCAGGGCGGCGCCCCAGCGCCTGCAGGATCACCTGGCCCCGGACCGCGCGCTGCTCGCCGCGGTGGAGAAAGCGCACGCAGCGACCGCCCTCGGTCGCCGAGACCGACAGCAGGCGCGTCTCGGTGAAGACCTCCATGCCCTCGGCGCGCAGGCGGGATTCCAGCGGGCGAGCGATGTCCTCGTCGGTGCGGGACAGCACGTGGGCGCGGCGCTGGATGAGGGCGACGCGGGTGCCGAGACGCTGGAAGAACTGGGCCAGCTCCAGCGCCACGGGGCCGCCGCCCAGCACGACCATGCTGGCAGGCAGCTGCCGGAGAGCCAGGGCCGCATCGCTCGTGAGGTACCCGGCCGCGTCGAGTCCGGGCACGGCAGTCGCAGCGGGTACGGAGCCCGTGGCGATGACGAAGCGGTCAGCCTCGATCCGATCTTCTCCGGCGCGGACCGCGGCCGGCGACACGAAGACCGCGGGCTGCTCGTACAGCCGGAAGCGGCCATCGCGCAGCGCCGCGATCCTCTCGGCGGCGAACTCGGCCACGAGCCGGTCCTTGCGCGCCATGACCGCCGCGAAGTCGATCCGCGGGGGGCCGGCTGCCACGCCGAATTCCGGCGCGCGTCGCATCAGGGCCGCCACCTCGGCCGCGCGCAGCAGCGCCTTGGTGGGCATGCAGCCGCGCAGGATGCACAGGCCGCCGAGGGGACCCGGGTCGCAGAGGCCCACGTCCGCGCCGAGCGCGTGGGCCGTGCGGGCAGCCGCGTAGCCGGCCGAACCCGCGCCGATGACAAGCACGTCGTGCCGCCGATTCATGCCGATCCCCGGGCGTGCAGCGAAGCCAGCGGCGCCGGCACCAGCTTCCCCCACTGCCGCAGCACCTCGAAGACCACCACCGCCACGGCGGCCGCGACGTTCAGGGAGTTCTTGAACCCGAACACCGGGATCTGGACCAGGGCGTCGCAGCGACACAGAACCGGCGGCGAGACACCCAGCGCCTCGTTGCCGAAGACCAGCGCCAGCGGCTGCGGATAGGCGACCGCGCAGTAGCTCTGGCTGTGGCTGGTGGTCTCGACGCCGTAGATCCAGAAGCCCTCGCTGCGCAGCGTTTCCACGGCGGCGCCGGCGTCGGCGAAGTGCCGGGTGTCCACGTACGCCAGGGCGCCCAGCGCGGTCTTCTCCAGCTTGGCATGCGGTGGATGGGCGGTGTAGCCGCAGGTCACCACGCTGTGCAGCCGCGCCGTGTCGGCGGTGCGGAACACCGAGCCGACGTTGAACGCGCTGCGCAGCTCGTCGAGGACGACGCAGAGCGGGTGCTTGGGGAGCTGGCGGTAGGCTGCCGGACTGATATCGGCGTCCTGGCTGCGCACGCGCAGGCCAGTCTCCGCGCCGAGATCGCCGGGCTGCGGGTGCCTCATGCCGGTGTCGCTTCCTCGATGTCCACCGGGCGCCCTTCGGTCGCCGAGCGCCGCGCTGCCGCGAGCACGACGACAGGCAGGCGCGCGCTCTCCGGCGTGACGGCCACCGGTGCCTCGCCGCGCAGCGCCGCCGCGACATTCTCGTAGAACGAGCGCCAGCGCCCGGCAACGGTGGGGACCGCGAACTCGGCGGGCTGGCCGGCGGCGGCGACGGTCAAGCGGGCGTAGTGCTCGGGCGGTTCGCGCGCCGCGTCGATATCGCCGCTGACCATGGCCTGTTCCTGGGGGTCGAGACCTTCCTTCACCAGCGTTCCAGCAGTCCCCATGATGTACCATCGAGGCTTGGGACGATGCGCCAGGGACGAGGCAGTGATGTGGACCTCGGTGCGATCGGCGAAGCTGAGCAGGCACAGGGCGTGGTCATCGACCTCGGTGTCCAGCAGGTCGGCACGCGCGCGGCAGTGTACCTGCCGCAGCGGCGCGGCGACGAGCTGCAGCGCCTGGTCGATCATGTGCACGCCCAGATCCCAGAGCCGGCCACCGCCGTGCGCCGCCAGCGCGCGCCACCCGCGCACCGGCGTGGCGCGGCCCCAGAAGAGCTCGAAGTAGAACGGCTTGCCGAGCCAACCCTCGGCGATCAGGCGCTGGATCGTCAGGTAGTCGCCGTCCCAGCGCCGGTTGTGGAAGACGGTGAGGAGGCGCCCGCTGTGGCGACTGGCCGCCAGCATGGCGTCGGCCGAGGCCACATCCAGCGCCATGGGCTTCTCCACCACCACGTGCTTGCCCGCCTCCAGCGCCGCGATCGCCTGCGGCGCGTGCAGGTCGTTCGGCGTTGCCACGACTACCAGCTGGACCGCCGGATCGTCGAGGGCTTCCGCCAGGCCGCCATAGGCGCGCACGCCCAGCGTCGCGGCGATTTCCGCCCGCGCGGCCTGCCGCTGGCTGGCGATGCCGACCAGGCGCAGGGCGGCGCAGCGGCGGACCAGGTAGCTGTGGAAGCAGCGGCCGGCGTACCCGTAGCCGATGATGGCCACGCCGAATCTGTCGTCGCCGGCACCGCCAGCCATGCTCGCTCCCTGGGGATCGCTGGATCGCGGCCGCGCCGGCAGGCGCCCGCCGCCTGCAGCGCCGGGCCGGCCGGCGAAAGTGTCCGGGCCGCCCGGCGCGTCTATATTAGCGCGCCGGGTGCGGCTCAGCCAGCCGCCGCCGGGGCGGTGCTCGCTGCACGCGATCTTGGTGGAGGTGCCCCATGCCGATTCGCATTGCGTGGCCACGAGGCGCCGTCGTCGCCGACCTTGCCGACACGCCCACCGCCCGCCTGCTGGTGGCGCGCCTGCCGTGCAGCGCGCAGGCCCAGACGTGGGGCGAGGAGGTGTACTTCGCCGTGCCCGTCGAGGCTGTCCTGGAGCCGGATGCGCGCCAGGTGGTCGAGCCCGGGACGGTGTGCTTCTGGGTCGAGGGCGGCTGCCTGGCCCTGCCCTTCGGACGCACCCCCGTCTCCCGCGGCAACGAGTGCCGGCTGGTCGCCCCGGTCAACGTCCTGGGGCGTCTCCGGGGCGACCCGCGGGCGCTGGCCAGCGTTCGCGACGGCGACCCGATTCGCGTCGAGGCGCACCAGCCGAACGGATGAGAGCACCCGCGGGGGGCAACGGCCGGCACCCGGTGACATCCGGGGGCGCGGGCCGGGTTCTACCATCGGCACGGCGCCTGGCAGTGGAACGGCAGCCGATCCCGGGGCATCGAATGGACGTGCGGCGAGGCGGGCGGAGCTCGGCGGTCCGGTGGCCCGGCCTGGCGGGCGAGTCAGCGGCTGGGCTGTCCCTGCACCGCGGCGAACGGCCCGAACGCCTGCCGGGCCTCCGCAGGACGCGCGCCTGGGCAGGCGCTACTCTGGTGCATCGGGGACCATGAACCTGGCCACACGAAGGCTCGGGCGCGGCCTGACCTGCCTTCTGCTGTGCGGGCTGGCCGGCTGCGCTGCCGGCTACAGCCTCTACATGGGCGGGACGCTCCGGCACATGAGCCGCCGCGACTATCCAGGCGCGCTGGCGGCGCTCGAGAAGCCGGACGGCAAGACGAACATGGTGCTGTACCGCCTGGAGCGCGGGCTCATCTTCCACTACCAGGGCCAGTACGAGTCATCGAACCAGGAGTTCCAGCGGGCCGAGGACCTGATCGACGACCTGTTCACGCGCTCCCTGTCGCGCGAGGCAGCAGCGCTGCTGACCAACGACGCGATCCGGCCCTACCGCGGCGAGGAGTTCGAGCGGGTGCTGATCCACTACTACCGAGCCATGAATTACCACTACCTGGGCGCGCCGCAGAGCGCGCTGGTGGAGTGTCGCAAGGCGAACCTCAAGCTCGAGGACTATGCCGCGCGGGCGGACTACGAGCTTACCTACAAGAACGACGCGTTCATGCAGTACCTGACAGGCCTGCTGTACGAGGCCGAGGGCGAGCTCAACGACGCGTACGTGTCGTACCAGCTGGCAGTGAAGGGGTACCAGGCGCTGCGCGAGGTCACCGGGGTCGCGGCACCGGCGGCGCTGCGGCGCGACCTGGCCGAGCTGAGCGATCGGCTCGGCTACCGCGCGGAGGCGGCGACCTATCGGCAGGGACTGCCGGCGGCCCCGGCGCGTGACCGCTCCTCCGGCGAGGTGATCGTCTTCGTGGAAAGCGGGTTCATCGGCCGCAAGCTCCAGCGCGACATCCAGCTGCCCATCCTCGAGGGCGACGATACCGGCGAGGTCTGGATGCTCTCCGACCGGCTGGCCTACCGCTACTACAACCCGTACGCCTACCGGAACGCGCGGGTGAAATACTGGCTGCGGGTCGCGCTGCCGGAGTTCCACCCGGTGCCCTCGGCGGTGAGCGGTGTGCGTCTGCGGAGCGCCAGCCAGGCCGCCGAGGGCGCGCTCGTGCAGGATCTGAGCGCCATCGCGCGCCGGACACTGGCGGACAAGGAGCGTGCGATCGTCGCGCGCACGGCGGCGCGAGCCCTGGCGAAGTACCTCGCGTCCCGGGGGATCAGCAAGGTGCTGGAGGACGATGGCGATCACCCGGACCGCTGGTCGGCAGAGGCCGGGAAGCTGCTCGGGGCTCTCGTGAACCTGTTTGGCGCGGCCACCGAGGCGGCCGACACCCGCGGCTGGCTCACTCTGCCCGGACGCATCTACCTGGTGCGCCTGCCGGCAGAACCCGGGCCCATCCAGGTCGAGGTCGATCTTCTGGACGGAGTCGGGCGGCCGGTGGAGACCGCGGCCTTGCCCGTCGTCACGGTGCGCCCCGGTGCGCCCGTGTTCCTGAACTATCGCTCGTATCGGTGAGGTCACGCGAGGAGGAAGGAGATGGACGCGCTGCTGCGGAGTCGGGTGCTGGCGGTGATGGCGGTGCTGGGTCTGGGCGGTGCGGTGCTGGCCCAACCCGGTCTGTCAGCGAGCAGCCGCACCGGAGCCGTGGACCCGCTCATGGGAGGCTACGTGTTCAACGTGATCGACTGGGACGGCGGGCCGCTGCCGCCGCGCTACGAGCGCTCCGACCAGCTGCCGCTGACCCTGGCGGATGTCCGCAAGCTCAGCCGCAGCGGCTTCAGCGACGAGGCGGTCGTCAAGATGATCCAGGAGCGACGCTGCGCCTGTGACGCGTCGGTGGATGCACTGGTGGAGCTCAAGGCGGCGGGGGTCTCCGAGCGCGTGATCCGGGCGGTCTCGCTCCATGCGCTGCCGCCGAACCGCTCGATCTACCTGGTGATCACGATCGACTTCGAGGGGCTGGGAGGCAGCGCCGAAGTCTCCTCCGAGGCGCGCCGTCGGTACTTGTATCTGATCGTCCCGGACGGCACCAAGGAGCGGGTGTTCATCGCCGACCTCGGCGCGGTGCTGGCGGGCAGATGGCAGCACGACACCGTGGTCGACCAGACCGATCTGCTGCTGCCGAAGCGAGTGCGCCGGGTCGCGTTCGCCGCCGAGGTCCCGCTCAAGCAGTACGGGCCCCGTCAGGTGCTGGTCTTCACCTCCAGCCGGCCGAATATCTACACCTCGGCGGACATTCCCGAGGCGGAGCGCGACAGCATCCAGGCGTACGAGCTGGACTACCCTCCCAGTTCGCTCGAGCGCATCTGCGACCTGCGGGTGCTCTACCGGCAGGACCAGATGCTGCCCGACCAGTGGCATCTGGTGCGGACCGACTTCCAGTGCGAGTGGGACTGAGAGCAGATACCCTCTCACGCGGCGCCCGCAGCGCCGCTCGAAAGGAGCGCACGCGCGATGAAACGGCTGATCGTCGGCAGTCTGCTGTTGGGCATGGTCCTGGCCGCCTGTGCGCCGCCGCGGGCCTTCACGCGGGGCGAGTACGGCGATCCGGAGGAGATCTCCATGCTCGACGACAAGTGGAACCAGAATGACATGCAGCTGGTGGCGAAGAAAGTGGTGACGTCGCTGGAGGCGTGGCTGGCCGACCAGGACATGGCGGCCAAGCCGGTGGTCATCCTGGAGATGCCCCGCAACCGGACCACCGAACACATCGACATGGAGGCGCTGTACGACCATGTCAAGACGGCGCTGATCCAGGGCGGCCGGGTCACCTTCCTCGACAAGAGCGCGCGGGAGGAGATCGCCCAGGAGTACGAGTACCAGCAGTCGGGCTATGTCCGGGGCGACGAGGCAGTCGGGCCCGGCGGGCAGCGGGCGGCTGCGTTCCTCCTCGGCGGCGTCATCACGTCGACCGTGCAGCAGGTGGGCGCCGACAAGGTCATGTACTACAAGGCGACGTTCGAGCTGACCGATATCAGGACGACCGAGATCGTGTGGACGGACCACAAGGAGATCACCAAGCACTTCCAGAAGCGCAGCATCGGCTTCTGAGCGAGGAACAGGGGCTGCACGCGGGGGATCACCGGACCGGCCCGGAGCCGGTCCAGACACGCGAAGGGGGTGCGGAGATGTCTCGCTGGATTGCTGTAATGCTCGCGCTGTCCATCGGCCTGGGCAGCGTGGCCTTCGCCGTCGAGCCAGGCCGCACCGACGGGCCCGAGGGCAGCGAGTACGGGACAGGCGGCTACGGGCGCCACCGGTCGGGGGGAACCTTCTTCGTCGAGGGGCTCTTCGGTGCGGCGGCGGTCGGCATCGAGAGCCCGGGGCCGGCTCCCGACTTCTCGCAGACCGATCTGCTGGGGGGCGTCGAGCTGGGCTACATGGTCGAGGACTGGCTGGCTTTCCAGGCCGGACTGGCCCACATCGCCGAGCAGAACATCAACCTCTATTCGCTCGGCATGCGTTCGCAATACGACATGCAGCCGTTCAGCTACTACTTCTCGCTGGGTGCGGAGCTGTACTCGCCCGACGCCGGCGACAGCCAGTTCGGTCTGGTGCCTGGCGCCGGAGTGGAGATGATGCTGGGCGAGCGCCTGCGCGCCGGCCTGTCGTACCAGCACGACTTCGTGCTGGCCGACCAGAGCGTCGGGATCGACCGCTTCGCGGCGCGCGTGCAGTTCCGTTTCTGAGGCGGCCGCCCGCCGGCCACGAGCCCCCGCGGCCGCGGCGGGGTGTCCGTCGCGGCCGCGCCGGTCGGCGGCTCACCCGCGGCCGTTGCGGCACATCGACACGAACAGCCGGTGGACGGTCGGGTCGTCGGTCAGCTCGGGATGGAAGGCTGCCGCGAGCACCCGCCCCTGGCGCGCCAGGACGCACTCGCCGCGCCAGGTGGCCAGGGACTCCACCCGAGGCCCCAGCTGCACGATCCGCGGCGCGCGGATGAAGACCATCTCGAGGGGCCGGGCCGGGCCGTGCGGAGGCCTGAACTCCCCGTACGACTCGAAGCTGTCGATCTGACGGCCGTACCCGTTCCGTTCGACCACCAGATCGATCAACCCCAACGACGGCTGCGCGGGATTGCGGACTTCGCGGGCCGCGAGAATCAGGCCGGCACACGTCCCGAAGAAAGCTCTGCCGCTGGCCACGAAGGCACGGAGCGGCTCGAACATTCGCCACGACTCCATCAGCCGCAGCAGCGTGGTGCTCTCGCCCCCCGGCACGATCAGCCCGTCGACAGCGTCGAGTTGGCCGGGCTTCTTGACGAGACACCAGTCCGCGCCCGCGTGCCGCAACGCGGTTCCGTGCGCCGCGAAATCCCCCTGCAGTCCCAGCACCCCGATCACGGCGCCCCTACCACCCCCGCGTCTGCAGCCGGTCCTTCTCCGGTATGTCGCTCATCTCGATGCCGACCATGGCCTCGCCGAGGTTCTCGGAAACGCGGATGAGGACTTCCGGGTCGTCGTAGTGCGTGGTGGCCTCGACGATGGCCTTGGCGCGGCGTTCCGGATCGCCGGACTTGAAGATGCCAGAGCCGACGAAGACCGCCTCGGCGCCGAGCTGCATCATGAGCGAGGCGTCGGCCGGGGTGGCGACGCCCCCGGCGGCGAAATTGGGCACCGGCAGGCGGCCGTTGCTGGCGACCCAGCGCACCAGCTCGTAGGGGGCCCCCAGCTCCTTGGCCGCGTGCATGAGCTGCTCCGCGCGCAGCGCCCCCAGCTCGCGGATGGCATCGTTGACGCGTCGCATGTGCCGCACGGCCTCGACGATGTTGCCCGACCCGGCCTCGCCCTTGGTGCGGATCAGCGCCGCGCCTTCCCCGATGCGGCGCAAGGCCTCGCCGAGGTCGCGGCAGCCGCACACGAACGGCACCTCGAAGGCGAACTTGTCGATGTGATGCTCCTCGTCCGCTGGCGTCAGCACCTCGCTCTCGTCGATGTAGTCCACGCCGAGCGCCTGCAGCATCTGCGCCTCGGCGAAATGCCCGATCCGGCACTTGGCCATCACCGGAATCGACGTGGCCGCCATGATCTCCCGGATCTTCTCGATGCTCGACATGCGCGCCACGCCGCCGTACTTGCGGATATCCGCCGGGACCCGCTCGAGCGCCATCACCGCGACCGCGCCCGCGTCTTCGGCGATCTTGGCGTGCTCGGCCGTCACCACGTCCATGATCACGCCGCCCTTGAGCATCTCGGCGAGGCCGGTCTTCAGGCGCAGCGTGGCCGTACTCGTGTCGTTCTGGGTGCTCATCTTCCACCCCCGGAGAAGCAGGTGCTGTCGTGTCGCTGCCGGCGGCGCCCTGGACACCAGGCATTCTCCTGGTCCGGGCGGCCTGCAGAAACTTAATCGACGGGGACCTGGCGCGCAAAGTCAGGGGCAGAGGCGGGATCGGGCAGGCTCAGGCGCCCGGTTCGGCCGGCGGGAAGCCCTCCGCGCCCCTCGTCCGGCGACCGCGCAGGCTCTGGTAGAACTCGCGCAGGAGCGCCCAGGCGCACCCGCGCAGCGCGATGCCGCCCGCCAGACTGCACAGCACCACCCCCTGGACGAGCACGGCGACCGGCGAGCCGGGCAGCCGCGGCCGGGCGAACGCCCCGGTGACGGCGACGGCAGCGATCACCGCGGCCGGCCGGGCCATGCTGCCGAGGTACTCGCCCATCGACAGGCCGAGCAGCCGGTTGACGAAGTGCTGGGACAGCATCAGGAAGAGCAGCGAACTGGCGGCGACGATCGCTGCCACCGCCGTGATGCCGTGGCCGACGCCGAGCGACAGGGCCGGCACGAGCACGACCAGACAGAACAGCGACCACCGAAAGAGCCAGTTGGCGCGTCCCTTGGCCATGAACACCGAACCCACCATCGTTCCCATCGCCCGCAGCAGCGTGGCGGCGGCGAGCAGGCGCAGGACCGCGAGCGCGGGCTCCTGACCGAGGACGGCCAGAATCTCCGGCGAGAACACCATCATCCCGGCCAGCAGCGGTCCCAGGAAGAGCACGAGGCTCTGGACGCTGCGCAGGTAGCCGCGCGCCAGGCGCTCGTCGTCGTCCTGCACCGAGGCGAAGGTCGGCAGGGAGACGTGGGTGATCGTCGTCGACAGGCGCGTCAGCGGGTTGATGGTCAACCGCTCCGCAAGCCGGTAGTACCCCTGAGCGGTCTCGCCGAGCAGCGGGAAGATGTAGAGGCTGGCGATGTTGCTGTTGAGATAGGCGACCGCGCGCGACCCGGTGAAGTTGAGGCCGAACGGGAGCATCTGCCGGATGGCGCCGGCGCTGAAGCGCCACCGGGGTGTCCAGCGCGCTTCATGCCACAGGCCCACCAGCAGACCGAACTCGCGCAGCACCGAGCCCGTCAGCGGAATCGCGACGCCCCACGCCGGCCAGAGGTACACCAGCGGGACCACGTACACGCCGAATGCCAGCACGGAGACGAGTTCTGCCCGCGCGATGGCGCCGAAGTTGAGCTCGCGCTGCAGGCGGGCACGGAAGATGCCCGACACGGCGGCGCACGGGAGGATGAAGGCGAGGATGCGCAGCGCGTCGGCGAACTCGGGCGCCGCCTCGCCGCCGAGCAGCACGCCGATGGGTCTGGCGGCGACGATCAGCGCAGCGGCCATGGCCGTCCCGACCGCCAGACTCACCCAGAAGGCAGCATCGAAGTGCAGGTCCCCGGCGTCGCGGCGCTGCACCAGGGCGGCGCACAGCCCGAGGCTGGCCAGCAGGGCGAGGAACATGACGAGGATCAGGATGAACTCGAACCGCCCCATGCTGGCGATGGGCAGCAGGCGGTAGAGCACGAGCAGCGAGACGAGCTGCAGGACGGCAGCCCCGCCGGTCCACAGGACGCCGCGCGCCGCGCGGGTCGCCAGCGACAACGCGTTGGTCACGATCAGCTGTCTCCGCGGCCAGGCCGGCCCGCAGGCAGCGGGTTCGCCGGTGAGCGGCTGCCGGTCCTCGTGGCGTGGCGCGTTCCGGCTGGCAAGGCCGCCCAGGCAGGCCCCGGCGGGCCGCGCCTGGTCCGCCGGGGTCGCCGTCGCCTCACCGCCGGGGCTCCGGCACCTCCACGACCAGGCGCGCGCTCCGACCCCGGCGCCCGAAGGCGTTCACGGCCGCCGCTTCAAGGAGGTTGGTGCCCGGCCGCACGACCCACTCGAGCGTCGGGCCGGCGTGCTCTGCCCATGGACCCTCGTCGTGGCGGACCACGAAGTGGTCGAAGTTGGGCATGGTATGCGCGAACAGGACGCGGATCACGTCCGGCTGCCCGGTCTGCTCGAGGTAGACACGCGTCTGGTTCGCCGGCCAGTAGAAGTCCTCGGCGCGCGTCGTCTGCAGGGAATACTCGGCGTAGCGCGGCGTTGCCGCGTCCGACCACCACAGGTACCCGTCCCAGTGGTACTGCCGCTGGCCGTGGCGCAGCTCGGCCGGTTCGCTGTGCTGCAGGTGGTCGTTGCGCAGCGGCATGCCGAAACGGACGAAGGTGGAGACATGTGCGGCCATGGGCTCCGCACAGGCCTGCGGGAGCTTGTTGGCCATGACCTTGCCCTGCTCGCCCCGGGCCAGCAGCTCGTGGAGCTCCAGAGCGTTCAGCGGCACGCTGTCCAGCTCGTACGTGGCGTCGTACTCGCGCGCCGGGCCGGGATCCTGGAGGATCCACTTCTGGAGGTCCTCGGACCAGACCTCGGCGAGGCAGTGGTGGTCGACGATCACGGACCGGCTGACGAAGCCCAGCGCGGCGGCGCAGGCGGTGAAGGTGGCCGCGTAGTGGGTGCACATCCCGAAGCCCCAGTTGCCCTTGGTGACTGCCAGGATCTCGAGCGGGTCCCATGAGGGGCAGTAGGGGTACTTGTCGGACTGCCAGCCCAGCCACTGGCTGTGGACCCAGTCGCGCAGGAGCGCGAGCTGTTCCAGTTCGCTCCTGCCCGCGGCGATCACCCGATCCAGCCGGTACTGCTCGCGCAGCCGCTGCTGGCGCGGATCGGGCCCCATGAACGTGTAGGGGTACGAGCTGCGGGTCAGCTTGGGCTGGTCGGCCGTGACCACGCGCGCGGGGCAGCGCGCCGTGCCGGTCCGCGCCGGACGGATCTCCAGGCGGACGCTGCGCAACCGCGGGGTGCGGGCTGCGGAGGTGGTGCGCAGGTGCGCGCGCCATTCCAGGAAGCGCTGCGCCCGCTGCAGGGCGGTTCCCGGCTGCCATGGCGACCAGGTGCGCGGGTCGAAGGTGGGCGTCGAGCCCGTACGTAGCTCGAACTCGATCGCCGTGCCCGCTGGCGTGTCGGCGGCGGCGACCAGCCTCACGGCGGCAGCGAAGGACGGCGCCGCGATCAGGGTCAGGTCTGCGACATCGGCGAGATCGACGCAGGGCGCGGTGAGCAGGCCGTGCGGGGCGTACCCCTTCAACCGCAGCCGCACCAGGTACTCGCCGGCCAGGTCGCGGCCCGGGCCGTGGGCGCCCTGGTGCCAGGTGCGTCCCCCGTCGAAACTGCGGCTGCTGGACCCGCCCGGCACCTCCGCGAGCCCGCCGGGGACCGGATCGACATGCAGCAGGCCGTTGCCGGAGAAGACGAACTCGTTGGCCCCGGGGCGCAGGCAGCCGGCGGGGATGCGACAGCGGTCCCAGCCGCCGGTGAGCATGCGCTCCGGCCGCTGCCGGTGGATGAGCCGATGCCCGTTCACGTGGATCGACATCGGCCGCTGTTGCGTGCGGGCGTCGCTGTTCACATAGAAGAGCAGCACGCCGCCGGCGCTGTCGAGCCACGGCAGGTGGAACTGCACGCGCGCCCAGTTCGTCGCGCTGAGTTCCTCGGCGATCTCGCCGTTGACGCCCATCTCGTGGGTCAGCAGGACGGTGGGCGCGAGCTGGGCGCGACCCGGCAGGGTGGCATCGACGTGCCGGTCGCGGGCGAAGGGGCGGAAGTCGCGGTAGTGAACGAGGTTCATGGGAGCTCTCCGCGGCAGTCGGGGGCTTGGCCAGGACGGCCACAAGAACGGCGTGGATCGGCGCCGAGGCAAAGGCGACGGGCGATGGCGACAGCGGCCGCGGGCCGACTCGCGCCCCGACACACGGAGACCGGGAGATGATCGACCAGATCCTGGAGAACGGCTGCATCCACACCCTGGATCCGGAGTGCCCGATCGTGCGGACCGTGGCGGTGGCGCGGGGCAGAATCGTGGCGGTGGGAGCTCGGGCGGCGACTCTGGCGCAGCGCGTTCCTGCAGCCGCCCGCTGCGACCTGGACGGCTGCTGCGTGCTCCCCGGTCTGGTCGACTCCCACCTGCACTTCGCCACGTACGCGCAGAAACTGGCCGAGCTCGACCCGGAGACGGACAGCCTGGAGGAGGTGGCCCGGCGGGTGCGGCAGCGGGCGGCGGTGCAGCCGCCGGGCAGCTGGATCGTCGGCTTCGGCTGGAATCACCATCGGTGGGGCGGGACGTTCCCCGAGCGGTCGGTCCTGGACCGGGCCGCACCCGACCACCCGGTGTTTCTGCGCGCCAAGAGCGGCCATGCGGGGTGGGCCAACAGCATGGCCATGCGCCTGGCAGGGGTGGACGCGGGCACGGCAGCGCCTGCCAGCGGCCGGATCCTGCGCGACGATCGCGGCCTGCCCACCGGCATCTTCCTGGAAGGGGCTCAGGAGCTCATCGACCGCGCGATTCCGGGTGCGTCCCTGGAGGACGTGGCCGCGGCCATGGAGGCGGCCCAGCAGCAGGCGCTGGCCCACGGGTTGACCGGCGTTCACGACCTGGACGGTGCGCAGGCATTCCAGGCCTGGCAGCTCCTGCGCGCTCGCGGCCGGATGCGCCTGCGGGTTTGGCAGAGCATCCCCGGCGCATCGCTGGAGCATGCCCTGGAGCTCGGCCTGCGCGCGGGCCTGGGCGATGCCTGGCTGCGGGTCGGCGGAGCCAAGTTCTTCGCGGACGGGGCGCTGGGGCCGCGGACCGCGTGGATGCTGGCGCCGTACGAAGGCGACAGCGGCAACGCCGGCATGCCCCTGATGGATCCGGGCGAGTTGCGCGAGCGACTTCTGCAGGCCGCCGCCAGCGGCTGGGCCGTGCTGGTGCACGCCATCGGCGACCGGGCCAACCGCGAAGTGCTCGACGTGCTGGCCGTCGCCCGCCAGCGGGAAGCAGGGGCAGATGCCCCGCTGCGGCATCGCATCGAGCATGCCCAGTGCCTCGCTCTGGCGGATCTGGACCGGTTCGCGCCGCTCCACGTGATCGCCTCCATGCAGCCGCTGCACGCCACCTCGGACATGGACATGGTCGAGCGGCACTGGGGCGCGCGGCGGACCGGCGCCTATGCGTTCCGCAGCCTGCTGGACCGCGGCGTCCGCCTCGCGTTCGGCTCGGACGCCCCGGTGGAGACGATCGCGCCGCTGGCGGGCATCCACGCGGCGGTCACGCGGCGCCGCGCCGACGGCACTCCGGGCGAGTCGGGCTGGTGCCCGGACCAGCGACTGACGGTCGCCGAGGCCGTGCGTGCCTACACGCTCGGCGCGGCCTATGCCGCCGGTGAGGAGCAGGACAAGGGCTCGCTGCGCGTCGGCAAGGTCGCCGACCTGGTGGTCCTCGACCGCGACATCTTCGGCATTCCGGCGATGGAGATCCTGCAGGCCAGGGTGCTGGGGACCATGGTCGACGGGGTCTGGCAGCACCGGGCTGGCGGATTCGCCGCGCCGCCGGCCACCGGGTGAGGACGGGGGCTGCGACTCGATGCCGGCGCGGGCCGCGTGACGCCGGACCGCCGCGCTCTCGCAGGCGCCCGGATCAGCCCTCCTGCAGGCGGCGCAGAATGTCCCAGTAGGCGCCGCGCTGACCGCGGGCTATGGCTTCGACGAGAGTGCGGTTGTCGGCGTAGTTGTAGTCGCGCTGCGGCCCGGCGGGCGCATAGAAGAAGCGCCGGTCGGCGCCGATCTTGTCCTGCAGGAGCCGGTCGGCGCCGGCGGCCACGGCAGGGTCGAGGTAGTACAGCGGCTCTCCGGGCGCCGCGCCTCCCACCAGACCCTCAGCGGGCGCGCTGCGCAGGCGCCTGGCCAGTTCGGTCCCGGGGTACACGCGGACGCCGAGCGCGACGCCGACGCAGTCCGGCTCCATCCGCTGCACTGCCTCGATCGAGCGGGAGATGGACGCGAGGGTCTCTCCCGGGCTGCCGAGCAGCAGATCCACCATGGTCGCGATGCCGTCTGCCCGGCAGCGGCGTATCGCTGCCGCGACCGCTGCGGGCCGATGCTCGCGGCTGAGGCGTCGCAGCATGCCCGGGTCCGCGCTGTCCGTGCCGAAGTTGATGCCCGCGCAGCCCGCCAGGCGCATGGCGCGGGCCAGCTCCGCGGGGAACGGCTCCGGGGCGCAGTAGGCGTACCAGCGCAGGCGCTCGCCGAGCCCGGCATCTCGCAGCGCGGCGCACACTGCCAGCGCGTGTTCCAGCGGGATGTTGAACTCGGGGTCGCAGGTGTGCAGGTGGTCGATGCCCTGGTCCAGCAGGGCGGCGACCTCCGCCACCACGGCCCCGGGAGGCCGGCAGCGGACTCGACGTCCCTTGGCCAGCGGATCGGCGCAGTAGACGCACGTGCACGGACAGCCCCGATGCGTCTCGAAGCCGGCCTGCCCGCCCTCGCGAAAATAGCGTCGATTGTCGAACCAGTCTCGGCGCATCGGCGGCAGGCCGGCCAGGTCGTCGAACGCAGGGGGGTTGCGGTGCCAGGTGCCCCCGCTGGCGTGCAGGAGCCGCGGGACATCCGCCCAGGACTCGCCGGCCGCCAGGCGCCGGAGCAGCTCGACCAGCGCGAACTCGCCGTCGCCCCAGATGCCCCACGTGGCGCGCGTCAGGTGCAGCACCGTCTCCGGCAGGACCGAGAACCCGACGCCGCCGACGACGATGGGCGCGTCGGTGGCCTGCCGCACCGCGTCGACCATCGCCGCGAACGCCGCCAGGTACGAGCGCCCGCCCGACATCATGCAGTCGTCGGTGTTGCGCAGCGTCAACCCGACCAGATCGCACGGATCGGTGGCGAAGAAGCGCCGGATCGCCGCTTCCCAGTCGGCCTCCCAGCACAGGTCGAGGACGGCCACGTGGTGGCCGGCCGCATGCACCGCCGTGGCGACGTACTCCAGCCCGATGGGGGCCAGCGGCGGCTGGCTGCGGTTGGTGTTGACCAGGGCGACGCGCATGGGCCGGTGGTCCTCAGGTCCGGTTCGGGGTGTGCACGGCTCTGGCGGACAGCGACTGCGCCCGAGCGGAGCCGGCGGTCCGGGGCAGAACGTACGTCCTGGCACGGTCCGCCGCAGGGGCGCGGCCGCACGGCGGCTTTGCCTTGGCCGGCCCCGCTGCGTATAAACAGGGCGAATGCCCAGACAGAGCGAACGCCGCGAACGCCGGCTGGAGAGCATGGGTCGCGCCGGGTCGCGGTTGGCGGCACGGCGTCGGGTTGGCGGCGCCGGCCGCGGGCACGCAGTGGTGCAGGTCCACAGGAGAGGAACGATGATGACCACCGAAGAGATCAAGGAGCAGATCCGGGTGCGCTTCGCCAGCGTGCGGGAACGAGCGCGGGTGCTGGCCCAGGCGCTGAAGGTGAGGGCCGAGATCATGGCGGCCAAGCGGCGTCTGCGCGGGGCGTGCGCCGAGCTGGGCGAGGAGGTCTATGGCAGACTCGCGGCGCAGAGCGCCGGTGCCCTGCAGGAGGACCCGGCGATCCAGGAGTTTCGCCTCCGCATCGAGGGCATACGCGCGGAGATCCGCCAGCTCGAGCGCGCCCTGGCCGCGGTTCTCGCGGGCTCCAAGGCGGGGGCAGAGGGTGGGGCGACCTCCACGAGCAGCGAGTCGGAGGGGGCGGCGGCAGTCTGAGCCGACGCCAGGAGGCTGGCATGGGACGAGTGGTGTTGGGCGTGCTGGTGGGCATGCTGATCGGGCTGCTGCTGTACGACGCGCTCATGGAGTGTCTGGCGGCGGCCGACGACGGCACCGCGTGAGCGGGGCTCCCGGCTACCGGCAGTCTCGCCGGCCCGTCGAGAGCCGGCGAGGGGAAGAACGCGGGCGGCGGCCTGCTGGGCCTGGTAGCTGCCGTCTCGCTTGCTGACGAGGAGGCCTGGATGCGGGCGGCGCTGAACAGGAACCTGGTGGGGCGCGCGGGACAGGCCGACCTACGGGCTTACCTGCGGGCCCGTCTGCCGCGCCTGGAACCGCCGCGATCAGCGGCCGAATGGCGGCGGCGCGCGACGACCGTACGGCGGCGTGTTCTGGAGCTGTTCTTCCGCGGTCATCCCCCCGGACTTCTCGACCTGCCGCCGCGCGTGGAGTGGCTCGACACGCTCGACCCCGGCGGTGGCTATCGGGTGCGCAAGCTCCGCTACGAGGGGTACCCGGGCATGTGGATCCCGGCCCTGCTGTACGAGCCGCAGGGCCTGGCCGGACGCGTTCCGGCCGTGCTGAACGCCAACGGCCACCACGCCGGCGGCAAGGCCATGGCCTACAAGCAGGCGCGCTGCATCAACCTGGCCAAGCGCGGCATGCTGGCGCTGAGCACCGAGTTCATCGGCATGGGCGAGTTGCGCGCCGATGCCGACCATAACCGCATCGCGCACCTCGATCTGTGCGGCCAGGCCGGCGTGGCGGTCTTCTACCTGGCGATGAAACGCGGGCTGGACGTGCTGCTGGCGCACGGGCGCACGGATCCGGCGCGGGTGGCCATGACGGGTCTGTCGGGAGGAGGGTGGCAGACGGCGGTGCTGTCCGCGCTGGACGAGCGGATACGGGTGATCGTGCCGGTCGCCGGGCACTCGCCGGTCTGGCAGCGCGTGGGTTGCCAGGCCGACATCGGCGACCTCGAGCAGGACCCGGCCGACCTGTGCACGATCGCCGACTACGATCTGCTGACCGCGCTGTTCGCGCCCCGCCCCGCCCTGCTGATCTACAACCACGACGACGACTGCTGTTTCCAGACGCGCCGGACGCGCCAGTCGGTGTACCGGAGGGCGAAGCCGGTGTACGAGCTGCTGGGGGTGCCGGACCGCCTCCGCCTGTACGACAACACCGATCCGGGGACGCACAACTACGACGCGGACAACCGGCGGCAGCTCTACCGATTCCTCGACGAGTTCTTCGGCCTCCGGACGGCCGACGGCGACCTGCTGTGGGAGGACGAGATCCGCAGCGAACAGGAGCTGTCCGTCGGCCTGCCGCCGCACCAGGAGACGCTCCTCTCGCTGGCCCACAGGGCCCTGGGCCCCCGCGGCCCGCGCGCTGCGCTGGCAAGCTCGCCAGCGGTCGCGCGCTGGCGGCTGCGCCGGATCCTGCGCGTTCCCGCGGCGCGCGGCCACCAGGCGCGCGCGGCCAGCCGGCCGTACAGGCGCGGGGACATGTGCCTGCGCCAGGCCGTACTGCGGGTGGACGACGCCTGGAGCCTGCCCGTCACCGAATGCGTGCGGCCGGAAGCCGCTGCGCCGCAGCCGCAGCTCATCGTGGCCGACGGCGGCCGGCGGAGCTGCCTCGCAGTCGCCCGGGCGGCCGCCGACCGGGGGCGGCGCGTCTTCGTCGCGGACCTGCTCGGCACCGGTGAGCTGCCTGCAAGCTGGCAGTGCTTCATGCTGCTCGGCACGGCCGGGGAGCGGCCGCTGGGCATCCTGGTCAGGCAGCTGCTGGCCCTGGAGAGCTGGATCGCGGCCGGTTGCGGGCAGCCCTGTCATGTGGAAGCCTCGGGACAGGTCATGCCAGTGGTCGCGCTGGCGGCCGCGGCGCTCGAACCGGCGCTGGTCCAGTCGCTGACTGCCGCGGGATTGCTGGACTCCCTGCGTCGCCTGCTGGACTGGCCGGTCGCCTACAACACGGCGGCGCCCCTGTTCTGCCCGGGACTGCTGCCCTCCTTCGACCTGGACGCCCTCATCGAGCTGGCGGCGCCCGTTCCGGTCCACGACGCCGGCAGAGGGCCGCTGCGGGCGCGGCACTGAGCCACGGCGCGCGGCGGACAGCCCCCGCCGGGCGGCAGCCGGGGTGCCACCTCGGGTACGGGGCGGTGCGGGCAGCGTCGCGGCCGCCTGCGCGGGCGGCGTGCGCTGCCCTTCAGGGCGCCGCCGGCTGCAGCACGTAAGCGAGGTCGACGCGCGCCATGGCTGCGGCCAACGCCTGGTAGTACGCCGGGCTGGCCAGGTCCTCCGCCCGGATCCGGCCGAGCAGGTCCCGGTATATGGGGTCGTTGTGCAGGACCGGGCTCAGCGTCTGCGGGCGCCGGCCGTCGACCAGCACCCGGACGCGCAGATCGGCGGGCAGGTCCAGTTCGAACCGCCCGTTCTGGAAGGCTCCCGCTGGCCTGGCATGGCACTGGTCGTGAGCATATTCCACGAGCTCGATCCGGCCCTCCAGCAGGCGGCCGGATCGGGCGTCGATCACGGTGCCGCGAACGTGGGCGCACACGGGGGCTGGCGGCGCGTACGGTCCCTCGGCGACATAGACCGGGCTCGTGCCGGCCAGTTGTTCCTCCACGGTGCCGTACACGCGGGCCGCCAGCCATGATCGGGGTCCGGTGGCCACGCAGCAGATCAGGTCCACGTAGGCGGGCGGGGCGCTCTCCAGATCCCACGCCTGCACGACTTGCCCCTCCGTGATCACTTCCGCCCGGCGCAGGTGGCCGCGCCGGCGCGGGTCGCGGTAGGAGGGAGCTCCCCAGGCGCGCAGGCGCACGCGGTGGGGCTGGCTCCGGGGAGCGACGGTCTCGCCCGGCCCGGCGCCGTCCACGGTCAAGTCGAGCAGCGGCCCGGTCGTGCCGAAGGTGCGGCCGGCCCGGATGCCGGCGACCAGTCCCTCCAGGCCGCTGGCCGGATCGCAGCGCACATACGTGCGCCGGTAAGCCACCGGCTCCCGCCACGGGTCGCCGGCGCGATCGTAGCAGGCGTCGTTGAAGGCACACAGACCCACGCGGTGGCCCTGGTTCAGCAGGCGGTACCACAGGGCGGTGCAGACCGGGTCGTCGATCCGGTCCGACATGACGTCGAGGGCCTCGATGGCCCAGGGCGCCACCAGCGTGTCCAGCGGCAGCTCGCGCGCGATGTTGCCCGGACGCCCGGGAGGGCCGCCCAGCTCGCGGGCAGGATGGACGTAGACCGCCGTCGTGCCGTGTCGCTGCAGGGCGCGGATGGACTCGAAGTTGGTGTAGGGCGTGCGCTGGCCGGGCTGGAGGTGGTAGATGCCTTCGCCGCCGATCTGTGCGGGAGACAGGTCCGCGCGATAGGGCAGGCAGGCCAGGTGGCCCAGGTCGTGCTTGGGATACTCGTCGGCCCAGTAGACACTGAAGTCGCGGCGCGAGCTCTCGCTGCAGATCCGCCTGAGCGCGCGCGGCGTCGGTTCTGCCGCGCCCGGCATGCTGGTGAAGCGGCCGTCGAGGACCACCCAGTCGAGGCCCTCGGCGCGCGCGACGCGGGCCGCGGTGCGCACGTCCACCTGCAAGAGAGCCTCGCCGTGGACGACGTGCTGATGGGCGTCGCCGCAGAACCAGTTGCCGGAGCGCAGGTCGCTCCTGGGGGCCAGCCGCAGGATGACCGGCGAGGGGAACGGCGGTCGGAGCACGCGCTCGGCAGTACCGTACTCGTACGGTCTGGCCGCCACGATCGTCACTTCCTCGTCGGGCAAGTCCCCTTCCCACTGGCCGGGCGTCCACAGGCGCGGCAGGCCGAGATAGGCCAGCGGGCGTCCCTGGCCATCACGGTCCCAGGCGGCGTCCTGGCGCGTGACGATGGACAGCCGGCACGGGAGCGGCGCCAGCGTCCGGGCGTCCACGGTGCGAATCTGGACCCGCATCCTGTTCGATCTCCGGCGTCGACGGTGCCGGTCGCGTGTCGTCCGAGGTTGACACGGGCTGGCGGTCTGGCTATGTGTTGCCACTCCGACTGCGGGAGAGGCTCGATGAAGGTACGCGACGTTCGCCTGTTGCCGCTGCGCGGCGGCACCCCGGACGGCGGCTGGGCCCAAGGGTTCGACGCAAGCGAGAACCTGCACACGCTGGTCGAGGTCGTCACCGACGAGGGCGTGACCGGGCTGGGGAGCGTCTACACCTCGGCAGGCCTGGTGCGGGGCGCGCTCGAGCTGCTCAATCCGTTGCTGCTGGGCCAGGACGCTCGCGAGCCCGCCCGCGTGGCCGAGACCCTCCACCAGTCGACCTTCTGGCAGGGGCGAGGCGGCGCGGTCACCCACGCTATTTCCGGCATCGACATCGCGCTCTGGGACATCTTCGGCAAGGTCACCGGACAGCCGATCAGTCGTCTGCTCGGTGGCCGCTACCGCGATCGCATCAAGCCGTACGGCTCGCTGCTGATGGCACGTCCCGAACAGCTGGCGCCGCGTCTGGAAGAGGCGGTGGCGCGCGGCTTCCGGGCCATCAAGATGGGGTGGGGGCCCTTCGGCCGCGAGTCGCGCCGCCTGGACGAGGCCATCGTCAGGACCGCGCGCCGGGTCGTGGGCGACGGTGTGGAGCTCATGGTCGACGCCGGCGGTTCGGACCGCTTCTGGCCGCATGGCTACAAGTGGGCCCTGACCACGGCGCAGATGCTGCGGGACTACGACGTGGCCTGGTTCGAGGAGCCGTTGCGGCCCGACGACCTGGCCGGGTACGTCCGCCTGACAGCGCAGGCCCCGGTGCCGATCGCGGCCTGCGAGGTGCTCACGCGCCGTCAGGCCTTCGTGCCGTGGATCGAGCAGCGGGCGGTGGACTACGTGCAGCCCGACGTCACCAAGGTCGGCGGGCTGACCGAGGAGTACCGCATCGCCATGCACGCCTACGAGCACGCCCTGCTGTTCGTGCCGCACGGCTGGAACACGGCCGTCGGCCTGGCCGCCGACCTGCAGCTCGTGGCGGCCGTGCCCACCGCCCGTTGGGTCGAGTACATCACCCCGGCGCCCTATATCGACGCGCTGGTGCGCCAGCCATTGGCGCTGGACAGCGATGGGTTCCTGGCGATTCCAGCGGGCCCGGGCCTGGGCCTGGAGTGGGATCCGGAGGGCATCGAGCGACTGACGGGTCAGCGTCCGACGCCTTCGGTCCTGTGACGAGGAGACCGCGTGGCCGCCATACTGTGTCCGCGCTGCCGCAAGCTCATCAGCAGCGACGAAGCTGTCTGTCCCTTCTGCGGCCTGCGGCGGCCTGGGTCGAGGAGCTTCGCGCGGGTGTTGCGGGGGTGGGCGGAGGCGGCGGATTTCTCGCGGTGGATCGTCTACGTCTGCGCAGGGGTCTACGTGGCGGCCCTGCTGAGCGACCCGCAGCAGGTCCTCGTTCCCGGCGGGTTCATGGGCGTGCTCGCACCCACGCAGCGGGCTGCCGTGCGGTTCGGAGCGACCGGCACCTTCCCCGTCCTGCGCCTGGGTTACTGGTGGACGCTGGTGACCGCCATCTACCTCCACGGGGGTCTGCTGCACATCCTGTTCAACATGATGTGGGTGCGCCAGCTGGGCCCGGTGGTCGAGCGTGCGTTCGGCCCCTTCCGGCTGTTCGTCATCTTCACGGTGGCGGGAGTCTGCGGCTTCCTGCTCTCGGTGCGCATGGGACACGGCATGACCCTGGGAGCGTCGGGGGCGATCTTCGGACTGCTGGCGGCGGCCATCGAGTACTTCCGGCGCACGGGGGCCCAGCTGTGGACGCGCCAGTTTCTGCAGTGGGCCCTGATCATGTTCGTCTTCGGCCTGTTCTTCCCGGGCGTCGACAACTGGGCCCACGCGGGCGGTTTCGTGGGGGGGTACGGAACGGCGCTCGTGCTGGGGCGGCACCGCGGCGCCGAGGGCTTGTGGAGCTACGCGGCCGCCGGCGCCTGCGGCATGGCCACGGTCGGCGCGTTCGTGCTGCAGGCCCTGCAGGCCCTGGGTGGCTGACGGACGCCGCCGCGCGGCGACCGACGGCCCCGGGGGCGCCGGCTAGGCCGGCGATTGTCCCATCGTGTTGAGCCGCTTCACCAGCGTGAACTCGCGGGGTCCGACCGTGAGGCCGCCGTCCACCACCAGCACCGCGCCGTTGACGAAGCTGGCCTCGTCCGAGGCCAGAAACAGCGCCGTTGCCGCGATCTCGTCCGGCTGGCCGATCGAGCCGCGCGCGTACATCGCCTCCGTGCGGCGGCGCGTCTCGGGGTCGGCGAGCATCGGCTTGGTGGACTCCGTCTCCACGGTGCCGGGAGCGATCACGTTCATGCGAATGCCGCGGTCCGCGTACTGCATGGAGGCGGTGCGCGTGAGGGCGATGATGGCTCCCTTGGCGGTGGAGTAGGCCGCCTGCCCAAACGCGAACAGGCCGTTCACCGACGACATGTTGACGATCGACCCGCCGCCGGTCCGCAGCATCTCGCGGACCGCGCGCCGCATGGCCCAGAACACGCTGCGCAGGGTGGTGCGCATGACCGTGTCCCACAGCTCGCCGTCGATGTCCAGCAGCTCGCCGTCCCTTCTGCTCAACTCGAACGGCCCGTACGCGTTGTTCACCAGGATGTCCAGCTTGCCGTAGGCTCCCAGGGTGCGGTCGAACAGGCGGTCGATCTGCTCGGCCGCCGCGATGTCCGTGGGCACGAACAGCGCCCGGCCGCCGGCGCGCTCGATCTCGGCCACCACGGCGCGGCCGCGCTCGACGGCGATCTCGCCGACGACCACCGCCGCGCCCTCGGCGGCGAAGCGCCGCGCGATCGCTCTGCCGATGCCCCCGCCGCCCCCGGTGACCACGGCCACCTTGCCTGCCAGTCTCATCGTGACCTCCCTTGCCCGCCCGGGCGATGGTGTCGGCCGTGCGCGGGCGACGACTGCGTGCCGGGCCAACACGGCCGGGCCGGACGGCCTCGCTCAGTCCCCTGGCGCCAGCTCGGGGAATACCTCCAACAGGAGCGGTCGGAGGCGCCGGATCGCCCGGGCTCTGTGGCTGAATTCATCCTTCTCGGCGGGCGACAGCTCGGCCACGGTTCGGCCGAGTCGAGGCAGCAGGAACACCGGGTCGTAGCCGAAGCCCTGCGTGCCGCGCGCCTCGGTGGCGATCTCGCCTTCGAGGACGCCGGTGGCGGTGCACGTTCGACCGTCCGGCGCCGCCGCAGCGACGCAACAGCGGAATCGGGCCCGGCGCCCGGTCCGTGGCGGCAGCGCGGCCAGCTTCTCCAGCAGCAGACTGCAGCGCTGCGCATCCGTCAGTCCGGGTCCGCCGAAGCGGGCCGAGAACACGCCGGGAGTGCCGTTCAGCGCGTCCACCTCCAGGCCCGAGTCGTCCGCCAGGGCGATGGCGCCGGACGCCGCCGCAAAGGCCCGGGCCTTGAGCGTGGCGTTGGCCGCGTAGCTCTCGCCCGTCTCGTCGAGCGCCAGCACGACCCCGAGCTCGGCGGGGGTGGTAAGCCGGAGGGGCGCCAGGAGCCTGGCGAACTCCGCCAGCTTGCCCGGGTTGCTGGAGGCCAGCAGCAAGGTCATCTCACTGATCGGTCGTCTTGCCCTGTTCGAGCGCCTCGAGCTGGTGCCGGCAGTAGTCACGGAACCGGGTGTCCTGCATGGCCTGCTGGTACCAGGACCTGGCCTGGCTGGTATGGCCGAGCTTGAGGCTGGCATCGGCCAGCAGCACCTCCGCCGCGTGGAAGCTGCGCTGGCGGCGCACGGCCTCCTGGCCGGCGGTCATGGCTTCGCGGTACGCACCCCTGCCGTAGTGGGCCTCTCCGAGCCGATAGTGGGCCTCCGCGTTGCCTGGCTGCAGGCGCGTGGCCTCCGTCAGCGGGGCGACCGCCTCTGCATGGCGCCCCATCCGGTTGAGCGCCGTGCCCAGGTACACGAAGCCTTCGGCGTATTTCGGATCGATGCGCACGGCTCTGCGCATGAGCTCGACGGTCCCGTCCAGATCCTTCGTTTCCAGAAGCACCTGCGCCATCCCGCTGTACGACTCCATGTAGGTCGAGTCGATGGCGATGGCCCTGGTGTACTGCTCTGCGGCTGCCTTGTACGAGCGCTGGCGCCGGTACAGGTCGCCCAGGGCTCGCAGCGGTTTGGCGTAGTTGGGGTCAACGGCAACAGCCCGGCGGAAGGCTTGCTCGGCCGCCTGATCGTCGAGCAACCCGTTGTGGCACAGCCCGATCGCGTACAGCGTGCGCGCGTCGTTCGGCTCGAGGGCCAGTGCTGCGGTGTAGCGGGAAGCCGCCTCGGCGTACTTGCGCTGCTCGAACAGCTCGGTGCCGGCCTTGCGGTAGAGCTGCGCCAGCTCGGCGTCGAGGCGTCCGGAGGCGGCCCCAAGCCGGCGCGCCCGTTCGTAGGCCGCGATCGCCTTCGGGTAGTCGTTGAGCGCCCTGAACGCCATGCCCAGGGCCGCATGGGCCGCGCCGTAGGTCGAGTCCAGCGTGACCGCCTGCTCCAGCTCGATGGCGGCGTTGCGGTAGTTGCGCGCCTTGAGCAGCTCGTACCCGGCCCGGTAGTGCTCGGCGGCTTCCGGGGTCTGTGCCTGAACGCGTCCCGGGCCCAGCGACACGGCCACCGCGACGAGACACACGATCGTGCGCATCAAGCAGTTTCTCCTCTCCTGGGACCAGCCCGGCTCGGGAAGCGCCCCTTCCTCGGCCAGCCCGAGGCGCGGCGCGATGCCGGACCCGTGCTGCCAGCGGCCGAGGCGGAGCCACGCCGTGCGTGTTAATATAGCGACGCACGACGGCCAGCGGTCGACCGGACCCGAGCCGCCGCCCGGGCGCCCGGCGCGCGAGCGCCTGCGGGCCGGCGGCATCGGTGGCCTGGCGAGCCGGCGGTGGTTGCGGACCCGATACGGCGGCGTGGCCGGCGTGGCCGGCGGTGCGATCGGCGCGCTGGGTTCGACCGGGAGGTCGGGTGCGTGCCGGTGCAGCCAGGCACCGGCAGGCCCGACGGCGAGGTACGAGGTAGCAGAGACATGGGTACGGGCGCGGCGCTCTGGGCTGCCATCGTGCACGGGTGGTGGCGCGCTCACGGCGCACTCGAGGCCGTGTTGCGCGACACGTACACCGGCAGGATCCTCGCGCTGGCATGGGCGCAGTTCGCCGAGTTCTGGTGCTATGTGGCCCTGGGGGCACTGGTCAGCACGCTGGTGCGGTGCCTGCTGCCAGCCCGGCGGATCCGTGCCGCGCTGGGCGGGTGCCTCCACGGCTCGATCGTCACCGCCAGCCTGGCGGGCCTGATCTCGCCGATGTGCACCTTTGCCGCCATCCCGGTCGTGGGTGCGCTGGTCCGCGCCGGCGTCCCGCCCGCACCTCTGTTCGCCTTCATGGTGGCCTCGCCGCTGATGAACCCCTCGCTGTTCGTGTCCACGGCGGGCATCATCGGGCTCGACATGGCGGTGGCGAGGACGATCGCGGCGATGGGGATGGGGCTGCTGGCAGGGTATGCTGCCCACCATGTGAGCCAGCGTGGCTGGGTGGTATTTACGGTGCGGGCGGGGAGCGACGGCGGCGGTGCGGCAGGGCCCGACCTGGCGCCTGATGGAGCAGGGGGCCAGGCCCGCCCGTCGCTCGCCTCGATGGCCCGGGCCTTCGCGCGCGACGGGCGCTTCATTGGCAAGTACTTCCTCCTCGGCTTGCTCCTCGGAGCCGCGGCGCAGGTCTTCCTGTCCGCGGAGACGGTGCGCTTCGTGGTCGGGCCGCAGGCCGTGTGGGCGGTGCCGGTGGCGGTCGCCCTGGGGGTGCCGCTCTATTCGTGCGGCGGCGCAGCGCTGCCGGCGGTGGAGAGCATGATGCGGCTGGGCATGAGCCCCAATGCGGCGCTGGCGTTCTTCGTCGCTGGCCCCGCGACCAAGCTCTCGACCCTGGCGGTGCTGGCCGGGGTGTTCGGGCGACGCGTGCTGGCCCTCTACCTGGCGGTGATGCTGCTCGGGACGCTGCTGTTCGGGTACGCGTATCCCTTCAGGGCAACCGGTTCGCCGGTGGGCGTTGCCGCCGGCTGGGCAGCGGCCCTCGGCCTCGCCGGTTGAGCGGGACCAGGCTGGAGATGCGGAGGGTGTCCGCCGTGCGGCTGCTGTTGGTCGCGGCACTCGTGGTGGCGTGGAGCTCCTCGTCGAGGGGAGCCGATTTCCCCTGGACGTTGCGATGGCGCTACCCCCTGGGCGCGGGGGCCGTCATCCCGCCCGCCCCGGGCGACTCGCTGGTCCAGGTCGGCGACGAGCGGGGTTTCGCTGCTGCGCTGCGCCTGGGCGACGGCGTGCCACGGTGGCGGCGAGCGGCGGCCGGGCCGCTGTCCAGCAGCGGCCTGTTGGCGCCCGGTGCGGTGGTGTGGGGCGACGCCGAAGGACAGGTGACCGCTCTGGAGGCGCGCACCGGCGATCAGCTATGGCAGAGGCGGCTGCCCGGAGCGGCAGGGCTGAGGCTCGCGCTGGCGGACAGCATGGTGCTGGTCGCCGCAGTCGACGGGTCGCTGTGCGGCCTGCGTCTGCACGATGGGACCGAGCAGTGGCGGATCCGCTGTGGCCAGCGCCTGCAGACGCCGCCCGTGCGCAGCGGCGGCGACTGGTACACCCCGGCGGCGCGCGGTGCGGTGTGGGGCTTCCGCGTCGACCGAGGCTGGCACTGGGAGCGTGCGGCGCCCGCGCCGGGCCCGGGTCCGAGCGGGACGATCGAGGCGCTGGCGGCGGCGGGGGACGCGCTCGTAGCTGGCCTGAGCGACGGGTACGTGCGCGCCTTCGCTGCTGCGGGAGGCGTCCTGTGGGCCCGCCGGCTCGGCCGTCTGGCTCCCGGCGCGCTGCTGGCGTGGGGGGAGCGCGTTCTCGCCGGCTCGCGCGCCGGGTGGCTGTATGCACTGCAGGCCGGGGACGGCCGGGTCGCATGGCAGTCCGATCTCGGCAGCGTGCCGGCGGGGATCGTCGTGGCGGACGATGGCGCCGATGGCGCCGGCTGCGCGATGGTCGGCACCGCTGCGGGCCGCCTGCTGTGCGTGGAGCTGGGCACGGGCACGGTGCTGTGGGAGGCGCAGGTCGATGCTTCGGGGGCGATCGCGCCGGTGGCCTGCACCCCGAACCTGCTGCTGCTGCGAGAGGGCGACGGCAGTCTCGCCGCGTTCGCGCGCGCGGCGCCCCTGGCAGCGGAGAGTCCCGGGCAGGCGGCCGAATGGTGGGTGCTGCGCGAAGGCGGCCGGGCCGTCGGCTATCGCAAGCGCCTGACGAGGACGGTCCTGCGTGGGGGCGAGCCCGTCCTGGAGCGGGTCGATACGGCTGTCGACTGGCGCGGCTCCGTGGTGCACAGCGCGAGTCTGCTCCGCGTCGATCGAGCGCTGCGGCCCCTGGCCTTCCAGCGGTGCCGCGCCGAAGGGAGCCAGCGGCTGGAGGAGTGGGGCACCTGGTCGGGCGATTCGCTGATCGCGGGACAGCGGCTGGCCGGCTGGGAGCGGCTGGACACGGTGTTGGCGGGTCGCGACTTCGTCATGCCGGAATGGCTGGGCGAGGTCGCGGTCCGGCTCCTCCCGGACAGCTCGATGTCGGGGCTGCGGGTGTTCGACTACGCGGCGCGGAAGGCCTACCCGGCCGCTGGCGAGCTGGAGCGCGGCGCGGCAGGCTGCGGTGGGGAGGCACCGAGCGGGCCGCCCGGCCTGCTGCTGCGGCGCGAGGTGGAGGCCCGCGGCGGGGTGCGGCTTCCGGTGTGCGATCGGCTCGACGCGGACGGACATCTGCTCGCTCGCAGGATTCCCCTGCTGGGCTTCGCGCAGGAGCGAGCCACGGCCATGGACGCCGTTCGCTGGGCCGTGGCGGAGCCCTGGCCGTTGCCTGTGGTCGACGAGCCGGTGCCTGACCCCACGCAGGTCGAGGAGCTGGCGCTGCTGCTGCCGGAGCTCGGGTTCTCTGCCGAGGCGCTGTTCGTGACCGACGAGCGCCAGAGCGTGGAGGTGCGGCCCGATGGTCGCGTGGCGGTGCGCACGCGTGCCTGGCGAGGGCCCGTGCACCAGGGGACGCCGGCGTCGGCAGGCGGGGAGGCGTACGTCCAGCCGTCGCTCTATGTCCAGAGCGACGCGCCACAGATCCGGCGGATCGCGGCCATGTTGCAGGAGGACGGGGCGACCGGCGCGGCTCTGGCCGAACGCATTCGCCAGTGGGTCCACGATCACATGGTCCCTCGCAGCACCCAGGTGGGTCTCCGGTCGGCCGTCGAGGTGCTGTCCGACATGGAAGGGACCTGCAGCGAGCACGCCGTCCTCTGCCTCGCCATCGCCCGCGCCTGCGGCCTGCCGGCGCGTGCCTGCACCGGCCTGCTGGTACAGGAGTCCGGCCAGGCGGTGCCGCACGTGTGGGCTCAGGTGCTGGCCGACGGCTGGCATCACCTGGATGCCACGCTGCCCCCGCCGGGGATCAGCGCTGCGCATCTGCAGTGTGGCTCGGGCGCCATGGCGCTGGCCGACATGGAGGCCATGAACCTGCCCCTGCAGCTGCTGCTGGCCAATGTGGACACGCTTGCCGTGCTCGAGTACCGGCGCGCGGGCGACCGTTTCGACGCCCAGGTCGCCCGTCTGTACCGCGCCGCGCAGTCGGCGCAGCGCGAGGGCGCGGAGGAGGAGGCGCTGGCGCTGCTGGAGCAGGTCGTCGCCGCGCCGTGGGGCGTGTTCACCGGCCCGGCGCTGCTGGACATCGCTCGCGCGCGGCTGCGTGCCGGCCAGCTGGAGGCGGCGGCCAGTGCGTGCGAGCAGGTGCTCCAGGCTCGGCCGCGGGGACCGTCGGCGCCCGAGGCGCTGTACGTGCTGTCCCAGGTCGCCGAGGTCCGGCACGACCAGGACGCGCTCCTCGGGAATCTGCGCCAGCTGGTGGACATCTTCCCGGAGAACAGCCTCGCTGACGACGCGCTGGCGCGCGCCGGGCAGGTGTTGCGGGAGATGCACGGCTGCGGCGCGGCGCTTCCCGTCTACGAGCGTCTGCAGCGGGAGTACGCGGAGTCAGGCTGGGCCGAGGTCGCCGCCCGGGTGATCTCGGAGTGCCGCCAGGAAGACGCGAACGGCGCCCTCAGGGAGGCGGTGCCCAGGCCCCCGTCAGACAGGTAGGGCAGGTTGGTCGCCGGGCGCGAGCGGGTCTATATTCTGCCACCCTTGGCGTCCCGGTGGCGCGTGCGGGTGCAGCAGGGGAACGCAGCGAGAAGGCGCGGCTCGATGGCCAGGAACTGTGGCTGGATGCAGGCCCTTGCGCAGGCGCGCCGGCGGCGGCGCGCCCGGGGGCTGGCGGGTGGGGTGCTGCTGGCCCTGGCGCTCGGCGCGGCGTTCGCCTGCCACCGCAGGGGCTCGCCGGAGGAGTGCATCCGGCAGTTCAGCAGCATGAACCCGGATGTGCGCACGCGTGCGGGCAACGAGCTGATCACCTACGACCCTGACGAGGCGGTTCCGCTCCTCATCGCGGCCGCCGGTCACGAGCTGGTGCGGGTTCGTTTCGAGGTCATGCGGATGCTCGGGCGGTTCGGCGATCCGCGGGGAATCCCCACGCTGATCGCCGCGCTGGGCGACGAGTCGCCGCGGCCCGCGGCCATGGCTGCGGCGTCGCTGGCGCAGCTGCGGGCCGTGGAAGCGCTCCCCGCGCTGCTGCGCTACGTGCGCGATCCGTCCCCGGAGGTGCGGCGGTACGTGATCGCCGCCCTGGGTCCCTGTCACTCCTATGCCGTCCATCCGGAGGCGAGCGATTCGGCCCATGCCCACGTGCTGCGCGCCCTGGACGACCCCAAGCCCGACATTCGCGTGGCGGCCCTGCAGAGCGTGCGCGAGTTCGGCTATCGGGGGGCGGCGCCGCTGCTGTTGCGCCTGGCTGAGGATCCCGCGTCGCAGGTGCGCTACGTGGCGGTGCAGGCCCTCGGCGAGCTGGGCGCCGCGGGCGTGAAGAAGACGCGCGGGAGCGCGACTCGAGACCCGGTGGTAGGAGTCGATGCGGCGACGCGCGCGGCCATTGTCGAGGCCCTCCGCGAGCGCCTGGAGCCCGACGAGCTGCAGAGCGTGCGCACGGCGTCGGTGCGTTCGCTGGGCGAGATGCGGGCGGCGGCGGCCGCGGCGCGCCTGCGCGAGCTGGCGGCCACCGGCACGGAGGACGACCGCCGCGAGGCGCGACGCGCCCTGGCGCTGATCGCGGAGCAGCAGGGCGACGCGGCGAGGTGAACAGGCGGCCGCGATGGCCGTGGGTCGCCCAAGGGGGGCGCAACAGCCGGAGGGTGGAGCTTGTCTGACGGCGTGAAGGTGCTGCGGGTGGGGCTTCCGTCCGGAAGCCTGCAGGAGGCGACGCTGTCGGTGCTGGCGAGGGCCGGGTACCGGGTGCGCCTGGCGGCGCGCTCGTACGTTCCGGAGATCGACGATCCGGAGCTCGAGGGGATGATGTTCCGCGCGCAGGAGATGGCGCAGTTCGTCGAGCGCGGCGTCGTCGACGTGGGGCTGACTGGCAGCGACTGGATCCTGGAGACGGGGGCCGACGTGGTGGAGGTCGGCGAGCTCGCCTACAGCAAGAACAGCGCGGGCCCGGTGCGCTGGGTGCTGGCGGTCCGCGAGGACTCGCCGGTCCGCACCGTGCGCGACCTGAACGGCAAACGGATCGCCACCGAGCTGGTGGGGGCGACGCGGCGGTATCTCGCCGCGCATGGCGTGGTGGCCGAGGTGGACTTCTCCTGGGGCACCACGGAACCCAAGGCCAACATCCCCGGGCTGGTGGACGCCATCGTGGAGCTCACCGAGACCGGCGCGTCGTTGCGGGCGAATCGCCTGCGCATCATCGACACCGTCTGCGAGTCGACCACGCGTTTCATCGCCAACAAGTCGTCCTGGCGGGACCCGTGGAAGCGCGAGAAAGCGGAGAATCTGCTCATCCTGCTGCAGGGCGCGCTGGCTGCCGACGGCAAGGTCGGGCTGAAGATGAATGTGCCGCGCGACCGGCTCGCGGCGGTGATCGCGCGGCTGCCGGCCCTGCATACCCCGACCGTGTCGGCCCAGCACGACGCCAACTGGGTGGCGCTGGAGGTGATCGCCGAGGAGCGCGTCGTGCGCGACCTGATACCTCTGCTGAAGCGCGAGGGTGCGGCCGGCATCATCGAGTATTCGCTCAACAAGGTCATCTACTGAGCCGAGGCGCCGGTTCGATGGTCGAGATAGCCGCCTATCCAGCTTCGCCGCTGTCGCCGCGCCTGGAAGCCATCCTGGGGCGCCGCATGGGGCCGGCGCAGGAGATCGAGGAGACCGTCCGGGGGATTCTGGAGAGGGTGCGGCAAGGCGGCGATCGGGCTCTGGCCGCGATCTGCGCCGAGATCGACAAGGTGGCGCTTCCCCCAGGAGGATTCCGCGTGCCCCGGGCGGCCGCGCACGCGGCGCTGGCCTCTCTGCCCGCCGAGGTGCGCCAGGCCATGGAGGCAGCGGCGCGCAACGTGCGCTCGTTCCACGAGCACCAGCGCCCCCGCTCCTGGTTCGTCGAAGCCGGCGACGGGGTCATTCTGGGGAAGAAGGTGGTGCCCGTGCAGCGGGTGGGGATCTGCGCTCCGGCCGGGGCGGCGCCGCTGTTCTCCAGCCTCATGATGGCGGCCATCCCGGCGCAGGTGGCGGGGGTGGCGCAGATCTGCGTGGTCTCGCCGCCGCGCCCGGACGGGCTCCCGCACCCGTTGATGCTGGCGGCGGCGACGCTGCTGGGCCTCGACGAGATCTACGCGCTGGGCGGCGCCCAGGCCGTGGCTGCCCTGGCATATGGCACGGAGTCCATTCCCGCGGTGGATCTCGTCGTGGGGCCGGGCAGCCCCTACACGGTGGCCGCTCAGCGGCAGGTGTTCGGCCGCGTCGGCGTGCCGCTGCTGCCCGGGCCATCCGAGATCGTCGTCGTGGCGGATCAGGACGCAGATCCGCGCCTGATCGCCGCGGATCTGCTCTCTCAGGCCGAGCATGGATGGGGCGTCGCCTCGGTGTGCATCACGCCCTGCCGCACGCTGGCGGCGGCGGTGCAGCTGGAGATCGAGCGGCAGGTGCTCGATCTGCCCCGCCGCGAGCAGGTGGAGGCGGCCCTCGGCCAGTTCGGGGTCGTGGTGGTCGTTCCGGAGCTGGGCGCAGGGTTCGAGCTGCTGAACCGGATCGCGCCCGAACACGCCGAGCTGATGCTGGCCGAGCCGTGGCGGTGGCTCGACAGGGTCCGCAACTGCGGGGCGCTCTTCCTCGGACCCGCCTCTGCCGAGCCCGTGGGTGACTACTACGCCGGCACCAACCATATCCTGCCGACGGACGGCGCGGCACGCTACGCCTCGTCGCTCGAAGTGGCCCATTTCTTGAAGACGACGAGCATCATCAGCTACAGCACGGAGCGCCTGGAGCAGACGGGCGGGCACATCATGTCCCTGGCGCGCGCCGAGGGTCTGGAAGCCCATGCGCGCGCCATCCAGGTCCGCCTGCGAGACGGGAGCGAGGCACGATGAGCCAGAGCCGGCGTACGGGGTCTGTCGAGCGCCAGACGGCAGAGACGAGTATCGAAGTGCGCCTCCGGCTGGACGGGGACGGCACGGTGGCGGGCGGAACGTCGATCGGCTTCTTCGACCACATGCTGGCCTCCTGGTGTCGCCACGGCCAGTTCGACCTCGAGCTGGCGTGCCGCGGCGACCTGCACGTGGATCAGCACCACACCGTCGAGGATGTCGGCATCTGCCTGGGGCAGGCGCTGGACGAGGCGCTCGGCGACAGGGCCGGAGTGCAGCGCTTCGGGCATGCCTACGTGGCCATGGACGAGGCGCTGGCGCGGGCCGTGGTCGACCTGTCGGGGCGCGGCTGCCTGGTCTTCGAGGCCGAGTTCCGCGAAGGATGGGTAGGCGATTTCCCGGTCTCCCTGGTGCGGGAGTTCTTCGCCGCCCTGGCGCGGAATGCTCGTCTGGCCTTGCACCTGGACCTTCTCCGGGGCCTCAATGATCATCACAGCGTCGAGGCTCTCTTCAAGGCCAGCGGGCGCGCTCTGCGCATGGCGGCCGAGTGCTGCGGCCCGGCAGGTGCGGTCCCCTCGACCAAGGGGTCGCTGTGACAGGGCGCGCGCGGCGGAGCCGGCGGCTGGCACGGTGACCGATGCGTATCTGCCACCTCGCGTATGACGACCTCGGCAATCCCTGGCTGGGCGGGGGAGGAGCGCTCCGTGCGTGGGAGATCTACCGGCGGCTGGCTGCTCGCCACCAGATCACGATGGTCAGCGGCGGGTACCCGGGAGCCGTGCGCGACGAGGTGGTGGAGGGCGTGCGGGTGATCCGCCTGGGGGCCGAGCGCTGCTACGCGTGCAGTCGGATCGGGTACATGCGGAAGGCGCCGGCGGTGCTGCGGCGCCTGGCGTGGGACCTGTGGGTGTACGAGTTCTCGGCGTTCGCGCCGCTGGTGGTGCCCCGCCGCGTGCGCCGGTTGGGCGTGCTGCAGCTCTACCATCTGGTCGGCATGCATGCGTTCCGGAAGCATCCGCTGGTGGGGCTGATCGCGTGGCTCGCCGAACGCAGAGTGGTCCGTGCCTATCCGTACATTGTGACCATCTCGCCCAGCGTCCAGCGAGCGATCCGCGCCCGCGCCGCTGTCGACACGCCCGTCGACTGCGTGGCCACCGGCGTCGACGACCGCTACCTTCGGCTCGAGCCGGCCGATGAGCCGTTCGTGCTGTATCTGGGCCGGATCGACATCCACACGAAAGGCCTGGATCTGCTCGTCAGCGCTTTCGCTCAGGTGGCGGCCCGGCGGCCCGACGTCGAGCTCGCCATCGCCGGCCGCGGTCGCGAGCGGGAGGTGGCTCGCCTGCGCCGGCTGGTGGCCGCCAGCCCGGCGCGCGCGCGCATCCGCGTGGTCGGCCCGGTGGGCGAGGCCGAGAAGTGCGAGCTGCTACGGCGCTGTCGTGTCTT
>CAZPXM010000006.1:0-63304 GCA_964591015.1 uncultured Gemmatimonadaceae bacterium
GGTGGAGGTTGGGCTTGGTGACCTCGAGGTAGTAGCCGAAGACCTGGTTGTAGCCGACCTTGAGCGACCTGATGCCGGTGCGCTCGCGCTCGCGCGCCTGCAGCCGGGCGATGAACTCCCGGCCTCCCGCGGCAGCCTGGCGCAGCGCGTCGACCTCGGCGTGGCAGCCGTCGCGGATCAGCCCTCCTTCGGCCAGCGTCAGGGGGGGGTCGTCGACCAGCGTCTCCCGTATCCTGTCGACCAGTTCGCTGACGTCGGGCAGGCCGTCGCTGGCGAGCTGGAGCAGCAGGGGCGCCTCCAGGCGGGCGATCTCGGCGCGGATGGCCGGCAGGTCGGCCAGCGAGCGGCCCAGCGCCACCAGGTCGCGGGGATTGGCGCGCTGGCAGCAGACCCGCGCCACCAGCCGCTCGAGGTCGCCGATCGGCTGCAGGTGGGCGGCAAGGCGGTCGCGCGTCTCCCGGTGGGAGTACAGCGCTTCCACCGCGTCCAGGCGCGCGCCGATCGCGGTGGCGTCGCGCAGGGGGGCCAGCAGCCACCGGCGCAGCAGGCGGGCCCCCATCGGTGTGCGGGTCCGGTCGAGTGCCTCCAGCAGGGAGCCGGCGCGGCTGCCGTCCTGCTGGTTCTGGAGCAGCTCCAGGTTGCGCTGGGCCGCCGCGTCCAGCACCAGGGCCTCATCCGGCCGGCGCCGCGCGACGCGGCTGATGTGGCTGACGGCGCCCCGCTGGTTGTCGCGCAGGTAGCGGATCGCGGCACCGCCGGCGCAGACGGCGGCGTCGAGATCCTCGCAGTCGTAGCCGCTGAGCGACTGCACCTGGAGCTGCTCGCGCAGCACGTCGTAGGCGGTGGCGTAGCTGAAGGCCCAGGCCTCCATGCGGGTCACGGCCGCCGTGGGGAGCGCGCGCTGCAGGTCGTCCAGCCACGGCGCCGGCGCGTCGTCGGGGACCAGCAGCTCGGCTGGCGCCATCGTCGTCAGCGCGTCGGCCAGGCGCGCCCGGGGCACTTCCTCGAGGCTGAAATCCGCGGTGGACAGGTCCACCAACGCCAGGCCGGTCAGCTCGCCGCGCGGGCAGAGCGCTGCCAGGTAGTTGTTCCGCTGCCGGTCGAGCAGCGCATCGGACAGGGCCGTGCCGGGCGACACGACCTGGACGACCTCGCGCCGGACCACGCCCTTGGCCTGGCGTGGATCCTCGACCTGCTCGCAGATAGCCACCCGGCGCCCGTGCCGGATGAGCTTGGCCAGATAGCCTTCGACCGCGTGGTGGGGCACGCCGGCCAGGGGAACCTCGCCGGCAGTCTTGCCGTGGTTGCGCCTGGTCAGCGTCAGCCCGAGCAGCGCGGCGCCCTCCTGGGCGTCTTCGTAGAACATCTCATAGAAGTCGCCCATGCGGAACAGCAGGATGGCGTCCGGGTACTCCCGCTTGAACCGGTGGTACTGCTCCATGGCTGGAGTGAGCGAGCTCCCCGCCGGCATGGCAGACCTCGGACCGGGTGGCGACGCGAGCGCGGCCGGGCGGGCGAGCCGAGCGCCGGCCAGCAGGCAACCGGCCTGGCCGGCGCTCGCTCCGCCTCGCGCCGAGGCGCTCAGTGGCCGGATTCGGCCCAGGTGTTCATCTCGTCCTCGCCATCGGCGGCGATCTCGCCCTCGACCTCGCGGAGCGGGTGCTCGGCCAGGTACCGCTCGTACTCGGCCTGATCCTTGTCCTTGAAGTACTCGCGGACGCTCAGGACGATCTTCTTCTGGTCGGGCTCCAGCTCCATCACCTTCAGGGGCAGGATCTGCCCTTCGGCGAAGTACTGGTGCGGGTTCTGAATGCCGTCGATGCCCAGTTGCGACATCGGCACGAAGCCGTCGACGTCGTCATCCTCCAGCAGCACCACCACGCCGCGCTCCAGGATGCGCTGAACGCGGCCGTGCGTCTCGGTGCCCACGCCGTACTTGCGGGCGAACTCGGGCCAGGGGTTGGCGAAGGCCAGCTTGTGGCTCAGCGAGATGCGGCGCCGCTTCTTGTCGATGTCAGTGACTACTACCGGGATGACGTCGCCCTTCTTGAACATCTCGCTGGCCTGGCGGATGCGCCGCGTCCAGGACATGTCAGAGATGTGGACGAGGCCGTCGATGTTGGGCTCGATCTCGACGAAAGCGCCGAAGTTGGTCAGGCTGCGAACCGTTCCCTCCAGGCGCGTCCCCGGCGGGTACTTGGTGTCCAGCGTCTCCCACGGGTCCGCCTCGGTCTGCTTCATGCCCAGGGAGATCTTCTGGCCCTCTCTGTCGACCTTGAGGACCATCACCTCCACCCGGTCGCCGATCTGCACGAGCTTGGACGGATGCCGCACATGCTGGGTCCACGACATCTCGGAGATGTGCACCAAGCCCTCGATGCCCTCCTCCAGCTCGACGAAGGCGCCGTAATCGGTGATGCTGACCACCCGGCCCTGGACCTTCTGTCCCTCCTTGTATTTCTCCTCGATGTTCTCCCACGGGTGCCGGGTGAGCTGCTTCAAGCCCAGCGAGATGCGCTCGCGCTCGCGATCGTAGTTGAGCACCTTGACGCGGATCCGGTCGCCGATGGACACCATCTCCGACGGATGGCCGACGCGGCCCCACGACATGTCGGTGATGTGCAGCAGGCCGTCCAGACCGCCCAGGTCGATGAAGGCGCCGAAATCGGTGATGTTCTTGACGACGCCCTCGCGGATCTGGCCTTCCTCCAGCTCCTTGACGAGTTCGGCGCGCATCTTCTCCCGCTCTTCCTCCAGCACGGCCCGGCGGGACACGACGATGTTGCGGCGAGCCTTGTTGAGCTTGATGATCTTGAACGGGAACTCCTGCCCGATGAACTGATCGAAGTTCTTGACCTGGCGGATGTCGATCTGCGAACCGGGCAGGAACGCGTCGACGCCGAACAGGTCGACGACGATGCCGCCCTTGATCCGGCGCATCAGGCGACCCTGGACCGTGTTGCCGGTGTCGTGCGCTTCCTTGATGATGTCCCACACGCGCATGAAATCGGCCTTCTGCTTCGAGAGGACCACCTGCCCGTCCTGGTCCTCGACGCTCTCGAGGAAGACCTCGATCTCCTGGCCCACCTGGATCGCTGCCGGATCGCTGAACTCCTTGATCGGGATCGAGCCCTCCGACTTGAAGCCGATGTCGACCAGCACCTCCGTCGGCGTCACCGACACCACCCGGCCCTTGACGACCTGGCCTTCCTTGATGCCGGAGATGCTCTCCTCGTACATGGCCATCATCTCGTCGTGCTGTCCGGCCGAGTACTCGGGGGCCTCCAGATCCTCCGCGCGCGCATGTCCGTAGACCACGGGCTCCTGAGGGACGCTGTGGCCGGCGTCCGCGGCGTTCTGCTCTGTCATCGTTCGTTGCTCTGGTTGGAGTGGAGCACGGCGGCCGGCCTGCGGCCGTCGCGCGCCAGCGACATGCTGGCCGGCCCGGGCGTTCCGGGCCGGGAGAACAGGTGAACTGCCACGCTCAGGCGCCGTGTCGACGAGCCAGCGCGACGACGCGCTCGATCTGCTCGTCCAGGGTCATGCCGGTCGTGTTCAGCTCGATGACATCACGGGCCGTGCCCGAGGCGCCGTAGTCGCGCGCGGCGTCCTCGGCATCCCGCCGCCGGATGTCAGCGGTCACTTGCTCGAGTGTCGTTCTCACCCCCTTTGCCGTCAACTCGCGGAGGCGCCGCTGCGCCCGCGCCGCCAGCGACGCGACCAGGCGGATCTTGACCTCCGCGTCCGGGAACACCACCGAGGCGATGTCGCGGCCTTCGGCGACCACGCCGCCGTCCGCTCCCAGACGCTGCTGCTGCGGCACCAGCGCCCGCCGCACGAGCGCCGAGTCCGCGAAGGCACCCACCCGTCGGCTCACCTCCGGCTGCCGGATGGCCTCGCTGACGTCCTCGCCGTTCACCAGCACGGCGCCGCCCTGCGGCGCCGGCAGCAGCTCGATGTGCGTGGCCGCCAGCAGCGACGCCAGCGCCTGCGCATCGCCCGGCTCCACGCCGGCCCGCATGCCGGCGAGCGCCACGGCGCGGTACATGGCGCCCGTGTCCAGGTGGCGGTAGCCCAGCCGGGCGGCCACGCCGCGGGCCGTGCTGGACTTGCCCGCGCCGACGACGCCGTCGATGGCGATGATCAGGCCCGCGGGTCGCGCCATGCCGCCTCGTGTCTCACTCCTGCGCCGGGAGGCCGACCCGGGACCTGAGCGCCGCGATCTCGGGCGGCGCCAGGCGCCGCCAGGTACCCGGCTCTTCCAGGTCGAGCGCGAGCCCGCCGAAAGCGCGCCGATGGAGACGCCGCACCGGGTGGCCCACGGCGCGCAGCATGCGGCGCACCTGGCGCTTGCGGCCCTCGTGGATGCCCAGCAGCACGACGGCCTGGGGACGGCCGCTGCTCGCCTCGACCCCGAGCAGACGGACCGCGGCCGGCGCGGTCCAGCCGTCTTCCAGCTCCACGCCTTGCCGCAGGCGCTCCAGCGCCGGCTCGGCGGGAACGCCGTCGACCGTCGCCTCGTACTCCTTCTCGACGGCGTACCGCGGATGCATGAGCCGGAACGCCAGCTCGCCGTCGTCGGTCAGCAGCAGCAGGCCGGTGGTGTCCTGGTCCAGCCGCCCCACCGCCACGGTCCCTGGATGCAGCCCGGCGAAGTACTCGTAGATCGTCCGACGCCCCCGCTGGTCGCGCCTGGTGACCAGGCACCCCGCAGGCTTGTGGAAGACGATGTACTCGCACGCACTGGGCAGCCGCACAGGTCGACCGCGGCACTCGACCGCATCGGTGGCCGCGTCCACGACCATTCCGGGGTGGAGGGCCACGGCGCCGTTGACCCGCACCAGTCCCGCCTGGATCAGCGCGTCGCTGGCCCGCCGGGAAGCCACCCCGGCGCGCGCCAGGAAGCGGTTCAGCCGCATGGCAGTCGCAGCCGCGGGCACGGTGCCGGCGCCCCCGTCAGCCGGCCTGCTGGTCATCGTCTGCGCGGCCGCTCCCCGCGCCGCTGGCGCCAGGAGTCAGCTCTGCCGGGACGGCCGGCCCCTGTGGCGGGCCGCCGCCGTCCGCGGCGCCCGGCGGCAGGGCGAGGCCGGCCGGTGCCTCCCCGCGCTGCCGCTCCTGGGCCTTCTGTTCGCCGGCGGCCAGCAACTCCTCGAGCTCTCTGGGTCTGGGCAGGTCGGCCAGGCTGTTCAGGCCGAAATGGATGAGGAACTCCTTGGTGGTCCCGAACAGCATGGGCCGGCCGACACCCTCCGAGCGACCGACCAGGCGGATGAGATCGAGCTCCATGAGCTTCTGGAGCACGCCGGTCGAACTCACGCCGCGGATGTTGTCGATCTCCACCCGCGTCACGGGCTGCTTGAAGGCGATGATCGCCAGCGCCTCGAGCGCCGCCTGCGACAGCCGGATGGTGGTGCGGTCCCGGTGGTAGCGGCGCACCCAGGCGCCCAGCTCGGCGCGGGTGGCGAACTGGTAGCCGCCGGCCACCTCGACGATCGCCAGGCCGTGCCCGTTCTCCTGGTAGTGCCGGTTCAACTCGGCCACCATCTCCCGCACGTCCCGGAGCTTGTGGCCGTCCAGCAGCTCGCACAGACGGGCCGGGAGCACCGGCTCTTCGGCGGCCAGCAGGATGGACTCGATGATCGCCTGGGCCCGCGCGCGCGGCAGCTCCGACTCCGTCACGACTCGGTCCCTTCGGCCCGCATCACCGCCGCCGTGACCGCCGGCGTCGCCGCTGCCGGCACCGCGGGCTCGATCCAGATGTCGGCGAACGGCTGCGCCTGCTGGACCCGGATCCGGTGCGACCTGAGCAGCTCCAGCAAGCCGACGAAGGTGGCCACCAGAGCGATCCGGCTGCGTCCTTCGACCAGCTCCACAAAGCGGATCCGGACCCGCTGTTCGAGCACGGCGAGCACGTAGTCGATGCACTGCTCGACGGTGGTCTCCTCGTCGATGACCTGGTGCACCAGGCGCTGCGGCACCGCCTCCAGGACGTGCTGGTAGACCTGCAGCAGCGCGAACAGCGAGACCGGCTGCAGGTGCGCCTCGGCCGCCTCGCCCTCGGCGACGCCCTGCCGTCTGAGGAACAGGTCCGCCTGCGCCTTCTTCTGCAGCCCCAGCCAGTCGGCGATCTCCTTGTACTGCTGATACTCGAGCAGCCGCCGGACCAGTTCCTCGCGCGGATCCTGCCCAGGCTCCGCCTCGACGTCGCCGATCTCGCGCGGGAGCATCATCTGCGCCTTCACCTTCAGCAGCGTCGCGGCCATGAGGATGAAATCGGATGCCTGCTCCACGTCGAGCCGGTGGAGGTCCTGCAGGAACCGGAGATACTCGGACGTGATGCGCGCGATCGGGATGTCGTAGATGTCCAGCTCATCCTTGCGGATGAGATAGAGCAACAGATCGAGCGGCCCCTCGAACACGTCCAGCTTGACCTCGTAGGAGGCCGCATCGGTGGCGACGATGTCCGGGGCGACGTCGGTCATGGGGCGAGAACAGGGCCTCTCGGAGCGGTCAGCTCGAGGAAGTGCGAACGGGAGCGCGACGAACGCCAGCCGGCGCGCCCCGCGCTAGTCGATGAAAAGGTAGGGGTGCCAGCGATGGTCGTTCACCCCGACGAAGTTGCGAATGAAGGTGATGTTGTTCGGCCGGCTGGGCTTGCGCCGGAGCTTCATCCCCACCTGCTCGGGCCGGCGGTCGCCCTTGCGGTTGTTGCAGTGCGTGCACGCGCACACCAGGTTCTCCCAGGTCTCGCCGCCGCCCTCCTTGCGCGGGATGATGTGGTCGAGGGTGAGCTTGTCGCCGCGCAGGCCGCAGTACTGGCACTCGTAGTTGTCGCGCCGGAACACGTTGCGCTTCGACAGCACCACGCGCCGCCGCGGCGCATGGATGTAGCGCTGCAGGCGCACGACGCTGGGGACCGGGAACTCGGCCGACACCGAGCGCACCATCTCGCCCAGCAGCTCGACCGCATGCGCCTTGCCGTTCAGGATGAGCAGCAACGCCCGCCGGACGCTGCAGACGCTCATCGGCTCGTAGTTCTGGTTCAGCAACAAGACCTTTCGGTTGAGCATGGCACCCAGCCTTCGCCTCGTTCCCACCGGAGGCTTGGCGGTCCGGGCCGGCGCCGTCGCGTCGGGAGGCCCGGACTCGTTCCGCGTCGCGGCGAGAGCCGGGCAGAATCTAGAGCCGCCGGCTGGACGTCGTCAAGGCGCCCACGCCCGTCCCGGCGCGGCGGCGCGGCAGGGAGCCAGCGCGCGTAGCTCACTGGGCGCCAAGCAGCTTGCGATACTCCTCTGCGGCCATGAGCCCCTCCAGCTGGGCCCGGTCCTCCAGGCGCACGCGGATCATCCAGCCCGCCCCGTACGGTGCGCTGTTGACGAGTTCGGGGTGGTCAGTCAGGGCGTGGTTGACCTCGACGACCTCCCCAGAAGCGGGTGCGATGAGGTCGGCGACGGTCTTGACGGCCTCGATCGTGCCGAAGGATTCGCCGGCGCGCACCGTCGCGCCGACCGCGGGTATCTCGACGAACACGATGTCGCCGAGCTCCGACTGGGCGAAGTCGGTGATGCCGAACGTCGCCAGGTCGCCCTCGACCTGCACCCACTCGTGCGACGCCGCGTACAGGAGCTGTTCGGGGATCTGCGTCTCGCTCATGTCATCCTCCTCGGCCACTGTCCGGAAGGGGCCCCAGGTCGAGCTGCTTGCGCCGGACGAATTCCGTGTCGAATCGCCCCGCCACGAAGTCCGGGTCCTGGAGCAGGGCGCGATGATAGGGAATCGTCGTGGCGATCCCGTCGATCGCGATCTCCTCCAGTGCTCGCCGCATCCGCATCAGGCTCTCCGGCCGGTCGCGGCCGTGGGTGATCACCTTGGCCAGCAGCGAGTCGTAGTGGGGAGGCATGGTGTACCCCTGATACAGATGGCTGTCCACTCGCACTCCGGGCCCGCCGGGAAAGTGCAGCGCCGTGATCTGGCCGGGCGAGGGGGCGAAGTGGCGGCGCGGGTCCTCGGCGTTGATCCGGCACTCGATCGCGTGCCCGCAGAGGTGGACGGCGTCCTGCCCGTACCCGAGTGGCTCTCCGGCCGCGATGCGGATCTGCTCCTTCACCAGGTCGACGCCCGAGACCATCTCGGTGACCGGGTGCTCGACCTGGATGCGCGTGTTCATCTCCATGAAGTAGAACCGGAGGTCGGGATCCACCAGGAATTCCACGGTGCCGACGCTGTGATAGCCGACGCTGCGGGCACCGGCGATGGCCGCGGCGCCGAGCTGCCGGCGCAGCTCCTCGCTCACCGCCGGCGAGGGGCTCTCCTCCAGCAGCTTCTGGTGCCGCCGCTGGATCGAGCACTCCCGTTCGCCCAGGAAGACCAGATTGCCGGCCGCGTCGCCGAGGAGCTGGATCTCGATGTGCCGCGCCCGCTCCACCGAGCGCTCCACGTAGAGCGCGTCGCTGGCCAACGTGCTGCGCGCCTCCAGCGTGGCCATGTGCCACGACTCGGCCAGCTCGTCGGCGCTGCTGACCACGCGCATGCCGCGGCCGCCGCCGCCGGCGGCAGCCTTCAGGCGCAGCGGGTAGCCGATCTGAGCGGCCAGGCGGCGGGCCTCCTCCAGCGAGCCGACCTGGCCGTCGCTGCCCGGGATGATCGGCACACCGGCGGCCGCCATGGAGCGTCGCGCCAGGGCCTTGTCGCCCATGCGGCGGATCGCCTCGGCGGGAGGGCCGATGAACTGGATGCCGCACTGGGCGCACAGCGCCGCGAACTCGGCGTTCTCGGCCAGGGGCCCGTACCCGGGATGGATGGCGTCGGCGTTGGCCAGCTCGGCCGCGCTGATGATGTGCGCCACCTTCCGGTAGCTGGCCTCTCCCGGCGGCGGGCCGATGCACACGGCTTCGTCCGCGAACGCCACGTGGAGCGAGTGGCGGTCGGCCTCCGAGTACACGGCCACGGTCGAGATGCCGAGCTCGCGGCAGGCACGGATCACCCGCAGCGCGATCTCGCCCCGATCGGCGATGAGGATCTTCCCGAACAACGGCGATGGTCCCGGTTACAGGGGACGCAGCCTGATCAGCGGCTGGTTGTACTCGACGGGATCGCCGTTGGCCACCAGGATCTCGATCACCTCGCCCTCGACCTCGGCGTGGATCTCGTTCATGATCTTCATGGCCTCGATGATCCCGACCGTCTGGCCGATATGCACCCGATCGCCCGCCGAGACGAACGCGGGGGCGTCCGGGGACGGCGAGCGATAGAAGGTCCCCACCATGGGCGAGGCGATCACCACGCCGGAGGCCTCGGCGGGCGCCTCGGCGGCTCGCGCGGCCTCGGAATGGGGCGCTGGCGCCGCCGCCGGCGCTGCCGCCGCGGATTGCGCCCCGAGGGGGCCGACGGCCTGCGGAGCAGCGGCGCGCCGGCGCACGATCCGCACGCGCGTCCCGCGCCAGAAGCTGTGCTCCAGCTCGAGTTCCTCGACGTCGGTACCCTGCAGCAGCTCCAGCAGCCGTTTGACTCTCGATTCGTCCAATGGGCCTCCCGTGCCCGTGCGGGGCGGTGGGCAGCAGCCTACACGCGCTCGACGTAGTTGCCCGTGCGGGTGTCGATCTTGAGCACGTCGCCCTCGTTGATGAACAGCGGCACCTGCACCTGGTGCCCGGTCTCCAGAACGGCGGGCTTCACGGCTCCTGTCGCGGTGTCGCCGCGCAGTCCGGGCTCCGTGCGGGCGACCCGCAACTGGACGAAGTTGGGCAGCTCCACCCCGATCGGCTTCTCGAGCGCGATGAGCACGTAGGCCGTCTCGTTCTCCTTGAGCAGGCTGGCCTGCTCGCCGACGAGCTCGCCGGGGACGCTCATCTGCTCGTACGTGTCCAGATCCATGAAATGGAACAGCTCGCCGTCGCGGTAGAGGAACTGCATCTCCCGCTTCTCCAGCCGCACCTCCTCGACCTTGTCCCCCGAGCGGAAGGTGCGGTCCAGCACCGCGCCCGTCCGGACGTTCCGGAGCTTGGTGCGCACGAAGGCGCTGCCCTTGCCCGGCTTCACGTGCTGGAACTCGACGATCTGCAGGAACTCGCCGTCCAGCAGCATCGTGAAGCCGTTGCGGAAGTCCGTGGTGTCGGCCATCTGTTCAGCACCTCTTCTCCGATGGTGGTCCGTCTGTGGCAGGGCCCTGGGCGCGCAGTGCGGCCAGCTTGGCCTGCCACTGCTCGTTGGCCGGGTCCTTCGTCAACAGAAACTCGTACACGCGCGCCGCGTGCTCGGTCAGTCCCTGGCGCTCGCAGATCGCCGCGAGCGTTGCGGTGGCGAGGGCCGGAATGAAGCCCGCCACCGCCGCCGGCGGTGCGCCCGGCTCGACACTGCCGTCGCTGCCGGGCGCGCCCGTCGCCGTCCCGGCCGGCTGCGCGGGCGCTCCCTGGATCTCGGTCAGCACGTGCGCGACCTGTTCGTCGTGCAGCGGCAGCGGCTGCTCGTCGGCGCTCGCTGCCGGCCGGCCGGGCTCGCGGGCGAGGGGCGCCGCAGCCACGGGCGCCACGCCGGCCTGGCAGGGAGCGCGGAACCCGTCAGCCGACTGGGCAGCCTCGGGCTCCACGCCGCCGACCGCGGCTCCCGCAGGCGCCAGGTCGGGGAACTCGGCCGCAGGCGCCGGCGCAGCCGCAGCCCCGGCCGCTGGCTCGTCGGCGACCTCGCGCTCGGGCGCTGCATCCCCGGCGCCAGCGCGGTCGCGCATGGCGGCCTGGATCTCCTGCTCGCGCGGCAGCTCGTCGTACGGGACCACCCTCGCGCCGACTTCCTCGAGGCGCGCCGTGTAGGTCAGCTCGTCGAGCCGCGAGCGGGCCTCCTCATCGAACGGATCCAGGCTGCTGGCCTGCGCCAGCAGCTCGCGCACCGATCGCTCGTCACCGAGCCGCTGCTGCAACGCCGCCAGGCGCTTGAGCGCCGCCGGGCTGTGCGGGTCGAGCTCCAGAGCCCGGCGGAGAGCCTCGCGCGCTGCTGCGGGGTCGTCCAGCGCTTCCAGACAACGGCCGAGGACCGCGTGACCGGGCGCGTACTCCGGGAAGCGCGCGCACCCCCCGCGGCACAGCTCGGCAGCGCGCTGGAGCAGACCGCGCTGCAGGTACCGCTCTGCCAGCCGGGCGAACAGCGGCAGCTCTGGGTGCTGCCGAAATGCCTTCTCCAGTGTGGCGAGTCGTTCGGCCATGAGCTGCCAGGCGCCGGGCTGTGTGAGGACGAGATTCTAGGCCACCGAACCACGAAAGTCAAGGCGCTGCACGATGTTGGCCAGATCCGGGGCAGCCGCGATGCTGGACCTGGCCGCGGCGGCGCGGCAGCTTGACAACCCGTGGCGCGCAGTTTAGTTTCACCGCCCAATTCCGGACGGGAGCGCCAATAGCTCAGCTGGTAGAGCAGCTGACTCTTAATCAGCGGGTCCGGGGTTCGAATCCCTGTTGGCGCACCAGCACAGGACAAGGGCTTGCGGCGGATTCGGCGAGGCCGCGGGCCCTTTGTCGTCCGGGTCTCCCGCGCCGCAGCCACCCGCGCATCACTGCAGACCCCAGGCCTCCAGGTCCTGTTCGCGCTCCAGCAGGGGCAGGAGCTGCCCGTCGTACGTCAGGCGCTTCTCCAGCAGCACCAGGGCACGATCGCACGTGCGCCGGGCGAAGTCGAGGTTGTGGGTGGCCACCAGCTGCGTGCCGTCCAGTCCTCTCAGGAGGTGCGCCAACTCCCGCCGTCCCCTCGGATCGAGGCTGCTGGTGGGCTCGTCCATCAGGAGGACGGTGGGTTCCATGGAGAGCACAGCCGCGAGCGCCGCCCGCCGCTTCTCTCCCAGGCTCAGATGATGGGCAGGCCGGTGCGCCAGGTGCGCGATGCCGGCCTGAGCCAGCGCCGACATCGCCCGCTGGTGCGCCGCTTCGGGCGCCACGCCCAGGTTCGCAGGGCCGAAGGTCACGTCCTCCAGCACACTGGGGCAGAATAGCTGGTCATCGGGATCCTGGAAGAGGATGCCCACGCGCCGGCGAACCTCGGGGAGATTGCGCCGGTTCACGGGCAGGCCATCGATCTCGAGCGTGCCGCTGCCGCGCAGCATGCCTGCCAGGAGCAGGAGCAGGGTGGACTTCCCGGCACCGTTCGCTCCCAGGAGCGCCACCCGCTCGCCTGCCTGCAGCCGGAACGTGACGTGCTCCAGGCCAGCCGTGCCGTCGGGGTACCGGTAGCTCAGTTCGCGCGCATCCACGGCGGCAGCGCTCACGCGAGGAACCTCCAGACGGCGGCGGCAGCCAGCACGCTTCCAGCCGCCAGAAGCTGGCCGGTGGCGGGCCGCGGCAATGGAGGAGGAGGGGGCTCGCGGCCGTAGCCGCGGGCCGCCATGGCCAGGTGGACGCGTTCGCCGCGCTCGTAGGCCCGCAGGAACAGGACTCCCAGCATTCTTCCCAGGACTGGCGCGTGGGCCAGCCATCGCGCCTGGAAGCCGCGCGCCGTCAAGGCGCGGCGCATGCGCCAGAGCTCCTCGACGAAGACAAAGAAGAAGCGGTACGTGAGCCCTAGCAGGCGCACGAGAAGCGACGGCGCTCCCAGCCGGCGGAGGGCATCGAGGAGATCGGCGAAGCGGGAAGTCGAGGCCAGCACGGCCAGCATCGCGACGCCCAGGACGGACTTCAGGACCGCCGCCACATAGAGACGCCGGTGCAGGCGCGCTGTGCCAGGCAGCAGCCAGAACAGGGTGGTCATGGCCACGAAGGGAGCGACCAGCAGGAGCGCCGCCACGATCCTGCGGAACGGGAGCCTGGCGAGCAGGAGCAGCAAGCCCCACAGCAGGCCGAAGCCGACGAATGCCCTGGCGTCCTGCGCCGGAATCGAGACCGCCAGCAGCAGCAAGCCGAGCGCGGTCACGATCTTCAGGCGAGGGTCCAGGCGGTGGAGGGGACCGCTCCGGTAGGCGAGACTCTCCCAGTACTGACTCAAGCCGATCGCTCTGGATGAAGAGCCGGTGCTCGCGCCCGCGTCCCCCTGGGGGTACCTACCGGTCGCCACGCTCGCGGCTGGGCGGGCGCTGCTACCGTCGGCGGAGAAACCTGGCCACGCTCCACCCCGCCCCGAACACGAGCAGCGTGCCGACAAGACCTGCCAGCCCGGTCGCCAACCTCTCTGACTCGACCCCCGGCAGGATGTAGTCCGGGATTGGCGCCTGCAGCGGCGGTTCCCCCTCGCTCAAGTGCAGGAAGCCCCTTGCCTCGGCCACCCATTCCAGGCCATCGGGACGCGACGAGGCGAACGGCGAGAGAAGCAAGGCGAGGAGCACCGACACGGCAAGGGCGGGCAAGAGGAAGCGAACGTTCCGGTTCATCGCGAGACCTCCCTCTCGGCCGGCAGATCCGGTCGCGACGAATACACCGCCGCCAACACCGCCATCGTGATGAGGGCTTCGCCGACGCCGATGATGGCATGCACTCCCGCCATGGCGGGCAGAGCGGCACCGAGCGGCGCAGTTCCCGAGAAGGCCAGCTCTGCGGCGCACGCCGAGGCGGCCAGCACGATGGAGGCCCAGGCTGCCCCGGCCACGGCCGCCATGAGCCCGGCCCGGTTCTGCGGCAGCAACCGCCTCAGTACCCGCAGGATGCCCCATCCGGCCAGACACCCGAGAACGGCCATGTTGAAGACATTGGTCCCGAGAGCGGTCAGCCCACCGTCACCGAAGAGCAGGCATTGCAGGATCACCACCAGCGACAGGGCGATCATGCCGTTCCAGGGTCCCAGGAGCACAGCCGCGAGGACAGCTCCCAGAAAGTGGCCGCTGGTGCCGGCTGCCACCGGGAAGTTCAGCATCTGGGCGGCGAAGATGAAGGCCGCGGTGACGGCCAGGAGCGGCACCTGCTTCTCCTCCAGGGTGTCCTTGGCGCGTGCCAGGGCGGTCCCGACCGCCGCGGTCGAGACCACGGCCCCAGCCAGGTTCACCGGGGCACTCATGAAGCCATCGGGAACGTGCATCAGCGGACTCCTCTCGGTGAGAACTCGCGGACCCAGGAGAACTGACAGGCGATTCCGGCATCCGTATTGCGACCGGCGACTACCGGACTCGCGCCGAGCTGGAACCGTCCGGCGTTCTCCGTGGGGAACAACACGCCGACAGTCAGCGCCATGGCGCTCGAGGAGGCCCCGGCGAACGAATCCCGCGACCAGTTGGCCTCGACGATGGGGAGGACGCCAGGAGCCGCCTGCCAACCGATCGCGAGGTTCACCGTGGCGGTGCCCTCGTACTCCTCCGCCCCGCTGCCCATCCCGATCGTGTAGCCCGCCTCCAGGTTCGCCGGGAGTGGACCGAGCGCACGCTGATAGAGCAGCGAGATCCCCGCAGAGGTGTAGCCCTGGGTAGTCCCGGCGTTGCCATCGGAGGCCTCGGTTCCGATCGGCAGGAGGAGGGCGGGCAACAGGGCGACGGCCCAGGCGTCGGTTCCGGCCAGACGCCAGCGGCCGCTCAGTGCGAGATCGGTGATGCCCGAGGCTTCAGCTGGGTTGGCTTCCCGGTCGCGCGCGCGGGTGTAGCCCAGCCCCGCCGCCACGTCGAGACCTGCGCTCACGCCGGCCGTGAGCCCCACGGACATGACATGCTCGGTCAGGCGTTGCCGGTCCACGGTGTGCCGATCGTCGGCGAAGCTCTTCCGCGCCTCGCAGAAGTCGTACGCAACGCAGACCTCGACTGCCCCGGGGTCGATGACACCGGCGTCAGATGTGTTCAGCTTGGCGAACTCCGGCTCGGTCGCGTGTGCCGCAGAAGCGAGGAGCGCGAGCGACAGGAGGATGGGCTGTGCCTTGGGCATCGAACGAGTTCCTTGGGGCCAGTGTTACGAGGCCGTCCGAGATGCCATTGCCGGCACAAGAGTAACACCAGCTCTTGGCGGCTGCAAGCCCGCGCTGGCACCAGCATGCGCTCGCTGTCGGCATTCTGGCTGGCTCGACCTGAGTTCGTGGAGCGCGCCAGGCCGCTGGCGAGCCGGAGACCCGCGCGCCCGAGCGGCTGCGTGCCGAACAGCACGGCAGCACTGACCAGGACGGGCTACCTGCCATCCTCCTCCAGCAGCGCCAGGATGTTCACCGCGATGACGTCGGGCATGATGCCCATGCCGCCGTACTTGCCGGTGGTGCTGTTGTGCGTGTCGGCGAAGCACATGTCGAGCTTGCCCTGGCGGTAGAGGGCCACCGTGTCCGGGATGTTGTGAGGGCGCCAGTCGTCGCGCCGGTGATCGATCAACCAGCGCAGGGCTGCGGTGGTGACACCTTCCTGATAGCGCCGCCAGTCGATGTCGGGATCCACCTCGCGCCAGCGAATGCCGTGCTCCCGGGACAGGGCGAACGTCTCCAACACCTCCCACTGGACGTGATCGCGCACCCAGTTGGCGAAGAACCAGTCGCTGGCGCACAGGCACGGCTTGGTGTTGTAGAGCATGGGCATGCCGTCCGGTTCCCACAGATGGGTGAACGGCAGCAGAGAGCGGATCCAGTGCACGGCGCGCTCGTGGTACTGCGGCGCGCCGAAGTGCCTGGCGCCGAGCTGATAGGCCACGGCCGCGTGTCCGGCGGCGAGCAGATTCGGGGCATGGAGAGGCGTCTCCCAGTAGTCGCCGCCCTCGGGACGCTGCATGGGCAGGCAGAAATCGAGCGCCCGCCGAGCCGCGCCTGCCAGCTCTTCGTCGCCGGTGCGCGCCGCCAGGTCCAGCAACTCGAGGGCCGGCAGGACGGTGATGTCGAGCGCGGTGTCGCCTTCGAGTCCCATGGGCTCCAGATACGTGGTGGCGACCATGAAGTCGTCCTTGACGTAGTGGCGGCCGCGCGGATCGAACGAGAAGGAGCCGTCCTTGCGCTGCCAGCCGCAGATCTCGGCGCCCCGGCGCCGCAGCTCGGCGCGCGTGGGCGGGGCAACGGGATGCTGCCGGCGGCACCAGTCCACGCGCTCCTGCAGCTGGCGGGCCAGCTCGGTCCCGGGGTTGCGGGCGATGTACGGCGCGGCGAACCGAGGCACGTGCGGCCCTACCGCATCGGGCCGCTGTTCCGTCCCGAACCCGCGCCCGGGGTGCCACAGGTGGGCCGCGTACGCGCCGGCGATGCGGTCCAGCGCCTCCGGCAGGGGCCAGCGGGCCTGGGGCGCGGGCAAGCCGTGGCGCTGCACCCAGTCGACCAGAACGGACAGGCTGTCGCCGCGCACGAGGAAGACCTCGGCGTCGAAGTCCACGGGCTGGCCCACGTGCAGCTCGAGGGGCGGCTCGCGGTAGACCTGGTTCTCCTCGGCCTCGGTGGTCGCGTCCGGCACCATGAGTCCCAGCAGGTGATGGTTGCGCCGGTCGACGAAGTTGGGCGAGGCGAACACGGGCTGGGGCCGGCAGCGGCGGTAGTTGAACCAACCGCTCGCCTCCTGCCGCGGGTCCCAGGCCAGGCCGATGCCCCAGCCGTCGCAGCTGAGCGCCAGCACAGGCGCGGTCACCTTGTTGGGATGCGGGACCACGCGCAGGGCCCAGGGATCCTTGAACCAGTCCGTGCCGCTCGACCATTCCTCGCCCACCAGCCACTCGACGCCCGGCAGCATGCCGTCGGTCTTGCGTGCGCCGAACGAGCCCTCGCCGACCTTCAGCCAGGGTCCGCGCACATAGCGGGCATACTGATTGGCCTGCGAGACGAGGCGGTAGGACAGGCGCACGAGCGGCCGCCGCGCATCCAGCGTGACGACCACCTCTCCGGTCATGCAGTGCCTCTCCAGCGGATAGTTCAGCCACGGCTCGAAAGACGTCCCGGCCAGCTTCTCCTTGACGATGAGCGACGCCACGGCGAAGCGGACAGCCTGGCCCGCGGCGCTGCTGCTCCGCACCGCGGCCGGCGCTTCCAGGCGCATGGGGATCTCCTGGTCGCGCACCAGCAGTTCGCCGAGATGGTCGAGGACAGCCATGCAGGTGCCGTCGGGGGCGAAGATCTCCATCCAGCCCCAGCCGGTGACGCGCTTGTGCACCTCCAGCCGGATGCTGCCGTTGTCCAGGGCGAGGCTCTCGCCAGCATAGGTGGCGTGTCGGTATGCGGGCATCTCGGGTCTCCTCGGTGTCGTTCCGGTCACGGCGGACGCCGGGGCGGGAACCTCGCTGCCGCACTGGCCAGCCGCGTCCGGCGCGGTTCCGCCTGCGCCAACCAACCGCGGTCCGCAGCGAGTGTCAACCCGGTTTCGGGTAGCGCACCGGGCCGTGCGCGTCGCCGTGCACGACGGCGCTGCGGATGGCGAAGCAGATCCTTTGCCTGCATCCGGGGCGGGGCGTACCTTGCCATGGCAAGCGAGTGTCCGTGCCCCGGGGTGGGAGTGCCCGGCTGGCGCGCCGGTGTACGGCGCGCACGGCGGGCACCCTCCGCGGCTGGCCGCAACCGCCCGGCGCGGCGCCGGCAGGGCGTGGCCTGCGGCACGGTGCGGAGGTCTTGCCGCGTTCGGCGCAACCGGGCGGGTGCGGGCGACCGGGACAGCAGAGCGCCCCGCCGCCCGGCGCGGCGCCATGATTGTCCTGCGGAAAAGGAGCCGAGCATGCAGTTGCGGAACGAGCTGGACGGAGCCCAGGCGCACGCCGCGTGGATGGGGGAGCGGATCCAGACCGAGGTGGAGTTCGCCGAGGAGCTATGCCGGCTGCATCCGGAGCAGTCGGCCGAGTGGCGGCCGCGGGTGGCGCAGGCGCAGGCGGCGGCGCAGGGGGCGCTGGCGGGCGGTGAGTTGGGGAAGCTGGCGGACGCGACGGCGCAGGTGGAGGATCTGCTCGCGCCGCTGGCGGCCACCGCCAAGCAGTACACCGTGCACTGCGTCGGCCATGCGCACATCGACATGAACTGGATGTGGTCGTGGCCCGAGACGGTCAGCGTCACGGTGGACACGTTCGGCACCGTGCTGCGGCTGATGGAGGAGTTTCCGGCTTTCTGCTTTTCGCAGAGCCAGGCGAGCACCTACCGGATCATCCAGGAGTACCGGCCCGACCTGCTCGAACAGATCGCCGCGCAGGTGCGGGCGGGTCGCTGGGAGGTCACGGCCAGCCACTGGGTCGAGGGTGACAAGAATCTGGCCAGCAGCGAGAGCCTGTGCCGGCACCTGCTCTATACCCGGCAGTTCGTGCAGGAGCTGTTCGGACTGAAGCCTGAGGACGTGCGCATCGACTGGGCACCGGACACCTTCGGGCATGCGGCCACGGTGCCGACCTACCTCGTGCAGGGAGGTGTGCGCTACGTGTACATGCACCGGCCCGGCGGCGAGGGGATGCGGCGGCCGTGGCTGTTCTGGTGGCAGGGTCCCGACGGCGCGCGCGTGCTGGTGCGCAACGACTCGAACGCGGCCCAGGGCTACAACGGCCAGATCGGCGGCGCGACGGTCCTGCGCGACTGGCGGCTGTTCACCCGCGAGACGGGGCTGCGGGATCACCTGTTCGTGTACGGCGTGGGCGACCACGGGGGTGGACCCACGCGGTGCGATCTGAACCGGATCATCGAGATGGACCGGTGGCCCATCTTCCCGGCCATGCGCTTCGCGCGCGCGCAGGACTACATGGACCGGGCAGCGGCAGCCGGCGACAAGCTGCCGGTGCTGGCGCGCGAGCTGAACTTCGAGTTCGCCGGCTGCTACACGACCCAGACGCTGATCAAGCGCGCGAATCGGTTCGGCGAGAACCGCCTGACGGATGCCGAGGCGGCGGCCGCGCTGGCGGCAGCGACCATTGGCAGTCCGTATCCGCGGGCCGCCCTCCTGCAGGGGTGGCGCGACACGCTGTTCAGCCACTTCCACGACATACTGCCGGGCTCGGGAGTGCGCGACACGCGCACCTACGCGCACGGCCTGTTCCAGAAGACCATGGCGACGACCGGGCAGATCGAGGCGCAGGCGCTGCGGGCGCTGGCCGCCCAGGTGCACACGGCGTCGCCGGTGGCCTGCGCGGGCGCCGCCAGGCCCGCGGCGCTCCAGGTCGACGCCACGGGCGCCGGGGTGGGTTTCGGCAGTGCCGAGGGGGCGCTGACCGCAGCCGACCAGAGCGGCGGCGGGGCTCGGCCGTTCCTGGTGTTCAACCCGACCGCGGCCGACCGGACCGAGATCGTCAAGGTCACGGTCTGGGCGACGCGCCTGCACGGGCGGCCCCTGCGCGAGCGGGCGTTCGCCGTGCACACGGCGGACGGCAAGTGCGCCCCGGCGCAGACGATCGGCGGGGGCCACTACTGGGGGCACGAGTACGTCGAGCTCGCCTTCCCCGTGCGCGTGCCAGGGCTGGGGTACGCGGTGTACACGGTGGTCGAGCAGGAGCCGAACGGCTTGCCGCTGGCAGCGCGCGCCTGGCAGCTCGGCCGCGAGCACCACTGCCCCTATTCGCGGCGCGAGCGGAGTCCCGAAGGGCTCGAGAACGACCTGGTGCGGCTGGAGCTGGACCCGGTCAGCGGCGGCATCCTGTCGCTGGTGGACAAGCAGTCCGGGAGCGAGCTGGTCGACGCCGCGGCCGGCAGCTGGCCGCTGGAGCTGGTGGTCGAGCGCCCGCACGGGATGACGGCCTGGCTGATCGACCATGCCGACGGCGCCGCGGAACACCCGCGCGTGCGCGGCCTGCGGCGCAGCGCTCGGGGGCCCTACGTCGCGGCGATCGAGGCCGATCTCAGCATCGGCGAGTCCGAGTTCACGCTCACCTACGCCGTGCACGCGGGCGATCCGCGCGTGCACGTGGCGCTGCGCGGGACCTGGTTCCAGCGCGGGACGCCGCAGACTGGCGTGCCGGCGCTGAGCTGGCGCCTGCCGCTGGCTCTGGCCGGGGCGAGCGGGCGCTACGAGATCCCGTTCGGGGCGATCGACCGGGAGCAGCGCCGCCACGAAGAAGTGCCGGCGCTGCGCTGGGCGCAGGTGCACGGCACGGCGGCGGGGCGTCCGGCGGGCTGCCTGGTGGCCAACGACTGCAAGTACGGGCACTCGCTCGACGGGAGCGTGCTGCGCGTGACGCTGATCCGCAGCAGCTACGACCCGGACATCCTGCCGGAGATCGGCCAGCACGAGGCGAGGTTCACGGTGCGGGCCTATGCGGGCGAGCTGGCAGTGGAGCGAGCGATCGCCGACGGGCAGGCTCTGAATCACCCCTTGCGCGTGGTGGGGACCGGCGTGCACGAGGGGCGCCTGCCGCAGGTGGGGCAGTTCGTGCGGCTGGCTGCCGGGCGCGTGGTGCTCGATGCGCTGAAGTGGGCCGAGGCGGGCCAGGCGCTGATCGTGCGGCTCCACAACCCGTCGCCCGAGGGCGCGCGCGCCTGTCTCGAACTGGAGCCTTCGCTGCTGGGGGAGGTGCGCGACGCCGCGGTGACCGACCTGCTCGAGAGGCCCGCAGCAGGCGAGGAGGTGCGCCGCGCCGGCAATCGGGTGGAGACGCTGGTGCCGGCCCGCGGCATCCGGACGCTCCGGCTGGATCTCGGGGCGTGAGCGGCCGCGAGCGGCCAGGACTGGCGAGCGGCGCAGCAGAAGGAGGTGGGGTGAGATACCACATCGTGCCGGTGACGCCGCTGGTCCAGAACTGCTCCGTGGTGTGGTGCACCGAGACAGGCGTCGGGGCGGTGATCGACCCGGGCGGCGATGCCGCGCGGATCATGGCTGCCGCGGGGGAGGTGGGCGTGACGGTGACGCACGTCCTGCTGACCCACGGGCACATCGACCATGTGGGGGCGGCGGGAGCCGTGTCTGCGGCCACTGGCGCCGAGATCTGGGGGCCGGAGCGCGGCGACCGGTTCCTGATGGAGCTGCTGCCTCAGCAGGCCGAGCTGTTCGGCCTGGAGCTGGCGGTGCCGTTCGCGCCGCACCGCTGGCTGTCCGCGGGCGACAGCGTGCGGTTCGGCTCGGTGGAGCTGGCCGTGCTGCACTGCCCGGGACACACGCCTGGACACGTGGCCTATCACTGCGCCGCGGCGGCGACGGTGTTCACGGGCGACGTGCTCTTCCGCGGATCGATCGGCCGGACGGACTTGCCGGGGGGCGATCACGCCGCCCTGCTGAACTCCATCCGGCGGCAGCTATGGCCGCTCGGCGACGACACGGTCTTCGTTCCGGGGCATGGACCGGCAGGACGGCTGGGTGAGGAGCGCCGCGCCAATCCCTTCCTCGGATGAACGCCGGGGCCCCGCGCATGGGCGCGCGCTCCCGAGGGGGCGGCGGCGGTCCTAGTGGTTCAGCAGCCCCACGCCGATCTGCAGGAAGACCCAGGCGAGAGACAGGGCGCCGACCAACATGCCCACGCTCTTGGCCATGGCAGACTGGTACCTCGCGCGGCAAAGGGGAGTCATCCAGAACATCGGCGGGATGGTGACCCGCTGCCGTGCGCTGGATCACGCGGCGCGCCGCGGTGCTCATCCGCGCGCTTCGCGGCGAGGAACTCCCTCCGGGGAGATCTGGACGGGTGTTCCTCTCGCTCGCACATGGCCGGGTGGGGCCGCCCGGCCTAGACTATCTCCTCGGACACCCGCAGGCTCACCCGGCGCAGGTAGTCGCGCAGCGCCTGCCCGTCTCGCGGCAGGTCCAGAACGTCCGAGAAGGGCCACATGTCACCCTCGAGGAACTCGGCGGTGGTCTCATGGTCCTGCTCGTTGAGGGGCGCCTCCAGGTCCTTGATGGCTTGCAGGATCACGGCGGCCGCCAGACGCCGGTGGCCGTCGAACTGGGCCCGGTAAGCGGGCTTGCGATCTTTTCGCATTATCTCTCGCCACGGTGCTGCGGGATCTGCCCAGCGACTACCGCCTAGACGCTCGAAGCGCTGGTGGCGATCCCGCGGTCTTTCGATCCTGTCGGTCCTGCCGTCTCCTCCGGCCCGCCGCGCGCCCCGCCGCGCGCCGGCGCCGTGCCGCCTACAGGAACACGCCCACGACGCAACCGGTCATCATCGTTGCCAGGCTGCCGCCGACGATGGAGCGAAGGCCCAGGCGCGCCAGGTCCGGACGGCGTTCGGGCGCCAGGCTGCCGATGCCGCCCACCATGATGGCGACCGAGCCCACGTTGGCGAAGCCGCACAGGGCATACGTGGCGACGATGAAGCCGCGCGTGCTCAGCGGCGCCTGGGCCTGCATCCGCCGCACCAGGTCCGCGTAGGCAACGAACTCGTTCAGCACGGTCTTCAGCCCCATCAACTCCCCAATGGTCGCTGCCTCCCTCCAGCTCACGCCCATCAGCCAGGCCAGCGGCTGGAACAGCAGACCCACCAGCGACTGGATATCCCAGGAACTGCCAGGCAGCAGCCATCGGCCCAGCATGCCCACGGCCTCGTTCGCCAGCGTGACCAGGCCGATGAACGCCACGAGCATGGCGACGATGTTGATGACGAGCTGCATGCCTTCGGCAGCGCCCTGGGCCGCCGCATCGAGCGCGTTGCGGCTCTCGTCGCGGGGGATCACCACGCCCCGTTCGGCGGTCTCCGGGCGTCCTGTCTCCGGGACCATGACCTTGGCCACGGCCACTGCCGCCGGCGCGCTGATGATCGACGCCAGCAGCAGATGCCCGGCGATGTCCGGCACGATCGGCGCGAGCATGACCGCGTACACGACCATCACCGTACCCGCGATGGTGGCCATGCCGCCCGCCATCACGCAGAACAGCTCGCTCTCGGTCAGACGCCGCACGTAGGGCCGGATCAGCAGCGGCGCCTCGGTCATGCCCAGCAGGATGTTAGCGGCCACCGCGACGCTCTCCGCCGAGCTGATGCCCATCGTCACCTGCATGAAGCGACCGAGCTGCGCGACGATCCAGGGCAGGACCCGGTAGTAGTACAGGATCCGGGACAGCGCGGCCACGAAGATGAGGATGCCGGCCATCTCGAGCGCGAACGTCGCGCCGTAGTCCTGCACGAAGCGGTCGCTGCTGATGCCGCTGAAGAGCAACGACCGGTTCGCGCTCAGCGAGGTCGTGCGCAGGAGCTGGACGCCTGCCGAGGTCAGCGCAAACAGGGGCTCGCGCACGGATGGCCGCAGCAGCAGACCGGTCAATCCGAACTGCAGAGCCGTGGCGACGGCCACAGTCTTCCAGGGGAAGCGTCGGTGACGCTGGCCGCACAGCCATGCGCACGCAAGCAGACCCACGTACCCGATGGCGCTGTGGATGAACAGCATCAGGCGGTCTGGAACTAGGTCACGGCAACCCGCTCGGGGCAACGAAGATCGACGCTGGAGGGCACTTTGTCAACTGGGAGACGTGCGCTCGCCTGACCGCTATCTTGTTGCTGCGTATGCGGATGGTGCGCCGCGGTCGCGCGGTTCCCAGCCCACCAACTCCCTGGCGTTGCTCAGGTCCCACTTGCGCTCGCCGCCGAGCGAGGCGGCGTAGAAGATCCCGAACTGGGGCCGCGGGGCCTCCAGGCAGCAGGCGGCCAGCTCAGCCATGTCGCGGGCGCTGAGCCAGCGATTCATGCCGGGGTCGTACGGGTGGTTGGGCGCGTCGGTGTTGGGGAAGTTGGCGATGCGCAGGCAGTAGACCGACAGGCCGAAGGCATCGTGATAGTAGCGTCCCAGCGCCTCGCCGAAGGCCTTGCTGACGCCGTAGAAGCTGTCGGGGCGAACGGGCAGCTCCGGGCGCGATACCTGGCCCTCCTTCTCGTAGAAGCCCGTGACGTGGTTGGTGCTGGCGAAGATGACGATCGGCACCCGGTTGATGCGCGCCGACTCGAAGACGTTGTAGGTGCCGCGGATGTTGGTGTCCATGATGAGCTGGGCATAGCGGGCCCGCGGGAAACCGCGCCTCCCCGTCGCGATGCCCAGGTGGACGATCGCGTCCACGCCGGCGCCGGCCTCCACCATGGACTCGAAATCGGCCAGGTCGGCGAGCACCACCTCATCCTCGGGCGGAACCTCGGGCACGTTGCTGTGGAAGAGCAGGCGGAACGCGTACCGGCCGCGCAGATGGCGGCGGAGGGCCGAGCCCACCAGACCGGCGGCCCCGGTGATCAGGAGCTTCTGCCGTGACATCCATGGCTCCGGTAGAACGGTTGGCGCTGCCTGGGACGCGCGGCCGCGGCAACTCGCGGGGCGCAGCAGCACGTGGGGCGCGGTAATGTCACCGGACGCCGCGCGTTCTGTCAAGGTGGCCGCCTGCCGGCAGCGGTCTGGTCGCCAGAGCGCGGTGCCAGGCGGGTGCGTGGTGGCCACGGAGGCTGCCGCAGGCCACGCCTACTGCCTGGTCGGCAGGTCCCGGCGCGCGAGCGCCCAGGTGCCCGCTGCCATGGCTGCCACGGGCAGCAGGGACGGCCAGCCGCGCAGCCAGAGGAGCGCGAGCGCGGGGACCGCGGTCAGCGCGGCCACGGCACAGATGACGAGCACGGCCCGGGCACGGCTCATCCCGTGGTCGACCAGGCGGTGGCTGATGTGGCTGTTGTCGCCCACCCAGAATGCGGTGCCGCGCCGCCAGCGGATCAGCGTGACCGTCACGAGGTCGTAGGCGGGCACGGCGAACAGCAGCAGCGGTCCCAGCCAGCCCAGATCGCCGCGGCAGCTCCAGGCCAGCTCCTGGCTCAGACCGGCAGCCTGGGCGCTCAGCACGAAGCCGAGGAGCAGTCCGCCCGCGTCGCCCATGAACACCGATGCAGGCGGCAGGTTGTAGACCAGGAAGCCCAGCAGAGCGCCGGCCAGCGACCAGCTCAGCACGGCCTGGCTGGAGTTCCCGCTCCAGCAGGCCATGGTCCCGAGCGCGACAGAGAGAACCAGTGCGAGGCCGGCGGCCAGCGCATCCATGTTGTCGAGGAAATTGAAGGCGTTCGTGAAGGCCAGGATCCACAGCACCGTTACCGGCGCTGCCACCGGCGCCGGACCGACCGGGATCCACAACCGGTCGAACGCGACCACCAGCAAAGAGGCGACAGCGATCTGGAAGGCCAGCCGGGGCAGGGGCCGCAACGGGTGGCAGTCGTCGAGCAGACCGAGCAGCATGATGGCTGTGGCCCCGAGCGCCAGCCAGGCGCCCGGGGTCGAGGCCTCGCCCGTGTCGCCGGTCGCCAGTTCGGCAGCGGCACAGGCCACGAGCGTACCCAGCCAGATGGCGATCCCGCCCCCGTACGGGGTGGGCCGGAGATGGGACTTGTGAGCAGCCGCTCCGGGCCGGTCGAGCGCGCCGTAGCGCCGGGCCAGCGACCGGACCACAGGCACCAGGGCGGCGCACGCCACCAGCCCGCTGGTGAAACCGAGCAGCGACTGGACGAGGGGCACTGCGGCCATGGCAGCGGCGTGGCTCCAGCTGGCGGCAACGCGGCGGAAGAGAATTCGGACGTGCCGGATGGTTGGCAGCTCGCCCGTTGGCTAACTTAGCGGCCGCCCAATATACCGGCCGCGTCGAGCCCCGGCCAATGCGGGTTGCCGGCGCCCGGGAGACTACCGCCATCGCCGCAGTCGGCGGCAACACAGGAGAGGGAATGTTCATGCTGGCTATCGACGGGGGGCCGAAGGTCCGGACTGCACCGTTCCCCAAGCGACACCTGTTCGGCGCGGCGGAGCGCGCCGCAGCGCTGGCCCTGTTCGATCGGGCCGCGGAGACCGGCGACGCCTTCGGGTACAACGGCCCGGAGGAGCAGGCGTACGAGCGGGAGTTCGCCGCGCTGATGGGGGGCGGGTACGCCGACCTGGTCAACTCGGGCACCTCGGCGCTGTACGTCGCGCTCGGGGCGCTGCGGCTGCAGCCGGCCGGCGAGGTGGTGGTGCCGCCGATCACGGACCCGGGCGGCGTCATGCCCGTCGCCCTGCTCAACCTCGTGCCGGTGGTCGCGGACGCCTCGCCTGGCACCTTCAACGCGGGCCCGGAGCAGATCGAGGCGGTGCTCAGCCCCTGGACGCGGGCCATCGTCGTGGCGCACATCGCTGGCGAGCCGGCGGACATGGACCCCATCCTGGAGCTGGCGCGCGCGCGCGGCGTGCCGGTGATCGAGGACTGCGCTCAGGCGCACGGCGCCCGGTACAAGGGGCGTCCGGTGGGGACGTTCGGCGCGCTGGCGGCCGTCTCGACGATGAGCGGCAAGCACCATGCGACGGGGGCTCAGGGAGGCGTCGTGTTCACCCGAGACGAGGCCCTGTACTGGGAGGCCAAGCGGTTCGCGGACCGGGGCAAGCCGTTCAACCTGGAGCCGGGGACCAACGTGCGCGCGGGGCTGAACCTGAACAGCAACGAGCTGGCGGCCGCCATCGGGCGCGTGCAGCTGGGCAAGCTGTCGTCGATCGTCGCGCGCCGCCGCGCGGTGGCGGCGCGCATCAAGGCCGGCATCGCCGACCTGACCGGCGTGGCCCCGGGGCGCGAGCTGCCCGACACGGAGTCCAGCTACTGGTTCATGCGCTTCCGGGTGGTCGCGGAGCGCCTGCGCGTCGACAAGGTGCGTTTCGCCGAGGCGCTGGCGGCCGAGGGCATTCCGGTGGGCGTTTCCTACCGGCACATTCCCTCGGAGGCGGCCTGGTTCCGCCAGCGGCTGGTGTTCCCGGGCAGCGACTACCCGTGGGGGTTGCCCGAGTATCGCGGCAACCGCGCGGCGACCTTCCCGTGCCCGAACGCCGTCGCCGCTGCCGAGGAGCATTTCACGCTGTCGATCCACGAGAACTACGCGCCAGGCGACGCGGACGACATCGTCGCCGCGCTGCGCAAGGTGGAAGGCGCCTACCGGCGGTGACGGGGAAGAAGAGCGCTGCACGGGGCGGCGGCTCCAGCGGCGGGGGCCTGTCGCCCCGGCCACCGTCAGCAGCCGCACGCCGCCCGGGCGCGCGCCGCCCGGGCGGCGCGCTGATCAGGCGAAGTGAAGGGGCTGGAAGAAAGCGGGCTGATGGAAATTGGGCCGCGGACCGCCCACCGGCGCCCACGTGCCCCAGTGCGGGTGCGAGGTGGCGTCGCCGCACTTGTAGAAGTTCCCTCGCCAGACCGTGCCGGGACGCGGCGGCTCCACGGCGAAGTACTGGCGAAAGAGCGCGAACGGCAGGTGATACTCCACGGTCCAGACCGTGGGCTCGGTGATCTCCGGCTCGACGATGCTGGGCAGCGAGTGCGCCATGCGGATCCGTTCCCCGTCCTGCGCCGCCATGTCGTAGGTCTGCTTGCCGGCCGCCCGCTCCGCCGTCGAGGCACACCGGTGAACCAGCATCGTGCCGCCGCAGTTCACCTCGAAGTTGAAGTAGGCGTCGGAGTCGGGGACCGGAGCGACGAAGAACTCGACGCAGGAATCCTGGCAGACGCTGTCCTGGAAGCGCCGGGCCACGGCGCGCACATAGCGGTCTTCCACCCGGAAGATCACCGCCAGAGCCTCGGAATCGTACAGGAGGCGGGCGCTGGTGGGCGGATGGTGACCGGAGTCCTCCCAGGGATAAGCGCTCACGTGGAGGGTATCGGCAGTAGCCCAGCGAGGGCTGTCCCAGTTCGCGTCGGGAGCATCGAGTGCCGGCACCGAGCGGATGACGTACCGCATGGCATCGCTCCTCGTGGGGTGAGAGCCGCGGCGAACCGCCAGCGGTCCGCCCCCAAGGTACGGCGGAGAACAAGCGCATGAAAGTGGCCGTGTTCGGCGCTGCGGGCTGGACCGGGCGGGCGGTGCTGGCGTGTCTGGCCGGTGTGCACGAGGTGCGGGCCTTCGACCGGTCGGCAGCGGCCTGGGAGGCGTGGCGCGATGTCGATGGCGAGTGGGACGGGGAGCGGCTGTCGGGCGATATCTCGGACTACGGGACCGTCGACGCCGTGCTGGCAGGCGTGGACGCCGCGATCCACCTGGCGGTCCTGCCGGCGGGCACGGCGGGCGCGTACGGCCTGGACGATCCGCAGCCGTTCCTGGTGAACCTGAAGGGCCTGTGGAATGTGCTCGAGGCGGCCAGCCGGCGTGGGCTAGGCCCGGTCGTGCACGCGGGCTCGTGCCAGACCGCGCACCCGCGAGGGATCTTCTTCAGCGCCGACGTGCGCCGTCCGGACGCCGGGCTGTACGCGGTGACCAAGCGGCTGCAGGAGGAGATGTGCCGGCAATTCCACGAGGGCACCGGACTGCGCATCATCGTCCTCCGGCCCGACTACATCGTCGACAGCCGGCTCGGGATCGGCAGGCACCGGGAACGCCTGGGTCCGGGGGGCAGTCGGTACCGCCCGGGGTGGGTGTGTCGGCACGATCTGGCCATGGCCTGCCGCCTGGCGATCGAGTCCGACCTGGAGTTCGAGGTCCTGCACATCGTCGGCACGGTAGAGGCCGAGGCCACGTGCAACGTGGCCGATTCGCGCCGCAAGCTGGGACTTGTCTACCGAGGCGACCTGGAGCGGTTCCGCTGACGGCCGGCGGATCGCCGCGACGTGCCGGGCCGCGGCCTGCGTTGACACCGGCTGGTTCGGCCGGTACCTTAGCGCCGCCCAATGGTGGCCTCTATCTGCAGGACTTGACAGGACTTGCGATACAGAACTGGCTTGCGCAAGAGGCTCGCTGCAGCAGCGGTGCTGGCACTGTTGGCGCTGCGCGCGGGACCGCTGCACGCCCAGCTCCAGACGATCTCCACAGAGCATTTCCAGATCCATTTCATGCCGGGCGCCGAGAACACGGCCAGGCGGACGGCCGAGACCGCCGAGGAGGTATTCGCGCCGCTGGCGGCAGCATTCGAGTACTTCGACGAGTTCCAGACGATCCACGTCCTGGTGCTGGACAGCTCGGACCTGCTGGGCAACGGCATGGCCGACTACTACAGCAACACGATCTACATCTGGGCCACGAGTCTGGACATCGAGCTGCGCGGCACCCACGACTGGATCCGCAATGTGCTGACGCACGAGCTCACGCACGTCATGACCCTGACGAAGGCGCGGCACAGGTGGCCCTTCCACGTGGCCCTGATCCAGGTCTCGCGCTTCGACGCCAACCCCGATATCAGCTTTTCCTTCCCGCTCTACCACCTGAACGCGCCGCGCGGCTGGGCCGAGGGCATCGCCCAGTACGGGCCGCACCGGTTCGGCTACGACACCTGGGACTCGCACCGCGACATGCTGCTGCGGATGGCAGCCCTGGAAGACGACCTGTTGACCTGGGAGGAGCTGGGATCGCTGGAGGACCGTGCGGGCAGGTACTACGGCGAGATGGTCTACAACCAGGGCTACGCGCTGCTGCTGTACGTCGCGGACCGGTACGGCGCGGCCAAGGTGGACGAACTGGGCCGGCACACCGGCCTGATCAGCTTCGAGCCGGCTGTCCGGCGCGTGCTCGGCGTCTCGGCCGAGCAACTCTATGCCGACTGGAAACGGCACATCGTCGATCGCTACCGGCAGCATGCCGAAGCGCTGCGGGCCGCCGGGCTGTTCGAGGGCGAGCCGCTGCGTGGCCTGAACACCGGCATCATCGAGTACTTCCCGGCCTATTCCCCCGATGGCACTCGCCTGGCCTTCATCAGCAGCGAGGATCGCGAGTTCGCCATCCCGTATCTGCGCCTGCACGATTTCGGCTCCGGCAAGACGCGCACCCTGAAGGGGTATGTGGACACGCGGATCTCGTGGTCGCCGGACGGCCGCGAGATCGTGTTCGTGCGCAACAAGGAAGGCTTCAACGATCTGTTCGTCTACGACCTGGAGGCAGACGAGGAGCGCCGGATCAGCGCGCGCCTGCGCGCCCGGGATCCCGCCTTCTCGCCCGACGGTCAGCGCATCGTCTTCGTCCACAACGCCGACGGGACCAACAACCTGGCGGTGGTGAAGCGGGACGGCACGGGGCTGGTCTATCTGACCAACAACCACGACGGCACCCAGTACTGGGCGCCGCGCTGGTCGCCCGACGGGTCGCGCATCCTGTTCAACGTGTTTCGCGGCGAGGATCGCGACATCGCCATGATCCGGGCGGACTCGCCGCCGCGGCCGAAGGACTACGGCATCAAGGACCGCAGCCAGGCCAGCGTCCCCGACTCGCTGAAGGTGTTTCCCGACAGCCTGGCCATACCCGCGGCCGATACCTCGGGCCTGGTGGCCCTCGTGGCCACGCCCTTCGACGAGCGGGACCCGTGCTGGCTGCCTGACGGCAGCGGTTTCGTGTTCGCGTCGGACCGGAGCGGGATCTTCAACCTGTATCGCTACACCCTGGCCACCGGCCAGATCGAGCAGTTGACCAATGTGCTCGGCGGGGCCTTCGCCCCCTCGGTAGCGCCGGACGGTCGCGTGGTCTACAGCGGGTACCACGCCAACAACCATGATCTGTACGAGTTCCGGTTGGGCGAGTACGCGGTGCCCGCTGCTCCGGCGCCCAGCGTCAGCCGTGACTATCACCGGCAGCTGCGCCTGCCCAGCCTGGCCGAGGAGTTCGCGGTGTCGCCCTACCGCGGCAGGCACATCGCCAGCGTCGTCCCGATTCTGCAGGTGGGTCCGACCTACGTGGGCACCACCTTTGGCCTGAACGAGGTGAGCGCCGGGGTGCAGGTGTCGTCCGGCGAGATGCTCGGCGGGCAGGAGGTGACGGGGTGGGGGCTGCTGGGGCGGAATCTGCGCGACGACACGGCCCCGAACACCGACTTCGGGGTGTTCTACTCCCGCAGCCTTCTGCCTCGGGTCGGCAACAGCCGGGTGTTCAACCCGAGCCTGTACGTGGGCGGCCGGCGGCGGCAGATCGACAACCTGCAGCGGCTGGTCGACCCTGTGAGCATCGACACCGTGGGGACCGGGACGCTGTACCCGGTGCCCAGCGACACGACGGGCGTGGATCTGCTGATCCCGGGGGTCGAGCAGTACCTCTACTCCAGATCGTCGCGCCAGGACCTGTTCCGGAACACCTTCACCCAGGCGGTCGTCGGGCTGGAGCTGCCGCTCACGACCCGACAGCGTCTGGACGTCCAGTACCTCTTCTCGGACTACGACGAGGACTGGCTACTCCAGCGCTACCGGTACGAGGGGCGCGTGTTCGTGGTGCAGGACGGCAAGGACATCAGTGCCCAGTTGCCAGCGGCCCTGCAGGAGCAACTGGTGCGGGACACGGTGCTGGTGACCGAGTCCGCGGCGCGTCCCTACTACCGCGGGCTGGACTACTATACCGCGCACGATCTGGGTCTGGTGTGGAGCTACCAGCTCGCCCTGCCGACGGCGACTCGGCAGATCAATCCCAGGGGGCGCAGCCTGGCCGCCGCCTACCGGTTCCGGCAGCCGCTGGTGGCCGGCTACCTCGTCGACCGCGGCGTGGACGAGGAGGGGAATCTCCGCGACGACTCGATCGATGATTTCGGTTTTCCGGTCGATGCCTACGGGGTCCGCCAGGATCGTCTGGTGCCGGTCCGGACCAGGCTGCACGTCAGCGAGCTGATCGGTCTGTACGAGGAGCGGGTCGGCCTTCCCTTCGACAACACGCTCTCGCTAAGGCTGCTGGGCGGCATCCGCGACATCCGGCTCCAGGACCCCGACGACGAGGACAGCCGGATACTCGAGGGCCGGTACCACTGGCCTCTCCGCTACTACCTCGGCGGGCTGGACAATCTCAGCGGGTATCCCTATTTCGCCGCGTGGGGTTCGAGCGTGGCGTACGGGCGCGCCGGGTACCTGTTCCCGATCGTGCCGCGGTTCAGCGCCCGCTTCCTGAACCTGACGCTTTCGAAGCTCTACGCCGAGCTGTTCGCCGAGGCTGGCGCCGTGGGCAACACGGGCCGAGTCGAGCTGTCGGCCTGGGATGCGGCTCGCATCCTCGCCGACGTGGGCGGTGAGGTGCGGTGGCAGATCTTCTCGTACTACCGCTTCCCCATGTCGGCCTTCCTGCAGGTGGCGCACCCGCTGCGCCCGGTGCGGGAGCTGCGCGGCGGCGAGGACGAGCAACTGGACGACTGGCGCTGGTACTTTGGCTTCGGTTTCCGGTGACGTGCTGGAGTTTGTTGCCGCACGCACGCAGGCGCCTGCTCGTCGGCTCCGGGCAGCGCCGGGCGTGGGTACGGCTGGACCGGTGGGCAATGGAGAACTGCGAGCGTGGCAGGGCGGCCTGGGGTCGCCGGTTGGTGGAGCTGGTGCGAGACTACCTAAGCCGGCGTCTTCACGCTGCGGCGGTGGCTGCCTGGCGTCGCCAGATCCTGCCGAACTGACATGGTGAAGCTGAGGCTGGCGCGCGTGCTGCACGGGCCCAATCGCAACCGCACGCTGCGGCGGTTCGGCGAGATGGCGGCAGGCCAGGTGGACAGCGCCGCAGTCGAGCAGCTCTTTCGCCGCTTCTGGCAGCTCTGGCGGGGGCAGGAAGCCAGCGGCGACGTGCAGCCGGCCATCGAGGGCCAGGCCATCAGTGGCATGGAGTGAGGCGGGCTGGCTCGTGCGGCCGGCCCTGGCCGGCGAGCCTCGTGTGCCCTGCTGCGGCCGGGCGCGGCGGCAGCCGGGGTGCATCTGCAGTGCGCGGGCGGTCCAGCGGTTGCCGCTGCCGGGCTGGCGCCGGGTCGTCGCGGCCCGCTGGGTGCTGCTGCTGGTGGGGGCGAGCGTCCTTGGCTGCGGACGGACGCGGACGGAGGAGGATCCGGCGGCTGCGGCGCTGGCCGCCCGCCTCGCGCCGTTGCGCCAGCGCCTCGCCGCCGGGCCGGCGGCCGCGGACGCGGCCTACGAGATGGGGCTGGCGTTCGAGGAGCACCAGATGGGGGACTCCGCGCGGGCAGCCTACGAGCGCTGCATCGCGTGGAGTCCGCGGTACGTGGCGGCCCATCTGCGCCTGGCGGGGGTCTACTACCGGCTGGGCAGGCTCGACGAGGCGATCGACGCCTACCGCCGCACGCTCGAACTGGCGCCCGGGACTGCCGCGGTCTGGAACAATCTTGGCTTCGTCTTCAAGGCCAAGGGCGCCCTGGACAGCGCTGCGGCGGCCTACCGCCGGGCGATAGCTCTGGATTCGTCCTTCTACGAACCGTACAACAACCTGGCTCAGCTCGTGCGCCAGCAGGGTCGCCCTGCCGAGGCGATCCCGCTGCTCCAGCGCGCCATCGAGCTCGAGCCCGCCTTCGCCGTGGCGTACGTGAATCTGGCCACGCTGCGGCGCGAGCTGGGCGACGTGCCGGGTGAGCGTGCCGTGGTGACGGGGTACCTCCAGCGCTTCGGGACGCAGGGCATGTTCGGCGCCTACATGCGCGGGCGACTCGCGGAGCTGGACAGCGCTGGCACCCTGGCGGCCCGCCCGAAGTGAACGGCGCGTCGCTGTCGGGGCCGGCGGCGCCGGCCGGCGGCGCTAGCCCCCGAGTGTTCCGCAGCGGCTCGGGGCCGCGCGGCTCGGCGCCGCGCGGGTCGACGCGGCGGGGTGCCGCAGGGCGCCGAGATGTCGCCGCAGCAGCCGCAGGTAGTCGAGGCTGGACACCACGAGCATGCCCGCGGCGAGCCAGCTCAGCGCGCCCCGCAGCCAGCCCGGCACCGGCAGCAGGTACGCCAGGCCGGCGACGATGAGCGAGACGGTGGCGAACTTGCCCGAGCGGCTGGGGCTGAGCACCAGACCGTGGGCGCGCAGCAGATAGCATCCGACGGCCACGATGCCCACGTCGCGCAGCAGGATGCCGGCCAGCAGCCAGGCCGGGAATCCGCGCCAGCAATAGAGCCCGATCCCCAGCGAGCCCACGAACAGCTTGTCGGCCACCGGATCCAGGATGCGGCCGGTGCGGGAGACCTGGCCGTAGCGCCGCGCCACGTACCCGTCGGCGAGGTCGGAGAGGGCGGCGGCCAGCAGGACCAGCACGGTGGCTGCCGAAGCCCGCTCGCCGTCGCGGTGCAGTGAGACCAGCAGCGGTGCAACGAGGAGGATCCGCAGCAGGCTGAGGGCGTTGGCCATGGCGTCGGGGCCCGAGTACTAGCGGAGCATCTCCTGGGCGTGTCGCAGGGCGGTGGCAGAGACGGTGTCGCCGGCCAGCAGACGGGCGATCTCGGCAGCTCGCTCTTCCTGGCGCAGCGGCAGGACCTCCGTCACCGTGCGGCCGCTCTCCTGGCGCTTGCGCACGGAGAAATGGTGCGCGGCGGCGCTGGCGATCTGCGGCAGATGGGTGATGACGAGCAGCTGGTGCGACCGGGACAAGGCGCGCAGCTTGCGGCCGACGGCCGCGGCGATCCGGCCCGAGATGCCCACGTCGATCTCGTCGAAGACGAGGGTGGCCACCCTGTCCCGTTCGGCGATCACCTCCTTGAGCGCGAGCATGATCCGCGAGATCTCGCCGCCGGAGGCGATGCGGGCCAGGGGCCGCGGCCCCTCGCCGGGATTGGGGGCGATGACGAACTCGGCCTGCTCCACTCCCGTGGGGCCCGCCTGCCAGCGGGTTCCGCCGTCCTCCACCGGCCCGTTCGCATCCTCCTGGCGGCGCAGGTCGACGCGGAACCGCACCTGCGGCATGCCCAGATCGCGCAACCCTTCCTCGACCGCGCCGGCGAGCGCGCGGGTCGCGGCGCCGCGCTGCGCCGACAGCGAGAGGCACGCCTGCGCGAACGCCTCGCGACGCCGGGCTGCCTCCGCGTCCGCCTGCTCGATGGCAGCGTCCAGCGCGGCCGTGCGCTGCTCCTGTCGCTCCAGTTCGGCGGCCGTCCGCAGGACGTCCTCCAGCGACCCGCCGTGCTTGCGGCGCAGGCGGCGCAGGGCCTCCAGCCGCTCGCGCAGCTCCTCGGCCCGCTCGGGCTGGACCTCCAGCCGTTGCGAGTAGGTCCGGAGGCGCTCGGCCGCGTCCTCGACGCGGTACATCAGCTCCTCGACCCCGTCGGCGATCCCCTGCAGCGACGCATCCAGGCGCACGAGCCGTTCCAGCTCGCGCCGCGCGCGCCCGAGCTGCTCGGTGACCGAGCCGTCGGCCTGGTGCAGCAAGTCGAAGAGCGTCCCGCAGGTCTGCACGACCGTCTCCGCGTGCTCCAGCAGCTCCAGTTCCCGCTGGAGGCGCTCGTCCTCGCCCGGCGTGGGGGCCAGCTCGCGGATCTCGGCCAGCTCGTGGTTGCGGAGCTGCTCCTCCGCAGCCAGAGAGGCCCGCTCCTGGCGCAGCTCCGCCAGGCGCCTCGCCGCTGCCCGCGCGTCGCGGTGCGCGCGGCTGACCGCGGCCACCGTCTCGCCGAGACCCCCGAAGGCATCGAGGAACCCTGTGTGGAGCTGCGGGTCGAGCAGCGCCTGATGCTCGTGCTGGCCATGGAGATCGATCAGCACCGAGCCCGCCTGGCGCAGGAGCCGGAGCGGCACGGCCATCCCGTTGACGAAGGCGCGAGAGCGGTTGTTGGGCAGCAGCTCGCGGCGCAGGAAGATCTGCCCGTCCTCCAGCTCCAGGCCCAGTGCGCGCAGATGGCCGGCTGCCGGGGACGAGGGCGCCACTTCGAAGACGCCCTCGACGACGCCGCGCGCCGCCCCGGCGCGCACCAGGTCGGCGCTGGTCGGCCCTCCGAGGATCGAGTACAGCGCGCCCATGAGGATGGACTTGCCGGCGCCGGTCTCGCCCGTGATGACGTTGAAGCCGGGGCCGAACTCGATCGCCGCCGCCTGGATCAGCGCGAAGTCCCGGATCTGCAGGTGGGTGAGCATGGGCAGTGGCCGCCAGGAAGAGGGTCAGCCGGAAGCCGCCTGCCCGTCCTCGGCCGCGGGCGCGGCGGCGCCGTTCGCCCCTGTCGCGGGTCCGGCCTCCTCCCAGGCCTCCAGGCGGAACTGCCCGTCGGCCTCCGTGGTCAGCACCTGGACCCGCTGCCGCGTCTCCTCCAGCCACTTGGCGCAGGCGCGCGACGCGCTCACGCCCTGCTCGAAGACCTGCAACGCCTGCTCGAGCTTGAGCTCGCCGGATTCGAGCTGGGCCACGCTCCGCTCCAGCAACTCCAGCGCGTCCTCGAAAGACATCGGCTCAGTCATCGCGCAGTTCCTCGACGCGGGCGGCGGCGCCGCCCTGCTGGAACCGCAGGTCGACCAGATCGCCGACCTGCAACTGGCTGGCAGCTCGCACCAGGGCGCCGTCGGCGCGGCGCTGGCACAGCGAGTACCCTCGCGCCAGGTGCGCCAGCGGGCTGAGCGCCTGCAGCTTGGCCGTCCGCTGCCCCAGCTCGTGCTCGCAGGCGCGCACCACCCGCTCGAAGGCGACGACCAGGTCGCGCCGCCGTTCGTCCACGTACTGACTCGTCTGGTCGAGGCGGTCCTGGAGCCGGCGAAGGAGCCGCGGTGGAGCCAGGTCCTGGAGACGGCGGGCGGCCGCTCCCAGCAGATTGGCCATCGCTCGGTCGAGCCGCTGGCGGTACTGCTGCGTATGACGGATGAGTGCCGTACGCTCCTGGGCGACGATCTCGGCAGCCGCGGAAGGAGTCGGCGCGCGGCGGTCCGCCACATGGTCGGCGATGGTGAAGTCCACCTCGTGCCCCACCGCGGAGATCACCGGTATCGCCGAGCGGTAGATGGCCCGCGCCACCACCTCTTCGTTGAACGGCCAGAGGTCCTCGGGGGAGCCTCCGCCACGACCGACGACCAATATATCGGTGGCCCCGAAGCGGTTCAAGTCAGCGATGCCGGCGGCGATCTCGAGCGCCGCGCCCGGTCCCTGGACGCGCACCGGCCGCAGCACGACCCGCACGCCAGGGGCACGGCGCGACAGGACGCTGATGATGTCGTGGATGGCCGCCCCCGTCGGCGACGTGACCACGCCGATGCTGCGGGGGAAGCGGGGCAGGGGGCGCTTGCGTTCGGGCGCGAAGAGCCCTTCCTCCTCGAGCCTGGCCTTCAGGCGCGCGAAGGCCAGCGCCAGCTCGCCGCGTCCGGCCGGCTGCAGCACCTCCGCGTAGAACTGATACCGGCCGCCCCGCTCGTACACCGAGATGCGGCCATAGGCCATCACCTGCATGCCGATCTGCGGCAGGAAATCGAGCCGGCGCCCGTGGCTCCGGAACATCACCGCGCTCAACTGCGCGTTCTCGTCCTTGAGGGTGAAGTACCGGTGGCCGGAGCTGTGGTGCGTGAAATCGGACAGCTCGCCGACGACCCAGCAGCGGGGCAGGGTCTGCTCCAGGGCCAGCTTGACCTGCGCCGTCAGTTCGGAGACCGTGTAGGGACGTCCACCGGCCAGCGGCAGGATCGACGGGGTCTCGTCAGTGGCTTCCATGGCTGGACTCCGCCTGCACGAGTGGGAGTTGGCGCTACGCGTCCTGCCCGGCGGGCACGATCACGCTGATCCGCTCGATGCCCACCGCGCGCCCCGACGTCGGCTCGACCTGGACCAGGGCACCGCGGAATGCCGCGTCGCCCTCGGCGGGCTGCAGGCGCACCGGCGTCTGGGTGAGAAAGCGCTGGATGGCCAGTTCGGGACGCACGCCGATCACCGAGTCGATCGCCCCGGTCATGCCCGCGTCGGTCAGGTAGGCCGTGCCCCCCGGCAGCACGCGCTCGTCGGCCGTCTGCACGTGGGTGTGCGTGCCGATGACGGCCGACACGCACCCGTCCAGGTACCATGCCAGGGCGACCTTCTCGGCGGTCGCCTCGGCATGGAAGTCGATGAAGACGACGGGCGTGCGCGCCCGCAGCCGCTCCACCTCGGCGCGCGCGGCATGGAAGGGGCAGTCGATGGGCGGGAGCGAGGTGCGGCCCTGCAAGTTGATGACGCCGACCCACGGTCCCGAGCGCGCCTGGATCAACGTCGAGCCGCTGCCGGGCGCCTCCACCGGGTAGTTGAGCGGCCGGAGCACGCGGTCCGTGCGCTGCAGATAGGGGATGAACTCCTTGCGGTCCCAGACGTGGTTGCCGCTGGTGATGACGTCCACGCCGTAACTGCGCAGCTTGTCCACGGTGTTCTCGGTCAGACCGAAGCCGCCTGCCGCATTCTCGCCATTGGCGATCACCAGATCGACGGCGCGCTCGCGGATGAACCGGGGGATTTGCTCGGCGGCAGCGCGGCGCCCTGCCTGCCCGAACACGTCGGCGACGAAGAGGATGGTGAGCACGCGCGGCTCCTGTCAGCGGGCGTAGTGCACGGCGCGCACCTCGCGGATCACGCACACCCGGATCTGGCCGGGGCGTTCGAGCTGCTTCTCCAGTTTGTCCGCGATCTCGTCCGCCAGCTGCTCGGCGTACACGTCGTCGACGGCGTCGCTGTCCACCATGACGCGGACCTCGCGGCCGTTCTGCAGGGCGTACGCCTGGCGGACGCCGAAGTGCGCCCGCGCGATGTCCTCGATCGCGCGGAGCCGCCGGACGTATTCGTCGACCTTGTCCTTGCGCGCCCCGGGCCGGTTCAGCGAGATCTCGTTGGCGGCCTCCACCAGGACGGCGACCAGCGTGCGGGAGGGCAGCCGCTGGTTGTGCGTCTCGATCACCTCGATCACCTCGGGGCTCTCGCCGCACTTGCGCGCCAGCGCGGCGCTGGCCTGCGCCGCGTCCGCACCGATCTCGAAGTCGAAGGCCTTGGCAGTGTCGTGCAGGAGCCCGGCGCGTCTGGCCAGGGCGGCGTCGACGTCCAGCTCCGCCGCCATCATGCCCGCCAAGGTCGCCACTTCCTTGCTGTGCTCCAGCAGGTTCTGGCCGTAGCTGGTGCGGAAGCGGAGCTGCCCGATGGCCTCCAGGAGCGGTTCGGCCAGATCATGGATCCCGAGGTCGAAGGCCGCCTTGGAGCCGGACTCGCGCGTCAATTCCTGCACGTCCTGACGCGCCTTCTCGTACACCTCTTCGATGCGCCCGGGATGGATCCGGCCGTCCTGGATCAGCCGCTCGAGCGTCGTGCGGGCGATCTCCCGCCGCATGGGGTCGAACCCGGACAGCATGACCATGCCCGGCGTGTCGTCGACCACGACCTCGACGCCCGTGATCAACTCGAACGAGCGGATGTTCCGGCCGTCGCGGCCGATGATGCGTCCCTTCATCTCGTCGGTGGGAAGCCGGATCACCGAGACGGTGCTCTCGACCGCCATCGCGCCGGCGAAGCGCTGGATGGCGCTGACGACGATCTCCTTGGCATGCTGGTTCGCGTTGGCGATCGCGTCGTCCTTGATCTCGCGCACGCGCCGTGCTGCATGCTGGCGGGCGCTGTGCTCGAGTTCGCGGATGAGGGCCAGCCGGGCCTCGGCCTGGGTCATGCCGGCCAGGCGCTCGAGCTGCCGGGTCTGCTCGGCCACCAGCTCGTTCGCCCGGGCCTGCCGGGCCGCCACCTCGGCTTCGCGCTGCTCGAGGTCGTGCTCCGCCTCGATGAGGCCGCGCTCCTTGCTCTCCAGGACGTCGACCTTGCGGTCGAGCTGCTGCTCGCGCTCCTGGAGCTGCGTCTCCAGCTCCCGCAGGGCGCGCCGCGAGTTCTCCAGCTCGCGCTCCGCTGGTTCGCGTTCGCGGCGCCACTCGTCGCGGGCTTCGAGCACCGCGGTCTTCTTCAGCGCTGCGACCGCTTCCTGAGCCTCGGCGATCAGGCGCTCGGCCATGGCCTTGGCGCTGTCGAGCCGGCGCCGCCGCACCCTCTCCCAGAGGAGATACCCGGACACCAGCCCCGAGGCGAAGCAGACCAGCGCCAGGGCGATGCCTTGTGCAAGGGTCATGTGGGACTCCTGTCTCCAGGCCTGGCTGAACGGCTGGCCGCCGCGGCGGACTCGCGATGACGCGCGGTGAGCCGGAAGGAGAGACGGGCGCGGGCTGCGCCACGGCGCCAGCTGCTCCCTGCAGCAGCGAGCGGCCGGATCCCGCTCGCGGGACGAGCGGCCAGGAGTGACAGAGCGAATCCCGCAGGACCGACCGCCGGCTGAACGCGGCCGGCGAGGCCGGGGGATCGAGCGGACAGCGGGCCAGTGTGCCGCCTTCAGCCGCGTTCCGAGCTCAGCGCTTCGTGCCGCTGCTCCTCGAAGAGGCGGCCGAGCGAGGCGGTCAGGCGCGAGGTGCGTTGCGCGATGTCCGCCTCGGCAGCCTGGTACTCTGCCTGCAGGCCGAGCAGCTCCTCGGCCAGCTGGAGTCCGGCAAGGATGGCGGTGTGCACGGGCGGAGCGTAACGGTCAGCCGACCGCACGGCCTGCATCGCGGCGTCGACGAACTGGGCGACCTCCTGAACGTGCTCCGGCGTCTGCCCCGGCTGGAGCGCGATGGCGTATTTCTTGCCGTTGATGCTGACTACTACGGTCGAATCGCTGGCTGCTGGCATCGCCCCTGGCTCCTCAGGGCCCGTGGCTCTTTGCACGCTGCGACCGCACCGGTTGCTGCCCTGCCGCGCCTGTGACCGCGAACGATCAGACCTCCACGGCGTCCAGCTTGGCCAGCAAGCTCTCGATACGGCTGCGAATGATCTCGCGGCTCTTGGTGATCTCCTGGAACTGCTCCTCCACCTGTCTGAGGCGGGCATTCTCGGCACGAAGCTGCGCGATCTCGCCTTCCGTGCCATCCAGGCGAGTCTTCAACTCGCGGTTCTCTTGGCGCAGAGCGGTCAGAATCTCGACCAGACGACCCACTTCCTGTTCCAGACGCTCGAAGTGGCTGTCCACTGCCATGGTGTCGGTGTTCTCCCCTGGATGCCGTACCTGCGGTTGTCCGCGCCGGGCTCACTGCCGCAGCTCGGCACCCACTTCTGCGCTCAGGCGAGCCACGATCCGCGCCATCTCGCCATCCGCCTGCCTGTCCTCCAAGGTGCCGGTCGCAGACCGCAGGCAGACCGAGAAGGCCATGCTCTTGTGCCCGGGGGGAATCTGGCCGCCGCGGTACACGTCGAAGAGCGCGACGGACTCCAGCAGCGCCGGCGATGCCGCCCGGACGTGCTGGCAGATGCACTCCCAGGTGACGCTCTCGGGCACGACCACCGCCAGGTCCCGCTCGATGGCGGGGTACTTCGGCAGCGGCCGGAACGAGGGCCTGGGCTGCGCCCAGACCTGCGCCAGGGCATCGAGCTCGAGTTCAAAGATATGGGCTGGACGATCCAGATCAAACCAGCTCGCCAGCGGCGGGTTCACCTCGCCGAGGATGCCGCACGGGACGCCCTCGACCTCCACGCGGGTGCTCCGGCCGGGGCGCAGCATGGGGCTGTCCGCTGGCACCAGGCGCAGATTCCGTCCGTCGAGCAGGTCTTCCAGCGCTCCCTTGAGGTCGAGCAGGTCCACGTCGCGCTGGTCGGCCTGCCACGTCGAACGCGTGGCGCGACCGATCCACAGCAGCCCGAGTCGCCGGTACTCGCGGTGGGCGCGCTGGCCGGCTTCCTGCCGGAAGCAGGTGCCGATCTCGAAGATCGCGACGCGGTCGAGGCGCCGGCGCAGATTGCGCCGCGCCACGTCCAGCAGGCTGGTGCACAGCGCGGTCCGCAGGCGCGACAGGGCTTCCGAGGGCGGATTGGCCAGCGCCAGAGCCCCGCTCTCGCCCGCCAGCTCGAGCCAGCGCTGCTCGATGACCGTGTTCGTGGTCACCTCGTCGAAGCCGAGCCCGACGGCTCGCTGGCACAGCTCGCGTTCGAGGCGCTGGGCGACCGTCGGCGGGCGCAGCCACTCGCCCCTGGCCGCCGCGCGTCCCTCGATGCCGTCGTAGCCGTGGATTCTGCCCACCTCCTCGATCAGGTCCACCTCGCGCTGCAGGTCGGGCCGATAGGAAGGAACCTGGACCTGCAGCACCGGGCCCTCGAGCGCAACCGTGCAGCCGAGCCGGCGCAGGGTAGCGGCCATCTGCGCCGCGGTGAGGCTGGTGGCGAGCAGTGCGTTCGCCCGGGCGGCGCGCAGCCGCACCGTGGGCGTCTCCAGCGGCGCGACGATCGCGTCGATCGGCTCCGGAGCCGGCTGACCGCCCGCGAGCCGGGCGATGAGGTGGGCGGCACGGGCGACGGCCACCGGGGTCATCGCCCAGTCCACGCCCCGCTCGAAGCGCAGGCTCGCCTCCGTGCTCACCGCCAGCCGCTTGGCGCCGGCGCGCACCCGCCGCCGCTCGAAGTAGGCTCCCTCGATGAGGATGTCGGTCGTCTGCTCGCTGACCTGCGAGGCGCTGCCGCCCATGATTCCCGCCAGGGCCACCGGCTGGGCGGCATCGGCGATCACCAGCACCTCCTCGTCGAGGGCGCGGAGCTGCCCATCGAGGGTCTCCAGCCGCTCGCCGGAACGGGCGCGGCGCACGACGATCTGGGCCCCGTCGAGGCGGGACAGGTCGAACGCATGCAGCGGCTGCCCGAGCTCGAACAGCACGTAGTTCGTGACATCGACGACGTTGTTGATCGGGCGCTGCCCGATGGCGCGCAGGCGCCGCTGCAGCCACGCGGGCGACGGGCCGACGCGGACGCCCCGCACCACCTGGCCCACGTACCGCGGGCAGTCGGCGGGGGCCTCGATGCGGATCTGCACGGAGTCCCGGCAGGCCGGGCCGCCCGGCGCCAGCTCCACCGGCGGCAGGCGGACGGCGGCGCCGGTGAGCGCGCGCACCTCCCGGGCGAGGCCCATGGCGCTGAGGCAGTCGGGGCGGTTGGGCGTCACCTCGAACTCGAGGACCACGTCGTCCAGTCCCAGCGCCTCGGCCAGCGGCGTGCCGGGCACCAGCGCCGGGTCCAGCACCATGATCCCTCGATGGTCGTCGCCCAGTCCCAGTTCGTCCTCGGCGCAGATCATGCCGGCCGACAGGACGCCGCGGATGCGCGCCGCCTCGATCTGGAGGCCGCCGGCGAGCCTGGCGCCGGGCAGCGCCACGGGAACCTTCTGGCCGGCGGCCACGTTGGGAGCGCCGCAGACGACCTCGGCCGTCTGGTTCCCCAGCTCCACGGTGCAGACCGACAGCCGGTCGGCGCGCGGATGAGGCTTGCAGGCGAGCACCTGCCCGACGACCACATGCCGGAGGCCCTCGGCCAGGTCCTCGACGCTCTTGGTCTCGGGGCCGGACATCGTGAGACGCTGGACCAGCTCTCGCCAGTCCCATGTGAGGTCGATGAACTCCCCGAGCCAGCGGTAGGTGATCTTCATCGCCGTTCTGCTTCCCACGCCGAGGTCCGCATCGCGCGGCGGCCGGGACGGCCTGCCGGGACAGGCGGCCGCCACCGGCCGGGCGCGCGGCCACGGCGTTCAGAACTGCTGGTTGAAGCGCAGGTCGTTGTCGAGAAAGAGGCGGATATCGTCGATCCCGTGCCGGATCATGGCGACCCGTTCCAGCCCCATGCCGAACGCGAACCCGGTGAACTCCTCCGGATCGTAGCCCACCGCCGTGAACACCGCCGGATCGACCATGCCGGCTCCCGCCACCTCGACCCAGCCCGTGCCCTTGCAGAGGCGACAGGCCGGGTTGCCGCCCCCGCACAGGGAGCACGAGAAATCGTACTCGACGCTCGGCTCGGTGAACGGGAAGAAGTGCGGCCGGAAGCGCACGCGCGTCTGCTCGCCGAGCAGTTCGCGGGCCATCCTCTCGATGGTGCCCTTCAGGTCGGCCATTGACACGCCGCGATCGACGGCCAGACCCTCCAGCTGATGGAAGGCGAAGTGGTGGGTGGCATCGACGGCCTCCCGGCGATAGACCCGTCCGGGCGCGACCACGCGCACCGGCGGCGGGATCTGCTCCATCAGCCGGATCTGCACCGTGGACGTCTGGGTGCGCAGGAGCAGGCCGTTCTCCAGGTAGAACGTGTCCTGGAGATCGCGCGCGGGGTGGTCGGGCGGCGTGTTCAGCGCGTCGAAGTTGTGGTACTCATCTTCGACTTCGGGCCCCCATGCCACCGAGAACCCCATGCGGGCGAAGATGTCGGTCAGTTCGTAGGTCAGGGCGGTGAGGGGATGGACACGGCCCAGCCCCCGCCTGCGCCCGGGCATGGTGACATCGAAGGGCGCGTCTTGCCTCTTCTCCTGCAGGATTGCAGCGCGCGCCTCCAGCGCCGCCTGGATGGCCTGCTGCGCGCGGCTGGCGGCGGCGCCGGCGGCGGGCCGCTCGGGCGGCGGCAGCTGCCCGATCCGCCGCATGGCGGCGTGCAGCAGGCTCTTCCGTCCCAGGTACTGCACGCGCAGCTCGTCCAGCTCGCTCGGATTCCCGGCGGTCGCGATCCGCGCTACCGCCTCCTGCGCGATCTGCTCGACGTCCTCTGGCATCGCCGCTCGGTCCTCGTCGGCCGGTGTCCGGGAACCGAAACGGAACCGCCGCGCCTGCTCTGCTGCCGCCGACCCCGCACAGAGCAGCGACGCAGCGGTTCCGCTGGGCCTGCGAACCGACTACAGATGCGCCTTGGCCTGGTCGGCGACGGCGCTGAACGCTCCGGGGTCGCGCGCGGCCAGATCCGCCAGGTGTTTGCGGTTCAGCTCCACTCCGGCGCGGCCCAGACCCCGAATCAGCTGGCTGTACGACAGCCCATTGAGCCGGGCAGCAGCGTTGATGCGGACGATCCACAGACGGCGGAAATCGCGCTTGCGGTTCCGGCGATCGCGGTAGGCGTAGGCCTGGGCCCTGTTCAGGGCCTCCTGGGCCGTGCGGTACAGCCGGCTCCGAGCCCCCCAGAAGCCCCGCGTCTTCTTGAGGACCTTTCTCTTGCGCCGGTTGGTGGCGACGGCGTGCTTGACCCGTGGCATAGAGACCTCTCCGATGTGTCGCTGGCGCGGCGAACCGCGGCCGCGCTCACTTCAGGGCGAGCGCTCGCCGGACCAGATCGCTGTTGGCTGCGGCCACGGGCCTGTCGAGGCGGTACTTCCGCTTGCGTTTGGGCGAGCGGTTGCCGAGGAGGTGCGTGGCGTACGCCGAACGGCGCTTCAGGCTTCCCGAGGCGCGGCGCTTGAAGCGCTTGGCGGAAGAGCGGTGGGTCTTGATCTTGGGCATGCGAACCGACCTGTTGAGTCGCTGCAGAGCCGCGGCGCCGTGCCGGCTGGGCCAGCCACGGAAGTGACGCATGGAAGGCTCGGAAAATATGGGGAGGCCTGCGCCTGTCAAGCTGGCCACGGTCCGGCGGGCCGCCTCGACTGCGGGCCAACGCACGCAGGCCGGCGCAGCAGCCGGCGGCCGGCCGAGGCCTGTGCCGGCCGCCCGCCGTGGCGCCGGCGGTCCCGGGTGCATGGACGCGCGGGTGGCGCTCGTCACGATGCTGCGCTGGAGTCTATCTTCTACTCGGCGGTTCATCTGCGGTACTCGCCTGGTAGCCGTCGCTGCCGGCCGCGCCCCGCTTCGGTGCGGTCCGCCGGCCGTGCGCGGCTGAACAGGTCGGAGACGAGGTCGCGCCGTGCGGGGCGAACTGGGCTCGCCACGCCAGCGGTGGGGAGCCGCTGTGTGCCGCAAGGGCATCGGCAGCGGGGTTCCTCGCCGCCGCCACCACCCATGACCGAGAGAGCGACAGCCGTGCCAGCGGGTGGCAGTCCAGCGGCGCAGGCACCCGAAGCCGCCAGCCACGTCGGGCGAGCGGGGGGCGCCCCGTGGATCCTGGTGACCAACGACGACGGTGTGGACTCGCCCGCCCTGCCGCCCCTGCTGCCCGCGCTGGCCAGCCTGGGGCGGGTGCGCGCGGTGGTGCCTGCGTCCGAATGCAGCTGGACCGCCAAGATCATGAGCCGGTTCGCCCTCCTCACGCCGCGACTGCAGCGGCGCAGCGAGGCGGAGGTGTGGGGCGTGGACGGGTACCCTGCGGACTGCGCCAACCTGGGGATCCACTCGCTCTTCGACTGCCCTCCGGCCCTGGTCGTGTCCGGGGTGAATCTGGGCACCAATGCGGGGCTGGCCTTCGCCCTGAGCTCGGGTACGGTCGGGGCGGCCCTCGAGGCAGCGCTGGCCGGAGTGCCGGCGGTCGCCTTCTCCGTGGAGCTGCGGCCGGAGGACTACGCGGAGTGGCGCCGGTGCAGAGTGCTGCGCGACGAGGCGCGGGAGTTGCTCGAGCGAGGTGCCGCCGTGGCCGCGGAGATCGTGGCCGAGGTCCTGCGAGGAGGATTGCCGGGTGATGCCTCGCTCATGAGCGTGAACATGCCCAGCTCCCTGCGGCTCGACTCGCCGCGCCGGCTGGCACCGCTGACCGCGACGGCGTACGGACCGTACTTCTCCCGGCGTGGCGACGGGCGGTTCGGGTACCACTTCTCCGGCCTGCGGATCTGCGCTCCCGCCCCGCAGGGAGATCTGGCTGTCCTCGCCCGCGGCGAGGTCGCGCTCACCCCCATCCGCCTGGTGCTGGATGCAGCCATATCGGCTGCCGACCGGACCCGGTTCGAGCGCGGCGGCGACTCCGTCGGTCCGGCGCCCGGGGGGATCTCGAGCCCATGAAGTCCTGCGCCTCCAGGTGCCGCCGCCTGCTGCGCCATGCCTGCGGCGCCCGGCTGGCATGGCCGGTGGTGCTGCTCGTCTGGGCGGTGCCGGAGGCCTGGTCGCAGACGCCTGCGCCCGGAGACTCCGCAGGGGTGCCGGGTGCCGGGGCCGACTCGCTCTGCGTGCCGTTGGGGCCGGCGCCGCCGTCCGATGCCCGCCAGGCGACCGACGGGCTGCCGGAGAAGGGCCCGGGCGGCCTGGCGAAGGCGCCGCGGGTGGCCACGGACCAGACGGTCGACGCGGTGCGCTGGGTGGCCAGGCGGCGCCAGCTGACCGTGGGGGGCGTGCCCTACGGATTCACCGGTCTGCCGATCTTCTACTACAGCCCCCACACCGGCTGGAACTACGGAGCCCGGGTCCAGTGGACCGACTACCGGCGCCTGCCCTACCGGTACAAGCTCACCGTGCACTCGCTGCATTCCACCTACAACCGCAGCGACTCCTACGTGCGCCTCACCGTGCCGCGGATCTCGGGCACCCAGTTCGGCGTCAGCCTGCTGCTCGGTCACAAACGGGACATCCGGGCCCGGTACTACGGCAAGGGCAACGACTCGGTCCGGCGCCCAGCGCTGCTCGACCCGGACAGCCCCCGGTTCCTGGACGAGGAGTACTACTGCTACGTGCTCGAGGTGCCGCGGGTGATCCTCGCGCTCATGCGGCATGTGTGCGGGCCCGTGACCGTCGCGGCCGTGGCGGGCGGCGAGAGCCCGAGCATCAGCGCTCGCGGCAGCCGCGCCTACTACCTCGACGAGGGCACGCCGGATGGCGTCCGGGACGGGCCCACCGGCTTCGTGGGCATGGCTATCGACTGGGATACGCGCGATGACGAGACGATACCGCGCCGGGGCACCTTCCACGAGTGGTCCTTCGAGACTTCGCGCAACTCGGTGCTCGCCCTGTTCTTCGCCGAGATCGACTACCGTCGGTACACGTTCACCGACGCCCGCTACTGGCCGCTCACCGAGCGCCTGAACCTGGCGCACCGCAGCGTGTTCGAGGTGCTGGACGGATCGGTGCCCCTGTACGCCTACGGGGAGATCGGCGGGGCGCAGCGGCGGATCAAGGGGCTGGGCGGCGGCGACTCGCTGCGCGGGTACGACACGCAGCGGTTCACGGACAACGTGCGGTTCTTCACCAACACCGAACTGCGGTACCACATGGCCAGCTCGGCGGTCTACCGGCAGAATCTGGAGTGGCACGGCGCGCTGTTCGTGGACACCGGGCGCGTCTGGCCCGACCTCGACGCGCTCACCATCGCTGGTCTGCACGCGACCGGCGGCGTCGGCCTCCGGGTGTACTGGAACGCCGACTTCGTCGTCCAGACCGCCATGGCGGTCTCGTCGGAGCAGCTCTACTTCTCGCTCAAGTACCGGAACATCTTCTAGGCGACTGCTGGTCCGCCAGGCGACTGCCGGTCCCCGTGGCCGTCGCGGCAGCCAGTGGGCTCGCGCCGCTCGCTGGCGGGCCGTGCCGCCCGCTGCCACTGGCGTGCCCGGTGCGCGGCCAGCACCGCTGGCACGGCGATCAGCAGGTCCTTGGGCAGCGGCACCAGTGCGGCCAGCAGCAGCGCCCGCGGCGGCACGGGCTGTTCGAGGACGAAGCGGGCATGGAGGTGCAGGCCGAGGATGCCGCAGGCATCGACGACGGCCACGGCGGCGAGCGCGGCGAGCACGGCCCGCCCGAGCGAGCAGGCAGGCGTGCGGCACAGCAGACCCACGGCAGCGGCGGCGGCCGGGAAGCCCGCCAGGAAGCCGAAGGTCGGCTGGAGCACGTACTGCGGCCCCCCGCCGCAGGCGAACACCGGCAGGCCCGCCAGGCCGGCCGCCAGGTACAGCGCCTGGCTGCACGCTCCCGCGCGCGGGCCCAGCCAGGCGCCAGCCGCGCACACGCCGGCCAGCTGCAGCGTGAGCGGCACGTGGGGCAAGGGAATGCGGACGGCTGCTCCCGCGGCGGTGACTGCGGCGGCGACCGCCACGCGCACGAGGCGCGCGGTCGGGGTCACTGGCGCGCCGTGCCGCTGGCGCCGGCGTCCGCGGCCTCCACCGGCTCCGGCGCGAGCAGACCGATGAGCTGCGCCAGCTCTCCGGCGAGCCGGTCGCGCGGCACGATGCGGTCGATGAAGCCATGGGCGAGGACGGTCTCGGCCAGCTGGAACCCTGCCGGCAGCGACTCGGCGCCGAGGAACTGCTTGATGACGTTCTGGCCAGCGAAGCCGACGCGCGCCTGCGGCTCGGCCAGGATCACGTCCCCGAGCATTCCGAAGCTGGCGGTGACGCCGCCGTACGTCGGATCGGTGAGGACGGCGATGTAGAGCAGGCCGCTGTTCGCCAGCTGGCGCAGCTTGGCGCTGATCTTGGCCATCTGCATCAGGGAGTACGCGCTCTCCATCATGCGCGCCCCGCCCGACTGGCAGACCAGCACCAGCGTGCGCCGGTCGGCCAGGGCGCGGTCGATCAGGCGCACGATCTTCTCTCCCGTGGCGCCGCCGAGGGAACCGGCGATGAAGCGCATGTCCATGACGCCGAGCGCCACGCGGTGGCCGCCGATGGTGGCCGTGCCGGTCAGCACCGCCTCGTTCAGGCCGGTCTCCCGGCGGGCAGCCTTGAGGCGTTCCGTGTAGCGCTTGGTGTCGCGGAAGTGGAGCGCGTCCGCGGCCGTCAGCGTCGCGTCCAGCTCGGCGAAGCTGCCGGCGTCCGTCAGCAGCTGGACGTACTTCTGCGCGTCGATGGCGAAGTGATGGCCGCACTCCGGGCAGATCCAGCAGCTCCGGGCGAGAGCCAGCTCGTACAAGGTGCGGTTGCACTGGTCGCACTTGCGCCATATGCCGCCAGGAATGTCGCGGCGGATGCGCGTCGTGAGACCCGACTTCATGCGCTCGAACCAGTTCATCACGGGCTCCGTCTGCCGGCGAGGCCGCGGCGTCTCAGCGCCTGTTCCGGCGTCGCAGCTCCACATAGGCCAGGCCTGCGGTCACCAACAGGCCTGCGGACGCGATCAGCACGGGACGCAGCAGGTGCGGGGCGCGGCCGCCGCTGCCGGCGCTTTGCCGGGCGACGGCCGGGCTGGCGGGACGGCGCTCCAGCGAGGCCAGCAGGCGCTCGGCAGCCGCATCCGGAGCGGGCGTCTCGCTGGGGGCCGCTGCCTGGCGGACCACTTCGTCGGTCCGCCGCAGGAGCTCGAAGGCGGCGCGGACACGCCCGTCCAGTGCCAGACGCTCCAGCAGCACCCCCTGACGAGCGGGTCCCAACTCGCCGTCCAGGTAGGCGGACAGCTCTTCGTCCAGCGGCGCGGGTCGCCGCAGCAGCTCGAACATGGCACCCTACTCCGAGTCTGGAGGGCGGGCATCACAGCAGCCCGTGGGCCGCCAGCGACGTGGCCAGCCGTCGGCGTGCCGCGTGCAGGCGCGACGCCACCGTCCCCACCGGGATCGACAGGATCGCGCTGATCTCGGCGTACGACAGCTCCTCCATGCTGTTCAGCAGCAGCACCTGACGAAGGTCGTCAGGCAGCTCGCCGATGAGGGCGACGATACGGGCCCGCGTCTCGCGCGAGAGCAGCTGGCCCTCCGGACTGGCCGCCGCCGGTGAGGCTGCGGCCGGGCTGGCCACGTCGCTGCTCGGCTCGCTCGCATGCAGGCCGAGGCGATACCAGGCGCTGCGCGACCGGTCCCGCCGCCGGTTGAGGCTGAGACGCAGCACGATGCGCATGATCCACGTGCGCAGGGAGGCCTCGCCGCGGAAGGAGCCTATCGCTCCATGGATCTTGAGGAACGCGTCCTGAGCCACCTCTTCGGCATCGAGCCGGTCGCCCAGGAGCCGGTAGGCCAGCCCGTAGGCCGCCGGGTAGTGCTCGCGGACGAGCTGGCTGAAGGCAGCGCGGTCGCCGGCGGCGATCCGAACGGCGCGCTGCTGATCGTCGGCGTGCAGCCGGAGGCGAGGCTGAGTTCGTTCGTCCATGGCCTGAAGCAGTGGCCCCGAGCGGGTGGCCGCGCGCGCTGCCGGCGGGCGGACCGCCGCCCGCGCTGGTCCGGCGCTGCCATCGGCAGCCGCCTCCCGCCGCAGCGTCCGCTCGCGCGCGCCGGCTTCCGGCGCCGGCAGGACCGGGCGGCCGCGCGAGCCCTCATCGACCCGATAGACACCGGTTCGCCGTGGCTCGTTCGCCGTCGCCAGGGACTCCAAGTGTACTGCCTGGCGCGGCCCTGCGGCAACGCCGGCGAGCAGGCGGCCGCGCCCCGGCACTGAGCGACGGGCTGCTGGGCTGGCCACCGGGACCCCCGCCACGCAAGCCCGCAGGCGGGATCTCTGCAGGGCCAGCCCAAGGGGGGCCGTCCGCTCGCCCGCCTGCAGGCGGCGCTTCGGCAAGCGCCACATTGACATGGCGCTCGCCGTGCGCATCTTTGGAGCGCTCCGCACAGGGAAATCCGGGCTCGCCGAAAGGGGGAAGATGCTGGTTCGACTGGTGATCCTGGTTCTAACGATGTGGTGGCCGGCTCGACAATGCCTGGCGACGGAAGCGAGCGTGCCGGACTCCGTGCGCAAGTACCGTTTTCTGGCGAAGGCGGCGCGCGACAAGGGCGAACACGAGGCGGCGATCGCCTACTACCGCGAATACCTCAAGTACCAGCCGGACGACGTTCTCGCTCATTACCGGCTCGGACAGGCGTGCCTGAGCACCGGGGACGGCCCAGCGGCCAAGCAGGCTCTCTACGGAGCCCTGGCGCTGGATTCGCTGCACGTGAACAGCAATCTCCTGCTCTACAGCATCTATGCCGGGGACGATGCGCCGGACTCCGCAGCCGCGTGCCTGGAGCGGGTCGTCTCGGTCAGGCCGGATGACGTCGAGAAGCGGCGGGCCTTGGCAGATCTGTACGGGCGGATGGGCGCCACGGAGCGAGCCATCGAGCACTACGAGAAGCTGGCCGAGCAGCTGGATGAGCCGGCCGAGCTCGTGCAGTTGCTGGCGGCCCTGCACGAGGACGCGGGCGACGTGCGCGCGGCGCTCAGGTGGCGGAGCAGGTTGCTGGGAGGCAGCCGGGAGCAGGGCGACGTGGCCGGTGAGCTGGAGGCGCTCGAGTCCATGCTGCGCCTGCAGCTGGCTGCCGGAGAGATAGACACTGCGTACCAGACGCTGGAGGCGTTGGCGCGGATCGACACCGCGAACCGGTACTCCTACTACAGCCGGATGGCGACGCTGGCCCAGGAGTTCGACGACGCGGCGATGCGGCTGCGGGGCTGGGAGGGGATGGTGGCGGCCAACCCCCGCGACGTGGAGACGGTGGCGGCCCTCGCGGAGCACTGCCTGAACGAGAATCGGCTCGAGCGCGCCGAGGCATGGTTGAGGCGCGGTCTGCGAGTGGAGGGCGACAATGCCCATCTCCAGCTTCTGCGAGGGGATCTGCTGGTCCGCAAGGGCGATGACGAAGGTGCCCTGGCCGCCTTCGAGCTGGCCAAGGCGAACCCGCGCTGGGAGGCTGTAGCGCAGCAGCGCATCTGGCAGCTCAGACCACCGGAGACGGCGGAGGAGAAGCTGCGGAAGGCCTTCTTCGGGGCCGGCAAGGGCTCGAGCGGGGAGTGAGTCGGGCCCCTCGCCGCGGTCGAGAAGGCACGGCTGGTTGCATATGTCCTGAGCCAGAGGAGGAGAGATGGTCAAGTACTTCGTGGATGGCGGGTGGGCCATGTGGCCCCTGTTGTTCCTGCTGGTGATGGGCATCGGCTTCGCGATCGAGCGTCTCATAACCCTGTCGCGGGCTGCCATCGACGCCGAGCACTTCTTCAAACAGCTCGAACAGGCTCTGCGGAGCGGCGGGCCAGAGAAGGCCGCCGAGCTGTGCTCGCAGACGCGCGGGCCAGTCGCCTCGGTCATCCACGCCGGCCTCTTGCGGCTGCACCGCGGCATAGATCATGTCGAGAAGGCGATCGAGAACTCCGGCGCCGTGGAGATGGCCTTCCTGGAGAGGGGCATGGTCTGGCTCTCCACCGTGGCCAACCTGGCCCCCATGATCGGCTTCCTGGGCACGGTGAGCGGCATGATCAACTCGTTCCAGGCCATCCGCGAGGTCGGCGACGTGGTGCCGGCCAGGGTGGCAGGCGGCATCTCCGAGGCGCTGATCACGACCGCGGCCGGGCTGATCATCGGCATCGTCATCCAGTTCTGCTACAACTACTTCGCCTCGCGGATCGATCGGATCATCGCCGACATGCAGGAACACACGGCGGCGTTCATCGACCTGCTCTCCGAGCTGCAGTACGAGCGCGTGGCGGAAGGAGCGCGAACGTGAAGTGGGTGCGCGGGGCGCGGGTCCTCCCGGAGATCCCCACGGCCTCCATGGCAGACATCGCTTTCCTGCTGATCTGCTTCTTCCTGGTCTCGACGACCATGAACCAGGACAAGGGGCTGTCGCTGCATCTGCCGGCCATGGGCGAGGGCAAGGAAGTGCAGAGCCGCAACATCTGCAACCTCTGGATCAATGCCCAGGACGATGTGGCCATCTTCGAGGATGACCAGCTCAAGCCGCTGCCCTTCTCCGGACTGCGCGACGAGTTGCGGCGGCGCCTCGCAGAGAACGAGAGCCTGATCATCTCGGTGAAGACCGAACGGGGGGCCACCTACCGGACCTTCATCGACGTGCTGGACGAGGTCAAGCTGGCCTTCTCCGACCTGGCGCGACCCACCAAGATCTCCATCGCCAATCCCGAAGGGTGAGCCGATGAGATTCGCACGCAAATCCAAGGTGGCGTCGGTCATCCCCACCGCCTCCATGGCGGACATCTCGTTCCTGCTGCTGGTCTTCTTCATGGTGTCCACGGTCTTCGTGCGCTACCGCGGCATCCCGGTGCAGCTGCCGGAAGCGGAGAAGATCGAGATGCTGGAGAGCCGGCGTCACGTCACCGCCATCTGGATAGACCGTGACGGCCGCATCAACATCGACGATCAGACGGTCCCGCTGCAGCAGGTGGGACGCGTGGTGCATGCCAAGCTGAGCGCGAACCCGCGCACGGTGGTGTCGATCCGCGGCGATGAACAGGCCAGTTTCGGACTGGTCTCCGATCTGCTGGAGGAACTCCGCAAGGTCGAGGCGCTGCGCGTCAACTTCTCAACCAGGCGGGAGGCGCAGCCATGATCCGGGGCAAGCAGCCCGAAGCCAACCTGCGGTTGACGTACGCGCGCACCCTGTGGTTGAGCTTCGGCGCCTCTGTCCTGCTCCATGGCCTGCTGTTCGCGGCTTTCCCGGAGTTCCGCCCCAGGGCCTACCAGAAGGTCGAGCAGCCACTCGTCATCCAGCTGGAGGAGATCCCGGAGACGCGGCAGGAGCGCCGGCCCCCCGCTCCCGTGCGGCCGGTGGTGCCCATCGCCACCGACAGGCCCGAGGTGCCGAGCGACGTGACGATCGAGGACACCGACCTGGATCTGAGTCTGCTCGAGGAGCTGCCGCCACCGCCGCCGCTGGTGGAGGAGTCGGCGGCGCCGGCGGCCGTGGAGCTCGAGGAAGAGGAAGAAGAAGAGATCGTCGAGCTCTGGAAGGTGGAGAAGCAGCCGGAGGTGACCAAGCGCGTGCTGCCGCAGTATCCGGAGCTGGCGCTGAAGGCGAGCATCACGGGTAAGGTCTTCGTGACCGTGCTGGTCAACAAGGACGGCAAGGTGGAGCGGGTCGGCAAGATCACCGGCCCGGAGGTCTTCCACGAAGCGGCGATCAGCGCGGCCATGCAGTGGGAGTTCACTCCGGCCATCCAGAACGACCGCCCGGTGCGGGTCTGGGTGAGTCTGCCGTTCACGTTCACGCTCGAGTAGACGACGCCAGGCGGCCAGCCGCGGCTGTGCTGGTTCGCCCTTTCCCGGCACGCAACTGGTTGCGGCATAGAGCCCTTGTTGATATTCTTGGGCCACTGCGCCGGGCTGCTGGCACATTCTCCCCGCCGCTGTGCAGATCGCCCGCGTTCCCTCCCCGACGAGTCGAGCTGGAGGTGTGGGCGGCGATGCGATGCCCCTACTGCAACTGCCTGGACGACAAGGTGGTCGACTCGCGCGCCTGCCGCGAGGGCATGGCCATTCGCCGGCGGCGCGAGTGCCTGCGGTGCGCGCGCCGGTTCACCACCTACGAGTACATCGAGCAGGTGCCGCTGACCGTCATCAAGGTGGACGGACGGCGCGAGCCCTTCGATCGCGGCAAGCTGCTGGAGAAGATCCAGCTGGCCTGCTACAAGACCACGGTGTCCGCCGAACAGATCGAGGAGCTGGTGGACCAGGTGGAGAGCGAGGTGGCCAGTCTCGCGGAGAAGGAAGTGCCCAGCAAGGTGATCGGCGAGCTGGTCATGGAGCGCCTGCGCCGGCTCAACGAGGTCGCGTACGTGCGCTTCGCGTCGGTCTACCGGCAGTTCAAGGACCGGAGCGACTTCGTGCGGGAACTCGAGCAGCTGCGATCGTGACGCCAGGGGGCCCCAGAGTCGCTTCCCGGCGCTCTGGCAGCATCCACGAGCGCTGCCGCTGCACCGCACCGCAGGAGGAGTCCCTGTCTCCACCGTGGGCCAGTGCGTTCGGCTGCAGGAGGCTGCAGCCCTCGGCAAAAGTACTGCTTGACAGGCGCCCCTGCCCGGCTATCTTTGGCCCGTCCACAAGATGTTGTGGACAGACGCATGGCTGGCCGCACATGATGTAGCGGCGGCTCTGCTGTGCCTCCCCAGAACCCGCAGCCATTCACGGACTGACCGCAGACTCCCGGGAGCATGGAGGCGGGCGTGCGTCCCCTCTCGTCCGCGCGGCTTCCCGGAGCTGACAGGAGGAAGCATGGCTTCGCAGCGCACCACGAGAGGACAGGGCGGGGCGAACGCGGTCTCGCGCGTCCATCGGCTTGAGGATCTGCTGGCGCAGCTAGAGAGCCGTGGGTTGACGGAGGGCACCAGCGACGAGGAGCTGGCGCGCGCCGCGGACGCCGAGACCTATTACGGCGACAACGAGCTGGCCATCGACGTCTTGCGCAGCAAGTACCTGGCGCCCGGAGAGACGGGTCCGCTGCACATGTGGGAGCGCATCGCGCGCGCGGTCTCCTCGGTGGAGCAGGACCGCGAGCTGTGGTACGCGCGGTTCTTCGCGCTACTCTTCGACTACCGCTTCATCCCGGGCGGGCGCGTCATGCACGGCGCTGGCCGCGACGAGGCGCGCCGCAAGCCGACGTTGTCCAACTGCTACGTCATCCCCATCAACGAGGACAGTCTGGAGGGCATCTACCAGTGCCTCACCGAGTCGGCGATGGTGTACCGCACCGGCGGCGGGGTGGGCACGGACCTGTCGCGATTGCGGCCGAAAGGCGCGCCCGTCAACGCGACGGTGGACCGCTCTCCGGGCTGCACCGCGTTCATGAATCTGCTCTCGGAGAGCACGAACGCCGTGTCGCAGGCGGGGCGCCGGGGCGCGCTGATGCTGACGCTGCGCGTGGACCACCCGGACATCGAGGATTTCATCTCGATCAAGAGCGACCGGGCACGCACGAAGGTCCAGTACGCCAACCTGTCGGTGCTGATCACCGACGAGTTCATGCAGGCCGTGCTCGACGATACGGATTTCGACCTGCGCTGGTCGAACAAGGTGTTCCGGACGGTGCGGGCGCGCGTGCTGTGGGACAAGATCGTGCAGCACGCGCACGCGTCCGCCGAACCGGGGGTCATCTTCTGGGACACGATGCGCGCCTACCACAACGTGGAGTACGCCAACCCGCTGGTCAGCACGAACCCCTGCGGCGAGCAGCCGCTGGCGGCGTATACGGCGTGCAACCTGGGCAACATCAACCTGCCACGGTTCGTGCGCGCCGACGGCACCTTCGACTTCGAGGGGCTGGCGAACTGCGTGCGCGTGGCCGTGCGCTTCCTCGACGATGTCATCGACTACAACATGGGCAACCACGCCCTGGAGAAGATCAAGGAGGCCGTGGCGTCGGATCGCCGGGTGGGGCTCGGGGTCACCGGGCTGGCCGACACGCTGGTGCTGATGGGGTTGCGCTACGACTCGGAGGAGGCGCTCCGGGCGGTCGAGCAGCTCATGCAGACGCTGTGCTACAACGCGTACGAGACCTCCATCGCGCTGGCGCAGGAGAAGGGCGCCTTCCCGCTGTACGACTGGACCGGGCTGTCGCAGAGCAAGTTCATCCAGTCGCTGCCGCGTGGTCTCCAGGAAAAGATCGCCAAGTACGGCCTCCGGAACGCCACCCTGATCACCATGCCGCCGGTCGGGACCGGCTCGATCGTGGCGCAGACGAGCTCGGGCATCGAGCCGATCTTCTTCACCAGCTACAACCGGCGCGTGAAGCAGGCGGACGGCGAGACCTTCGTGGACTACAAGGTCTACCATCCCCTGATCAGGCAGAAGTTCGGTGACGACTCCCATCTGCCCGACTACGTGGTCACGGCGCACCAGGTGGACCCGTTCTTCCGCGTCCGCATGCAGGGCGTCATCCAGCGCTACACGGACAGCAGCATATCGTCGACGATCAACCTGCCGGAAAGCACCACGGTGGAGACCGTCGCGGAGATCTACATCCGTGCCTACAGAGAGGGGCTCAAGGGGATCACGGTCTACCGCGAGGGGAGCCGCGCCGGCATCCTGCAGAGCGACGCGAAGCAGGAGTTCGCCGGCGAGCCGGCTGCCGCCGCCGCGCCGCCGCCGGTTCCTGCAGCAGCGGCGGGCGAGCCGTCCCGGCGCAGCGGTCACCGGCCGCGGCGCCGGCCGGCGGTCACACATGGCGTCACCGAGCGCATCCACACCGGCGAGGGGAACATCTACGTCACGATCAACGAGGACGCCGAGGGGCTGTGCGAGGTCTTCAGCACCATAGGCAAGTCCGGCGGCAACGCGGCGGCGCAGTCCGAGGCGATCAGCCGGCTGATCTCGCTGGCCCTGCGTTCGGGGGTGGACCCCCACGAGATCGTCAACGAGCTGAAGGGGATCGCGGGCCCGAACCCGGTGTGGGAGAACGGCGAGCTGATCCTGTCCACTCCCGACGCGATCGGTCGCGCGCTGGAGCGGTACCTGAGGCGGCGCGAGGCGGGAGTCCAGGATCCCGCAGCCGAGCCGCCCGCTGCCGGCGGTGCCGCCGACCGGCCGGCCGGCGACGGACCGCAGGGCGACGGCAGCGGCATCCCCGGAGGCCCAGGCCCCAAGAGCCTGGCGACCTGCCCGGAGTGCGGCGCCACCGTTGTGCACGAGTCCGGCTGCCTGACGTGCAAGCACTGCGGCTGGTCCAAGTGCTGAGGTGAGGCGGACCTCGTGCGGCGCGGACGGCCCCTCGCGTGTTCGGTCGCGCGCCGCGACACGCCCGCCGAGGGGCCGGCGCCCAGGAGTGCGGTTCTCCTCATAGTCCCGCCAGCGACGTGAGCACCTCCGGCTCGCCTGCGGTCACGGCCACGGTGTGCTCGAAGTGCGCCGCCGGCTGGCCGTCAGCCGTCCTCGTGGTCCACTGATCGGCGCCGGTGCTCAGCTCGCCGCTGCCGAGGCACAGGATCGGCTCGATCGCCAGCACGACCCCCTGCCGCAGGCGGGGTCCGCGCCCCGGTGGTCCGTAGTTGTCGATGTGCGGCGGTTCGTGCAGCTGCCTGCCGATGCCGTGCCCGCCGAACTGGCGCACGACCGAGACGCCAGCGGCCAGCGCGTGCGCCTCGATGGCGTGGGAGATGTCCGAGAGGTGGCGGCCGGGTCGGGCCTGCTCGATGGCCAGCGACAGGCAGCGCCGGGTGGTGTCGATCAGGTGCGCCACCCGCGGTGCGACCGGCGGCAGAGCCACGGTGAACGCGCCGTCGGCGTGGTAGCCTTCCAGGACCGCGCCGACATCGATGCTGACCAGATCACCGGCGGCCAGCGCTCTGCGGCCAGGCACTCCGTGGACGACTTCGGCGTTGACGGATGCGCAGATGGTGGCCGGGTAGCCGCGGTAGCCCTTGAAGGCAGGGATGGCGCCGCGGGCCCGGATGAGCCGTTCGGCCAGCTCGTCCAGCTCGCCGGTGGTCACGCCGGGGCGGATGCTGGCGGTCAGGCGCTGCTGGACCTCGTGCACGATGGCGCCGGCGGCGCGCATGGCGCGGATTTCCGGGGCGCTTTTCGGGCGGATCACGGTGGGTGACTCCCTCGTGGCGACCGGCGCGCGCGGCCAGTGACGGCCGGCCGCGGAACAGGGCCCTTGTTGCGCAGTACGGGCATTGGCGGCATACTCTCAAGCGCGGTTGTCAGAACGTAGAGCCGCTCATGAGTACCGGCAACGCGCCGTGGGCGAGACGCGGCGTCGCGGTGGCGGCGCACTGGACGGCGCCGGCCGCGTCGAGCGTTCGGTCGTGCATGCCGTGAGGCAGAGGATAAGGGGGATGGCCAAGGCGCTGGTCGTGGTCGAGTCGCCGACCAAGGCAAAGACGATCAACAAGATCCTGGGGGCGGAGTATCTGGTGAAATCCTGCATGGGTCACGTGCGGGATCTGCCTCCGAAGGAGCTGGGGATCGACATCGAGCACGACTTCCAGCCTCGCTACGAGACCATCAGGGGCAAGGGCAGAATCCTCCAGGAACTGCGCAAGGCCGCGCAGAAGGCCGACGACGTCTACCTCGCCACCGATCCGGACCGCGAGGGCGAAGCCATAGCCTGGCATGTCGCGCACGCGATCGCCCGCAAGGAGAACGATGTCAAGCGCATCCTCTTCAACGAGATCACGCCGCGCGCGGTCCGCGAGGCGATGCAGCGCTGGGGCCGGCTGGACATGGACAAGATCAACGCCCAGCAGGCGCGGCGGGTCCTGGACAGGCTGGTGGGATACGAGATCAGCCCGCTGCTGTGGCGGGTCATCCACGCGGGGCTGTCGGCCGGGCGCGTGCAGTCGGTGGCGCTGCGGCTGATCTGCGAGCGGGACCGGGAGATCGAGGCCTTCGAGCCCGAGGAGTACTGGTCGGTCGAGGCGCTGGTGCGCGCTCCTGCCAGCGACGGCGCGCCGGCCGAGCCGTTCCGCGCGCGCGTCCTGCAGCACCGTGGCGCGAAGCTGGAGATCCGCTCGCAGGTCGAGGCGGAGCGCGTCTGCGCGGACCTGCGGGAGGCGCGCCTGATCGTCCAGGATGTCAAGCGGCGCGATCTGGCGCGCCGTCCCGCGCCGCCGTTCACCACCAGCACGCTGCAGCAGGAGTGCGCGCGCCGGCTGCGCTTCTCCGTGCGGCGCACGATGGCGGTGGCGCAGCAGCTCTACGAGGGCGCCGAGGTGGACGGCGAGGTCCGCGGTCTGATCACCTACATGCGGACCGATTCGGTGCGTGTCGCCAGGGAGGCGATCGCGGACGTGCGCGAGGGCATCCAGAGCCTGTACGGGCCGGAGCACCTTCCCGACGAGCCGAACGTCTACCCCACCAGCAGCTCGGCCCAGGATGCGCACGAGGCGATACGGCCCACGTCGGTGGCGCTGCATCCGGAGCGGCTGCGCAGCGTGCTGAATCCCGACCAGGCCCGCGTGTACGAGCTCATCTGGAAGCGCTTCGTGGCGTCACAGATGAAGCCACAGATCCTCGACGTCACCACGTGCAACATCGAGGCGGGCGAGTACCTGCTGCGGGCGACCGGCAGTTCGGTGCGGTTTCCCGGGTTCACACTTGCCTACACGGAGAGCAGGGATGAAGAGGACGAGGAGGTCGCCGCGGTGGTGCCAGCCAGCGTGGCCAGCGGCCAGGTGCTGGCGCTCGAGGAGCTGACCCCCGAGCAGCACTTCACCAAGCCGCCGCCGCGCTACACCGAGGCGTCGCTGGTGAAGCAGCTCGAAGCCGATGGGATCGGGCGGCCGAGCACGTACGCGCAGATCATCACGACCATCCAGGACCGCGAGTACGTGGAGAAGGTCGACAGCCGCTACTTCGTGGCCACCGAGCGCGGCCACACCGTCAACAAGCTTCTCGTCGAGACCTTTCCGGAGCTCTTCAACGTGCAGTTCACGGCGCGTATGGAGGGCAAGCTGGACCGCATCGAGGAGGGGCGCAACGGCTGGGTCGAGACCGTCCGCGAGTTCTACTCCACCTGGCGCGATGTCCTCAGCGATGCGCAGGCGCGGTACAGAGAGCTCAAGCAGTCCCTGCAGGAAGACAGCGATGTCCTGTGCGCGGAATGCGGCCGCCGCATGGTGATCAAGTGGGGACGGAACGGTCGCTTCCTGGCCTGTCCGGGCTACCCAGCCTGCCGGAACACGAAGCCGCTGCCCGAAGACCAGGAGGAACTGGAGACCGACGAGGTCTGCGACCTCTGCCATGCGCCCATGGTGGTCAAGCGCGGGCGCTACGGTCGCTTCCTGGCGTGCAGCGCCTACCCCGAATGCCGCAACGTGAAGCCGTACTATCTGGGGATCGTCTGCCCCGAGGAAGGCTGCGGCGGGCAGCTCGTCGAGAGGCAGTCGCGCAAGGGGAAGGTGTTCTACGGCTGCGACCGGTACCCCAAGTGCAAGTTCGCCAGCTGGGACAAGCCTGTGGATCAGCCCTGCCCGAACTGCGGGGCACCGCTGCTCTTCCGGCGCAACACGCGCAGCGCCAAGTCGCTTCATTGCCGCCTCTGCGGCTACCAGGAGGATGTCGCCGGCGCCACGGAGTGACGTTCCTGGTGCGCCCGGGCGCCTGCCGCCGGTCCTGCGGCGGCGATCGGCAGGCCCGGGCGCGGCGCGCCGGCGCCGCCCGGCACTGGCGGCGTCCATGTTCTGCGAGGGTGGCGTGCGACTCGTCGCGCTGACCGAGGTCCTCCCGTGCGCCTCGCCGGCCGCGCCGATCCGTGGAGCGGCCGCGCCGGGGCTGGAGGACGATGCAGCGGCGGCCGCCAGGGCGTCCGCGCCGGCGGGGCCCTGGCGGCGGCTGGCCGTGGCCGCGGCGAGCCTGGTGTTGGCCGTCGGCGCCTGCGGCTGCGCCAAGACCGGGCGTCCGGGCGGCGGTCCCCCGGACGACACGGCGCCGCGCGTGGTGGACCAGTGGCCGCCGGCCGACGCCACGCAGGTGCCGCTGCACACGGTTGTCGAGATCCGGTTCAGCGAGGCGATGGACGAGGAGGCGACCGCTGCGGCGGCGTTCGTCGCTCCCGCCGCTGAGGCGCGGGTGCGCTGCCGTGGCGATCGGCTGCAGATGGCCGTGGCGCTGCGGCCCGAGCGCACCTACGTGATCACGGTGGGCACGGACGCGCGCGACCGGCGCGGGAACCGCCTGAAGGAGGCGCACATGCTGGCGTTCGCCACCGGGGAGGAGCTGGACCGAGGCCAGGTGGCAGGAACGGTCTTCCGCGAGCACGTGCCCGCTGACGCCGCACACGTGTGGGCCTTCGACCTGGGCGCGGGCGAGGCGGTCAGCAGCGAGCGGCCGCAGTACCGGACGCAGACTGGCCGCGACGGCGCGTACGTGTTCGCCAGGCTGGCGCCCGGACGGTACCGGGTCGTGGCGTTCCTCGACAGCGACGGGGATCGCCGGCCCGGTCAGCGCGATTGGCTGGCGCTTCCTGCCGAAGACCTCGAGATCGCGGCGGGCGATACCGTCCGCGCCGGCGATCTGCTGCTGGGGCCGCCCGCCGCGGTGCCGGTGACCCTGGAGCGCCTCCATGTCGTCGACGACCAGCGCCTGCTGCTGGAGTTCTCCGCGCCCGTGCGCGCTGCTGCACTCGAACTCGAGCTGGCCGGGCTGGCGGTGCTGGACCTGTTCGACTCGCCGGTCGACCCGCGCCGTGTGCTGGTGCGCACCGCGCCGCAGGAACGCGGGCGGAAGTACGCGGTCCAGCACCTGCGGGTGCACGGCCTGCCGGTGAGCTGGGAAGCGCCCGTGCGCGGTGCCGAGCGCAGCGACCGTACTCCCCCGCGCGTCGTGCGGCGATTGCCGGAGGAGTCCGAGATCAGTGCGGACGACACGCTGGCGGTCGTCTTCGACGAGCCGATGGACGCGCGGATCGGCGGCGAGCTGTGGGTGGCCGCCGACAGCGCCGCCTCGCCGCCCGCCGGCATCTGGTGCTGGCAGGGACCGTCTGCGCTGCGTTTCGTTCCCGCCGAGCCGCTGCCGCCGGGGCGCTGGCGCTGGGGTTGGCGACTCCGGGGCCTGGCCGACCTGGCCGGCAACGCGCCGGCCGACTCGGTGGTGTGGTTCGAGCGGACGGTGCTGGGCAGAGCCGACCTCGGCGCCATCGAGGGGCGCGTGGTCGCCAGCGCCGGTCCGCTGTGGGTGACGGGGGCGGCGCCGCACCGTGAATACCGGGCGCAGGCCGGCGCCGATGGGACGTTCGTGCTGGCGGGCCTGGTACCCGCCGAGTACGTGCTGCACGCGTTCGTGGACCGCGACGGCGACGGCCGGCACACGCCGGGCAGCCTGGATCCATATCGGCCTGCGGAGCCCTACTGCCGCTGGCCGGACCCCGTGCCGCTGGCGGCCGGCGCCCGGGCCGTGGTCGGGCTGCGCCAGTGTCGTTGAGGCGTCCATGGTGTGGAGACGGTGGCAGGCGGAGCTGGAGGTCCTGGGCCTCGCTGTGGCGCTGTGGGTGGTCGCCGCATCGGCGGTTCTGCGCCTGAGCCCGGCCGAGCGCCGGCAGATCGAGCTGGAGGCCGGACTGGAGCAGCTCCAGGCGCTCGAGCAGCAGTACTTCGCGGCCACGCATCGCTATTTCGACCCGACCAGGCGCGACGAGGGGCTGGCGTGGTCCTGGATGGACGGATTCGACTGGGAGTATCAGGCGGCGCCGGGGGGGTTCCGCCTGCTCGTGCGCGCCGATGTGGATGGGGATGGCGAGCCGGGAGTCTGGAGCATCGAGGCCGGCACACCCGGCGTGCGTCAGCTCGCCGGCGACTGACGCTCCGGCCGCGGCCGCGGCGCGAGCGGGTAGGTACCCACCCAGCGCAGCGTGTGGACCAGATCGCCGGGCACCGGCGCGTGCGTCGGATCCCACGCGGCGTCGCGGGCGTCCGCTTGCAGATCGAGGTACACCCGGTACCGCCACGGCTGCCCCAGCACCTTCACGGTCTCCACTCTCAGGACCCCGAAGCCTGCCGCCGCCAGTCTCTCGAGCAGGCGCGGCAGCGGCTGCGTGTTGTCGTCCACGGTGAGAATGAGGGTGGTCTTCAGCGGCGATCCCGGGTCGCAGCTGAGTGGCGGCGGGCGGTGGCCGCCGGGTGCGCTCCGGCTGCCAGTCGGCTGACCTTCGGGGCCGCGCAGCACCAGAAAGCGGGTGTAGTTGTCGGGATCGGTCTGGATGTCGGTGGCGAGCGCCTGCATCCCGTAGATCTCCGCCGCGCGCGGCG
>CAZPXM010000007.1:0-43976 GCA_964591015.1 uncultured Gemmatimonadaceae bacterium
GATCCGTGGCGAGTCCGGCACGGGCAAGGAGCTGGTGGCCCGGGCCATCCACTACAGCAGCGCCCGCCGGCAGGGTCCGTTCGTCGGGGTCAACTGCGCGGCCCTGCCCGAGAACCTGGTCGAGAGCGAGTTGTTCGGGCACGAGCGCGGCGCGTTCACCGGCGCCATCCAGCAGCGCCGCGGCCGCTTCGAGCTGGCCAACGGCGGCACGCTGTTCCTCGACGAGATCGCCGACGTCTCGCTGCCCGTGCAGGTCCGGCTGCTGCGCGTGCTGCAGGAGCGGACCTTCGAGCGCGTCGGCGGCGAGCGGCCGGTGGCCACCGACGTGCGCATCATCTGCGCCACCAGCCAGGACCTGGAGAAGGCGATGGCCGAGGGGCGCTTCCGCGAGGACCTCTACTACCGCCTGAACGTGTTCCCCATCCACATCCCGCCGCTGCGCGAGCGGCGCGCCGATATCGTCTTGCTGGCCGACCACTTCATCGGCAAGTACGCCAAGATGTACGGCAAGCCGATCAAGCGCATCTCGACCGCTGCCATCAACATGATGATGGCCTACCACTGGCCCGGCAACGTGCGCGAGCTGGAGAACTGCATCGAGCGGGCCATCCTCACCACCAGCGACGCGGTCATCCACGGGTACAGCCTGCCCCCCTCGCTGCAGACGGCGGAGCGCACGCACACCGCCCTGCTGCCCACGGAGGGAGCCGATCTGCAAGCCATGATGGACGCGTACGAGCGGGAGCTGATCACCGATGCGCTGAAGAAGCATCGCGGCAATGCAGCGGCCGCGGCCCGCGAGCTGCGCACGACCCAGCGCATCGTCCGCTACGCCATCGCGCGCCTCGGCATCGACCCCACCAGCTACCGGAACTGAGGCCGCTTGACCGCCGCCCGCAGGCGGCCGCCGCGGGCGGCACCGGCGCCAGGCCGGCGCCGGCCCCGGGGCCTGCTCACTCGGCGGCCAGCGCCAGCATGCGGGCCACGGCGGCGGTGGGCCGCTCGATGTCGGCGGCGCCGCGCACCGTCACCGTCGGCATGGCTCCCAGCGACAGGTGCGTGCGCATCCGCGCCTCCTCGTCCGGCGTGCGGCCGCCCAGATTCGCGTACCCGAACGAGCGGCACCATGGCCCGAAGAGGAACTCGCCGAGCGGGCAGCCGCCGGTCCGCTCCAGCCCGGCGGCCGACTGGTGCCAGCTGCGGAACAGGTGCACCTGCGCGACGCCCTGCTCCTGCATGGTGATCTCGTTGCGGCCCTCCCCGCCCACGATCAGGTCAGCGCGCAGCCGGCGGATGTGGGCCGTCAGCCGCTTCATGCCTTCGGTGGCCGTCATCCCCTCGACCAGGCAGTTGTGCAGGTTCCACGTGCACAGCGTCACGTCCAGGAAGACCCAGCGCAGCGCCAGCTCGGCCACCGCCTGGCGCACGTTCTCGGCCAGGATCGAGCGCCACAGACTCAGGCCGGGATGGATCTTGACCATGGTCTTCTCGGCCCGGTGCAGCAGGCGTGCGGCGTTGGCCTCCGGCACGGGCCGCGCGCGGCCCCCTACCCACGTCCAGCCCTGCACCCGGCGGCTCTCGATCTCCCGGTACTGGAAATCGCGCACGTGGGCATAGGCCGGATGGGTAGGGTCCATGTCGATCGAGTTGAAGTGCGGCATGGTGCAGAACCCGAGCCGCTGGGCCTTGTCGATGCAGGCGCGGCCGGCGGCGCTGGCCCGGTAGGTGGGGTAGTTCTCGTCGTACGCGTCCTCCCGCCACCCAGGTAGGTGCAGCAGCACCCGCCGCGGATCCAACCGCGCCGCCAGGGCGTCCAGCAAGGCCGGGTCGCAGGGGCACCAGCTCACCGCCAGGCGGAGCTGGCGGACGCGCTCCGGTTGCGGCGCCAGCCGGTAGGCGCTGGCCAGCCACCGGCGGTAGGCGGCGGCCGGCTCCCGCCAGTCGCCGTCGTACACGTTGAGCCGCCACGCCAACCCGCCGGCCGCCAGGCTGTCGTGCAGGGGCCCGTAGGCTTCCGTCTCCAGTCCCAGGCACCGTGGCTGGCCGGCCACGCCGATGGCCAGGGCCTTGTAGCGGAACCGGTCGTCTTGGCAGTGTATCCAGAACCCTCCGTCGGGTCCGTGGAGGATGGCCAGCCCGGCCTCCCACTGATGCGGCCAGAACCAGCGCGAGCCGCCAATCAGCTCGTCCTCCAGCGGCAGCCGCACGCCCTGGAAGAACGGCGCTACCAGCTCCAGCTCGGCGGCTACCGGCCCCAGGTTCCACCGGCAGGACCGCAGCCCCGAGCGCGACGCGCAGCCAGCGGGCTCCACCAGCATGTCGCCGGTGGCCTCGTCCTCGCTGATGACCAGCACGCCGTCGCCGTTCCAGGCAGCAAAGCGCACCTCGGCGCAGTGGGCGTCGATGGGGAGGCAGACCACCTGGTCGCCCGGTTCGCCGCGCAGCGACACGGCCTCCTGCTGCGCGTAGACCAGCTGCAGGGGGGCGATCGTATCCGGCGCGGCCGCCAGCAGGGGACGGCCGTCGCGCCGGCGGCGCAGCTCGACCAGCGCGCCCGCCGCGAAACAGGCCGTGAGCGTGGCCGTCTCCACGCGGATGGTGTTCTGCGCGACGGTGATCATGGTGGTCCTCCTCCGCGCCCGGGAGTGGGTCTGCCCGGCGCCTGGGGCAGCGCCTAGGCGTCGTGGCGGTGCGACGCCGCCCCTGCATGCTGATGATACTGGCCGCTCTGGTGCATGCGGTTGTGCAGGGTTCGGTGGATCGCGGTCAGGCGCAGCCGCAGGCGCCGGTACGCCTCGGTCTGGGCCCGCGTGGCCAGCGTCTCGACGTACGCCAGCGCCCCCTCGATCTGCGCCAGGATCGACAGGCCGTCGGCCGCGGCGAGGAACTCGGTGCCCTCCACGTGGACCATCACCGGCGCGGAGTGGGCCGCGATCATCTCGGACTGACCGGGGGGCCGGCCGCGCACGAGCAGCGCCAGCCAGGTGCAGCGATCCACAGCGACCCGGAAGCCGCCCTCGTCGGCCTGCGCATCCACCTCGCGCCCATCGATCACCTCGCCGTTGGCCACCAGCTCGACGCGGGTCATCGGCAAGACGACCGAGGCCACCCGCCAGGCGGCGTGCACCGTGCCGCCGGTCGCCGGCAGCCGCAGGTGCCGGCCCATGGGCTCGCCGTCCACCGCGAAGTCGACCAGCGGCCCATAGCTGACGAAGGTCTCGGCGCGCCGGATCGCTTCCTTCCAGTTGTCATAGGTGAACTCGCGGTCGGGGGCCAGCCGAGCGTACGAGCGCACCGTGCCCACGGCCGTGGTGGCGCTCATCTTGTCGGTGCCCCCCACCGCCGGCACCAGGTAGCCGTTGTTCAGGTAGCGGTACCAGTCGCACAGCGAGTACGGATCGATGCCGCCGTACAGATTCCCCCACGAGCAGAATTCGATCGCGTCCGCGTTGCCGCTGACGATCGTGGCGGCATGCTCCAAACGGGGGTTCGGGAAGTGGGGGATGACCACCAGGCCGCGCTGCCGGCGGCAGCGTTCCGCCCACTCGGTCAGCAGCACCTCCACCGGGTCCCCCAGCGCCGACTCGTCCGGCCCGCCGGTGGTCATGGGGGTGATCATGGCCCCCTCGTACCCCACCAGCGAGATGTGACCGAGAACGTGCTGGCGGTTCTCGGTGCCCACCCGGAGCAGGTACTCGCCGTCGCCGCCGTGTTCTCTGGCGCCGAACACGGTACGCCCGTCGAAGTCCCCGACGTTGGTCATCAGCTCGCCCCACTGGCTGGCCAGCAGGTTCACCACGTTGACGCCTTCCGCCGCGCCCTCCAGCAGGGCGGTCTTGGGCGACAGGAAGTGAACATGCGTGTCAGCCGACACCCAGCCCGCGTCGCGCCAGTGCAGCACGCGCTCCAGCGCGACGGTCAGTTCCGTGGTCGCGCGGGTGATCCGGTAGCGCCGCCGGATGGGACGGATCTCGAAGCCCTTGGCGATCTCCACGTACAGGCTGCCCAACGGCACCCGCAGCTCCGTCTCGCCGTCGATGTACACGCAGCGGTGGATGCCCTGGTGCTGGAACTCCGGGCTGTAGTCCTCGAACCAGTTCGAGTTGGGGTACCGGTGCAGGGAGGTCGGCGGCAGGTACTCCCCGGCTGCCCCGTGGACGTGCAGTTTGGCGGCCACCGGTCTGCCCGTGCGGCCATCGACCACGCGCAGGCGAACGAGCTGGTCGGCGGGCCGCACCGGCACCAGCACGCGGGCGTGCAGCCGTCTTTCTACCTCGGCCACCGGCAGCACCGCCTGGCGGCCGGCCAGGTGGAAGCAGGCGTCTTCGTGGCTGGCATACTCGACCAGCACCTCGTCCGGAGCGCGCCGGGGCAAGGCATTGTTGGCCGTCCGTTCCCACTCCCGGTCGGGGTAGACCCAGCGCGGCTCCATCGAGATGATCTGGCCCATGTCCAGCCGCAGGCCGGCCCATTGGCCGTCGGCCCCCGGGGCGCTGGCCAGCGGCGCGCCGGCCGGCAGCCGGAGCACTGCCTTGCGGCGCGGCCGCCAGCGCAGCGGGTGCGAGCTGGCCTGTCCCGCGCTCAGCCCGCCCAGCACCACGCTGCCGGCCACCGGCTCGGCCCGCAGTCCCACGATCTCCCGGTCCGGGAAGGGGTTGGCCCAGGCCCACAGCCACCAGGTGAAGGGGAACGAATCGCGGCCATCGACCCGCGTCTGGCTCCGCCCCCAGCCGCCGGCACTGCCGGCCGGCGGCACCGGCCGCGGGCTGCCGTGCGCCACGGCTGCCACGCAGTTCTCTCCCCAGCCGCGGCTGTGGGCTCCCAGATGGTGGCGCCGCTTGATGGCGACCAGGTGCTCGCTGCCGTCCGCGTACAGCAGGGCGTACCGCGCGGCGATCTCGGCCAGCCGACCGGCGCCATGGCGCCGGCTGTCGGCGGTCACGGCTCGCCGGCCGGAGGCGTGCGCCACCACCAACCAGGCGGCGCGGCAGGGCGCCAGCTTCACCGCGACCGGATGACCGCCCTCCTGCAGCAGCACCGGCCGCCGGCCGATGGCGAACGGCAGACCCCAGAAACAGGCCGCCCCGCGCGGCGCCGCGTCCACGCGGTCGAAGCTCGGATCCGCAGCCACCTGTTCCCAGCTGGCATTGCCGCGGAACGGAACGGGAAAGAAGCGCTCGCTCACCGCAGCGTCGACCATGGTCGTCCCTTTCTCCAGTTCGCGGGGTGCCAGCCGCGGCACGCGTCCCGCCGCGGCCGTGCCTGGCAGCGCGTCGCCGCCCCGAGCAGCGCCCCGGCGCAGCGCAGTTCCCGCCCCGCGCCGGCAGCCGACGACAACGGAGTGCACAACCGCAGCGACTGTCAAACGCTGCGGCAGCCGGCCGCGTGCCGGGTCCCGTCTCGACGGCGTGCGGCAACCGTTGACCGGGCTTGCGGGCCGTGCGTTTCTTCTGCCGCTGACTTCATGCCGTCTTCTCCGGGAGCCGACCGATGGCTGCGCGTGACGGTCTGGCTGGCTGGGGCGCACCGCTGGCCCGGAGCCTGGCCGCCTTGCTGGTCGTGCTCGCCTGCGGACATCGTCAGGGCCAGCGCCTCCAGGCCTCCGGCACCATCGAGGCCACCACGGCCAGCATCGCCGCCAAGCACGGCGGCCTGCTGACCGCGGTGCTGGCGCGCGAGGGCGAGGTGGTGGACTCCGCCCAGGCCGTGGCCCAGGTGGACGATGCCGACATCCGCTGGCAACTGGCGGAGGCCCAGGCGGCCTGCGACCTGGCACGCGCCCAGCTCGACCTGGCGGTCAACGGCCCGCGCCCGCAGGAGCTGACCCAGGCCCGGGCCGTGCTGGCGCAGGCAGCCGCCCAGCAGCAAGCTGCACGCCTGGACCTCGACCGGCTGCGCGTGCTGGTCGAGCAGGGCTCGGCGACCCGCAAGCAGCTGGAGGAAGCCGAGAGTCGCTGGGAGACTGCTCGGGCGGCCGCGGACCAGGCCCAGGCGGCGCTGGCGCTGCTGGAGGCGGGGACGCGCCCGGAGCAGGTGGCATCCGCCCGGGCGCAACTGGCTCAGGCCGAGGCCAACCGGGGCGCGGTGGCGCAGCGCCTGGCAGACTGCACCGTGCGCGCCCCGTTCGCCGGCACGGTCACGCACCGGCTGATGGAGCCGGGCGAAATGGCGGTTCCGGGCAGCGCCGTGCTGGCGCTGACGCGCCTCGATCCGGTGCGCCTGCGGGTGTACCTCACCGAGAGCGAGGTGGGCCGCGTCTGTCTGGGGCAGCCCGTGAAGGTGTACATCGACGGCCAGCCCGGACGCGCCCACTGGGGCCGCGTGAGCTTCGTGGCTGCCGAAGCCGAGTTCACCCCCAAGAACGTGCAGACCCAGGCGGACCGCGCCAAGCTGGTCTTCGCCGTCGAGGTGTCGCTGGACAACCCCGAGGGCTGGCTCAAACCTGGCCTGCCCGCCGACGCGGTGTTCGTCTCCGACGAGCGCGACGCCGGCCTCTGAGCGGCAGCGATGGACGCCGTCATCCAGACGCGGGGCTTGGGCCGCTGCTTCGGCAGCATCCGGGCCGTGGACGGGCTCGATCTGGACCTCGGACCCGGCGAGATGGTCGGTCTGGTCGGTCCGGACGGAGCCGGCAAGACCACCGCCATCCGCCTGCTCGCCGGCGTGCTGGCACCCACGGCGGGCACGGGGTGCGTGCTGGGCTGCGACCTGCGGCGGGACCGGGACGCGATCCGGCGTCGGATCGGCTATCTGGCCCAGCAGTTCAGCCTGTACGGCGACCTGACCGTGGACGAGAACATCGAGTTCTGCGCCGACCTGCACGGCGTCCGCGACCACACAGCGCGCCGCCGCGAGCTGCTCGAGTTCACGCGCCTGACGCCCTTCCGCACCCGCCTGGCCGACCATCTCAGCGGCGGCATGAAGAAGAAGCTGGCCCTGGCCTGCGCGCTGATCCACCGGCCGCCGCTGCTGCTGCTCGACGAACCCACCACGGCCGTGGATCCGGTCTCGCGCCGCGACTTCTGGCGGATCCTGGCGGGTGTGCGGCGAGAGGGGATCGCCATCCTGGTCACCACCCCCTACCTGGACGAGGCCGAGCGCTGCACGCGGGTGGCGCTGATGCATCGCGGGCGCGTGCTGCGCTGCGCGGCGCCGCCGGCGCTGGCCGCCGGCATGCCGGGGGCGCTGCTGGAAGTGGGCGCGAGCGACCCGCGGGCGGCTTGCCGCGCCCTGCAGGGCTGGGCATGGGGGCGGACTGCCTACACGGTCGGCGAGCGGGTCCGCGTGCTGGTCGCCGAGGAGCAGGCAGGAATCGTCGCGGCCCGCCGCCTGCTGGCTGCGGCCGGACTGGCCTCTGCCCAGGTGCGCGCGGTGCGTCCCCGGCTGGAGGACGTCTTCATCGAGCTGCTGGGCAACCCGACAGCGTCGGAGGACGCATGAGCCCGGGCCCGCCGTCGCCAGCCGCTGCGGCCGCCGTCCGCACCGAAGCGCTCACGCGCCGGTTCGGCGCGTTCGTCGCCGTCGACCAGGTCTGGCTGACCATCCCGCGCGGGCAGATCTGCGGCCTGTTGGGGCCCAACGGCGCCGGCAAGTCGACCCTGATCCGCCTGCTGTGCGGCATCCTGGCGCCGACCTCCGGCGCGGCCTGGGTGGACGGCTGCGACGTGGAGCGCGCTCCGGAGTGCGTCAAGGAGCGGATCGGGTACATGTCGCAGCGCTTCTCCCTGTACGGCGAACTGACCGTGGCGGAGAATCTGCGCTTCTTCGCCGGCATCTATGGCCTGGACCGGCGGCGCGCGCAGCAGCGAGCGGCCTGGGCGCTGGCCATGGCGGGCCTGCGCGGGCAGGAACAGCGGCTGGCCCGCGAGCTGGCTGGCGGTTTCCGGCAGCGTCTGGCCCTGGGCTGCGCGCTGCTCCACGAGCCTCCCATCCTCTTCCTCGACGAGCCCACCTCGGGGGTGGACCCCGTCGCGCGCCGCCGGTTCTGGGAGCTGATCTACCAGCTCGCCGACGCCGGCACGACCGTGGCGGTGAGCACCCACTTCCTCGACGAAGCGGAGCACTGCCACACGGTGCTGCTGATGGACCGCGGCCGTGTCGTCGCCGCCGGCAGACCCGACGAACTCCGGCAGCAGGGCCTGGACGGGGTGGTCGTGGAGATCGCCTGCGACCAGCCCGAGCGGGCGGTGGACATCCTCGCGCAGGCAGGCTGGGCGCGGGACCCGGCCCTGTTCGGGGCGTCGGTGCACGCGGTGGTGGACGATGCCCGGGCCGGGGCGAGCCGCGCCCGCCAGGCGCTGACGGCGGCGGGCCTGACGGTGCAGGCGGTCCGGCCGGTGGAGAGCGCGCTGGAGGATGTATTCATCCACCTGATCGAGCGGGCCGACCGCGCCGCGGCTGCCGCTCGCCGCAGCCGGGACCACTAGCTCATGGGGCGCCGCACCTGGGCCATCGCCGTCAAGGAGGCGCGCCAGATCCGGCGCGATCCGCGCACGCTGGGTCTGCTGGTGGTGGTGCCGGCGGTGATGCTGGCCCTGTACGGCTATGCGCTGACCTTCGACGTCAAGCACATCCGGGTCGCCGTGCTCGACCACAGCCGCAGCGCCGGCAGCCGCGCGTTCCGCGACGGTCTGTTTCATTCGGAGTACTTCCAGCCGGCCGGCGCGCTGGCGGACCTGCCGGCGGCGGCGGCGGCGCTGGACGGGGGGCAGGCGCGCGCCGTGCTGGTGATACCGCGCGACTTCGGGGCGCGTCTGGCCGCCGGCGAGCGGAACACCGTGCAGGCGCTCATCGCCGGGGACAATGCTCACGCCGCGCACGTCGCCCTCACCTACCTGGAAGGACACGTGCGCCACGCCAACCGCCAGCGCCTCGACGAGCTGGCGGCGCGCCACGGCACCGAGCTGACGCCGCCGCTGCGCGTCGAGCCGCGGGTCTGGTACAACCCGGAGCTGGACAGCTCCAGGTCGCTGCTGCCCGGGCTGGTCGGCTTCCTGCTCATGGTCATCGGCGCGGTGAGCACCTCGCTGTCCGTGGTGCGCGAGAAGGAGCGCGGCACGCTCGAGCAGCTCCAGGTCAGCGCGGTGCGGCCGGCCGAGTTCGTCGCTGGCAAGGTGTTGCCGTACCTGGCCATCATGCTGTTCACCGAGGCGCTGATCCTGCTGGCCGCCAGGGTCCTGTTCGCCATGCCGCTGCGCGGCGGCGCCGGCTGGCTGCTGGCGGCCAGCGTGGTCTACCTGCTCGGCGGCCTGGGCGTCGGCCTGCTCATCTCCACGATCGCGACCACCCAGCAGGTGGCCTTCCAGATCGCCGCCCTGGCCACCATGCTGCCCTCCATGCTGCTTTCGGATCTGGTCTTCCCCATCGCCAGCATGCCCTGGGCCCTGCGCCAGCTCACCTGGCTGGTCCCGGCGCGGCACTTCATCGCCATCCTGCGCGGCTTGCTGCTCAAGGGCGCCGGCCCCCGGGCCTGGGGCCTGCCGCTACTGGTCCTGATCGTTTTCGCGGCCGGCGTCTTCGGCCTGGCGGCGCGGCGGCTGGCGCGTCAGCTGCGGGGGGCCTGATGCGGCGCGTGCTGGCCCTGATCCGCAAGGAGCTGCTCCAGCTGCGGCGCGACCCTCGCCTGCTGTCGATCCTGTTCGCGGCGCCGGTCCTGCAGCTGGCGTTGCTGGGGTACGCGGCGACCACCGACCTGCACCAGGTGCCGGTGGTCGTCTGCGATCTGGCCCGCTGCCCAGCCAGCCGCGACCTGGTCGCCGCCGTCACCGCCAGCGGCGACTTCCGCGTCCGCGCCTGGGTGGACGCGCCGCCGGCCATCGACGCGTTCCTCGACGGCAGCCGCGCGGATCTGGCGCTGATCATCCCCGCGGACTTCGGCCACCGGCTGGCCGCTGGCAGGGATGCGGCCGTGCAGGTGCTGGCGGACGGCACGCGGGTCACCGCCGCGCTGGCGCTGGGCCAGCTCGGCGGCGCCCTCGCGCGGTTCGGCGATCACGAAGCCCGGAGGCGGCTGACCGCGGCCGGCAGACACCCCGAGCTGCCCGCAGTGGAGCTGCGGCCCCGCGTCTGGTACAACCCCGAGCTGAGCAGCCGCAACTTCATGGTGCCCGGAGTGCTCGGCCTGGTGCTCATGGTGATCACCACGGTGGTCACCTCCATGGCCGTGGTGCGCGAACGGGAGACGGGCACCATCGAGCAGATCATCGTCAGCCCGCTCCGCCCTGCGCACCTCATCCTCGGCAAGCTGCTGCCCTACGCCCTGATCGGCCTGCTCGAGACCATCCTCGTGCTGATCGTGGCCCTGCTGTGGTTCCGGGTGCCGCTGCGCGGGAGCCTGACCCTGCTGATCGGCCTGTCCACGCTGTTCATGCTCAGCGCCCAGGCGATCGGTCTGCTCGTCTCCACCGTCTCGCACACGCAGCAGCAGGCGATGATGACCGCCGTCTTCTTCGTCATCCTGCCGATGATGCTGCTGTCGGGGTTCGCCTTCGCCATTGAGGGCATGCCCGCACCCGTCCAGTACGTGACCTACCTGCTGCCGCTGCGCTACTACCTGGTCATCGTGCGCGGCATCTTCCTCAAGGGTGTCGGCTGGCACCAGCTGTGGCCGCAGGCGGCGGCGCTGGCGGCGTTCGCCACGGTGCTGCTCGGGTTGGCGGTGGTGCGTTTCCGGAAGCGACTCGGCTAGCCCGGGGCGCGGCGGCGCCGGCTGCCCGCGCGGCGATCGGGCTGCCGGCCGGCCGCGGCCGCCTCGCTGGCGCTACAGCACCAGGCGCGCCTGGCAGTTGCCGCGGAGGCGGAACCGCCCGTCCGCAGCGCGCACCGCCGAGGCATGGGGCGTTACCGAGAAAACGTCGCCCGGACCGAAGTCGTACAGGTAGGCCAGCTCCCCCACGCGGAAGTGGGCGGCCAGATCGGCCGGCGCGGTCAGCCGGACAGCCCCGTCGCGCCGCGCCCCAGGCCGGTGCGGGGACAGCTGCACGTCCTCGACGGGCAGCCACACCTGGTGGCCCGGATCCACCAGACGCGCCCCCCGGTAGTAGCCCTGGCTGGCCAGGTACAGGTACGTCTTGGTGGCCAGCGCCGCGCCGGCCGGATCGATGCCGGTCACCACGAAGCGGCCGATGCGGAAGCTGTCGTCGCCGCAGCAGACCTGGTAGCGGCGCCCCCGCCCCTTCACTGCCGTGAGCGTGTACGCGCTGGCGCGCCGTCCGTTGGTGAACCGGCCGACGGCGCCGGCCAGCCGGCCGGAGCGGAACGGCTGACTGCCGGCATCGCGCTCGACGACCACGACAGCGCGCTCCGGGTCGACCGACACCACGCGGCCGTGCATGCCGCTCTCGATGCTCAGCCGGGGTCCGCCCGCCGGATCGCCAGGGTCGCGCTCGTCGCCGGGGCGTCCGGCGCTGCCGACCCCCAGCACGTCCAGCCGCACCACACGGCCAGCCGCATCGCGGCGCACGCGGCTGAAGCACGCACCGGCCGGCGTCACCGCGTGTTCGATCTCGTCCTCCCCGTGCGTGTGAACGACGCGGAGGCGGAGGCGCGCCGGCGTCTGCGCCAGGATCTCCAGCGAGCGGACGCTCGGCTCGCGCCCATAGGGCTCCAGCACCGCCCCGAACTGGCTGCCGATGCCGTCTCCCCGGTTGCGCAGCAGCACGTAGGTCAGCTGCGGCGGATTGCCGGCCTTGCGCGGCGGGTCGCCGTGCGCCACGATCGCCTCGTGCGCCGGCAGCAACAGCGCCTGCAGACCCGCCTGGCCATCGTGCCAGGTAGCCGCCCACGTCCCGGGCATGGCGGCCCGCTGCACGTCGTACAGGTAGGAGTACCCGCCGCCACGGTACGTGTAGTAGGACCGGCCCTTGCGCGCGAAGTCGAGCAGCCCGTCGTCGTCGTAGATGGCCTCGCGCGGCACGCTCGGGCCCGCCAGGGATCCGTCCGTCTGGGGCGGCGACAGCGCGACCCCGGCGGTATGGAACGCCCCGGCCAGTCCATGCAGGCTGTAGTCATGCTGGTTGCCGCCGGTGACGCGGAACAGGTCCAGCACGTAGCGCGCCCGCTCGTGCACATCGATGAGGGCGACGGTGCGCCGGTACTCGGCCACATGGTGGTAGGCTGCCGGCGCGTCGACCTGCACCAGGCTCAGACCCGGGCAGGCCACGAACATCTCCAGGTGCCCGGGCGCCTGCGTGTCCTGGCGCCGCCCATCGACCACCACGGTGGCGTGCGACAGCGTGTTCTTGGTCCAGATCGCCGGCGGCTGGCCCTCGGCCGCGTGCTCGCCGTACCCATGCTCGGGAACCAGCTTGCGACCATGGGCGAACAGCTCCAGCACCAGCCGATCGAAGTGGCCGTGTTCGGTGGCGGCGCGCCCGTAGTACACCGACACGGCGCACCGGTACCGCCCGCGGCCCGCCCGCAGCAGCGCCAGGCCGTAGCCGCCCATGAGGTGGCTGAGCCGCTGGACGCGGCGCAGCCAGGCCGCCGCGGCGGTCTCCGCCGCCGGCGCCGGCGCCGGCGCCGCGGCCGGCTCGAACAGGGACTCGACGCTGTCGAACCCCGGCTGCTGCTGCCGCAGCAGCGTTCCCGCGAACGGATCGCGTGTCGCCTGGTAGGCGGCGCGCAGCGCCGCCACCGGGCACTGCACCAGCCCCCCCAGCGGCCCTCCGCCATCGCCGATGGCCGGCGTGAACAGCCCCAGGCAGGTCATCTCCGCGGGCCAGCGCAGCATGCGCCGCAGGCGCGGGTGGTCCCATAGATTCACGCCCAGCCGCGCCAGCAGGGCGGCCACCCGCGCCATGTGCTCGACCCAGCCGGCGTTGTACCACGGCGACGACTCCCAGCCAATCCCCTCGCGGAACAGCAGGTTGTCGAGGGCGAAGCGCATGCCCTCGGCATGGGCAGCCTTGTCGCGGAAGATGTAGTCGTCGAAGGCCGCCTGCATCTCCTTGTGCGGCGTCGCCTCGCCGGTCTGGTCGGCGGCCCAGGCCACGGCGCGCGCGATCGTCTCCCGGTCGCCGCGCACCAGCGCCGCGGTCAGCAGCGCCTCCTGGTGGGTGCCGTAGTTGCCGCGGATCAGGCCGGCGTACACCCCGTTCAGGCAGGCCTGCACGATGCCGGCGTCGAGCTTGGCCCACGTCGCCGCCGCCGTGGCCCCGAACACCGGATCGGCGGGCAGCGCGGCGCGGACCGCGTCCACGGCCCGGCACAGCCGGCAGGCCGTGCCGGTCTCGGCGATCTGGTCGAGAATCTTGCCGGTGTATCCCGGCGAGAATTCGCGCCCGTACATCCCCTGCCGGCCGTAATCCATCGCCGGGTACACCTCGGCGATGCGATCCAGCAGCACGAGGGCCTTGTGGGCGCACGCACGATCGTCGTGGAGCAGGTAGGCCTGAGCCAGCGCCTCCACCCCGGCCAGGATCGCGTGCCACAAGCACTCGCAGCAGTAGGCCACGAACCAGTGGCGGTGCGGTGCCCCGGGAGCCTGCCAGCCCCAACCGTCGTCCGCATACGGTCCCGTCAACAGGCTGCGGTCGCGCATGCCGCTGCGGTAGAACGCCTCGAAGTCGTTGCTCGGGTAGCTCTCGCCGCCGACGGCGCACACCACCCGCCACCGGTCGGCGAACGGATCGTACCGCCAGCCTCCCTGCGCGTACCCCCCATGGCCGGCCGGCCCGCTGCCGTGCACCGGACAGCCGGTGATGTAGTTGACGGACAGGGCCCGGGGCACGCCGGCCTCCGGCACCAGCGCCCGCAGCACGGCGTCGGGGCGCTCCCGCCACGGGGCAGCGGCCCGCAGCACGGCCGCAGCCACCCGCTGGGCCGCAGCATCCTCGCGCACCCGTTGCCGGGCTCGCTCCAGTTGGGCAGCAGTGAGCAGGTTCAACGCGCACCTCCCCTGGTGCTTTCCGCCGGCCCGGCGGCGCCGTGGCCGCCGGACCCGCTGTGGCCGCGCGTCACGCCAGGCCCCTCGGAGCCAGGAGCAGACGCTCGGCGTTGCGGTAGGCGATCAGTTCCCGGTCGGCGTCGCTGATCTCGGCGGCGGCCAGCAGCGCCGGGAACGCCTGCGACTCGTACAGCGGCGCGTCGGTGCCGAACAGCACGCGCTCGGCGCCGATGCCCCGCACCACCTGCGCGAGCACGCCGGTGCGGATGGCGCGCGCCGTGGCCATGTCCGTGTACATGTTCCGGGTGGCGCAGTCCTGGATCGCGTCGATCGCCTGCAGGGTCTGGCCGGTCTGGCCCGCGCCGAAATGCGCCGCGATGAACGGCAGCGACGGCACCGATTCGGCCAGACGACGGAGCAGGTCGGGCCCTGCATAGGACTCGTTCTGCCCGTGCGACAGCACCGGCATGCCGTACGGCACCAGCCGCTGCAGCAGCGCGAAGGAGGCCTTGATGGTCGCCGGGTACTCGTGGCCGACCGGGTGGATCTTGAAGCCCACGACCTTCGGATGCTGGCCGAAGCGCTCCAGCAGCAGGCACGACTCCGCCTCCCGCAGCGGGTTGAGCACCAGCCACACCAGCAGGTGCTCGCGGGTCTCTGCCTGGCGGATCGTCCACTCGTTGCCCACCGTCAGCTCCGTGTACAGCGCGGCGATCGACGAGACGATCGTGCGCTCGATGCCGGCGCGCTGTTGCCGCGCGACGAACTCGTCGGGGCCGAAGGTGCGCTCGGCGTCGAACCAGCCGCCCAGGTGCGCATGCGCATCGATGTACCGCATCGATCGTGCCCTTTCCTCGCCCTTCTGGGCCGAACGCGCGCCAGCCGGCGCGCGGACCCGCCAGCGGCCCGCAGGCCGCGCTGGTGGGCCGCGTCGCTACCGCTCGCCGCCCGCCGCAGCGCGTCGCTGGCTGTCGTCCAGGGCGCGCCGGATGCGCTCCTGGAGTTCGCGCAGGCGCAGTGGCTTGCGCAGGATCCCCTGGACCGGCAGCGCTGCCGTCTCGGGCTGATCGTAGCCGGTGAACAGCAGCACCGGAATCTCGGGGCGCGACTCCCGCAGCGCGCGGAGGGTCTCGGGGCCCGACAATCCCGGCATGGACAGATCCAGCAGCACCAGCGCGACACGGGGTGAGGCCTGCTGGAACAGCCGCAGCCCCTCCTGGCCGTCCGCTGCCGTCAGCACCTGGTATCCCAGACGCACCAGCAACCGCGCGGTGGACTCGCGCACCGGCGGCTCATCGTCGATCACCAGCAGCGTCTCGCCCCTGCCCGGCCGGGTGGGCCGGCGCCGCGACGATCTGGCCGGCAGCGCTGGCGCTGCCGGCAGATGCACCGCCATCGTCGTCCCCTCCCCCGGCTGGCTGGCGCACTCGATCCAGCCGCCGTGATCCTCCACGATCGCGTAGGTGGTGGCCAGCCCCAGCCCCGTACCCTTGCCCACTTCCTTGGTCGTGAAGAACGGTTCGAACAGATGCGCCTGGGTCTCGGCATCCATGCCGATCCCATCGTCCGCGACTTCGATGGCGACATACTCGCCCGGCTTGGCGCGGGGATGCGGCGGCCGCGCTTGCCGCGCCGGCTGGAGCGGCCGCGCCCGCAGCCACAGGTGGCGACCGCTCTTGCCGCTCAGCTCCAGCGCATCGCGGGCGTTCAGGCAGAGGTTGAGCAGGACCTGCTGGAGCTGCACGGCGTGGCCGTGGACGGCCGGCAACTCGTCGGCCACGTCGACGCGGATGTCGATGCTGCGATCGAAGATGCGGCGGCACATCTCGACGGTGTCGCGGATGAGCTCGCGCAGATCGACGCGCTGGCGAGCCGCCGTCTCGCTGCGGCGGGCCAACACCATGAGCTGGCGCACCATGCCGGCGGTGCGCTGGCAGGCCGCATCGGCGTCCTCGAGCAGTTCGCGCAGCGCGGGGGGCGCGTCGAGCTGGGCCAGCTGCAGGTTGCCCATGATCCCCTGCAGCATGTTGTTGAAGTTGTGCGCGATGCCGGCGGTGAGCTGGCCCACGGCCTCCATCTTCTGGGCATGGCGGAGCTGCTCCTCCAGCCGCTGGCGCTCCGTGATATCCTGCAGAACCACCTGCAGCGACTCGACGGCGCCGCGCGCATCGCGGACCGGGCAGACCAGTTCCTGGGCCCAGCGGTATTCCTGGTCTCCCCTGCGCCGCCACCGGAACAGGCCCTCCTGCGCCGTGCCCAGCGCCACCGCCTGGCTGAATCTGGCCTCCACCGCCGCGACATCGTCGGGATGGATCACCTCGCGTCCCAGACTGCGGTCGGCGTACAGCTCCGCAGCCGTGTACCCGGACAGCGCCTCGATCTGGGGGCTGACGTACAGGTAGTTGCCCGCCGTGTCCAGCAGCATGACGATGAGGCTGGGAGTCTCCACCAGCGTGCGGTAGCGCGCCTCCGAACGCGCCAGTTGCTCCAGATCGGCCTGCCGCCGGAACCCGTCCGACAGCACGCTGGCCACCGCGCCGAGGTAGTCCAGCTCGTCCTTGTCGAAGGCATGCGGCTGGACACTGTGGACCGCCAGCGTGCCGCGCGAAAAGGGCACGTCGACCACGCTGCGGATCCCCGCGCCGCGCCGCTGCTCGAGGACGGGTCGGATGTGGCACTCGTCCTCGGCCAGCAGATCGGGCCGGTACAGGACCGTGCCCGTCGTGCAGGCCTGCGTCAGGGCGCTCACCACGTGCGGCTCGGTCACCTCCTCGACCGACCAGCCACGCCCGCGGCTGCGCGTCTGGCAGTGCACGCGCGGCGGCTCGCTCCCGGCGTCGATGACGTTGATGCCGTACTCCTCGAAGCGGATGCCGCCTTCCTCCAGGGTCTGCCCGACAGCCTCCAGGATCGGCTCCAGGTCGCCGGCACGGCTCATCTGCCACACCTGCTCGCGCAGGCGATGCAGGGCCGCCTCCCGGGCCTCGCGCCGCCGGCGCGCGGAGATGTCGCGGATGATCGTCAGGACCCGCACCACCTTGCCGCCAGCCACGACGGGGAACTTGCGGGTCTCGGTGACGATCTGCCTGTCCCCCAGCTCGGTCGACTCCTCGGTCACCAGTGGCTGGCCGGTGGCCAGCACCTGGGCGTACTCGCCCAGCACCCGCTCGGGCAGAAAGGGGAAGGCGGCGGCCAGGGGCTGGCCGCTGGCCGGCGGCGGCAGCCCCAGTTCGCGCAGGGTGCCCAACAGACTCTCGTTGGCGAACAGGATCCTGAGGTCCGTGTCGGCCACCTGCACCCAGTCCGACATGGCATTGAGCGCGGTGCGGTACTCGTGCTCCGCGGCCCGGAGCGCCGCCTCGGCGCGCTCGCGCTCCGCGACCTCGAGCATGAGCTGCTGGTTGCGCCGTTCCAGGCTCTCCAGGTCCTGCACGCGCGCGAACCCTTCGGACAACAGGTGCGCCCACTCCTCCAGGATGGCCAGATGCGCCCTAGAGAAGGCTTCCGGCAGCGTGCTGTTGATCGCCAGCGTGCCGCAGAGGAAGGGGATGTCCGCCACCGCGCGGATCGGCTGGCCGAACAGCTGCCGGAGCGCCTCGCGCTCGCCGTACGGGTCGTCCGCGTCCAGATCGCGCCGGTAGCAGATGCGCCCCTCGCGCCAGAAGCGACGGATGCGTTCGGCACCAGGAACCGCCAGCGGAGTATCGAGCCAGACCCGGCCCTGGGTCATGTTGTGCGAGCGGATCACCGGCCGCTGGCAGCTCTCGTCCACGACGTTCACGCCGCAGTTGGCGAACGGCACCTCCAGCTCGCACAGGCCATCGCGCATGGCGACCAGCACCTGCTCCACATCGCCGGCGCGCTTCATCCGCCAGACTTGCTCGCGGATGCGTCCCACCACGCGCTGGCGCCGCTCCTGCCGCACCTCCTCGGTCACGTCCTGGCGCAGGATGAGGAGGCCGCCGCGCCCCCCTTGCTCGCTGCTGAGGGCGCGCACGAACAGGTCGTTGTAGATCACCCGGCCCGCCGGTGTCACGAACCGCTGGTGCCGCCGGATCAGCGTCCCTCTGCGCCCCGCCTCGGCGAGCAGCTCGCGCAGGCGCTCGCGGTCCTGCTCGGACGCGGCGAACGCCAGGACCGGCTGGCCCACGCGCTCCTGCTTGGTGATGGCAACCCCCAGCCGGCGCGCGTAGTCGACAAACGCCTGGTTCACATCGACGACGATGCCGTGGGCGTCGATGAGGGTGGCGGGCAGCGGCATCGCCTCGAAGAGCTGTCTGTTGACAGTCGCGTCGAAAGTGGACACGGTTCACCGGCCGGTGCATGCCCAGCGGGAGGCAGGGCAATCCTAACGATATTTCGTATGATTGGGCAACGCCCGCGGTGACAACGCGCACACCGGCGTTGACCGGCAGGTCGCGGCAGCGTCTCTGGCGGCGTGGCGGCCATGGGCAGGCGTCTGGCAGCGCGGCCGCGTCGCCCTTGCGCGGCGCGCGCCGGCGTGGCTGTGTTGTGCCGGCCGCTCTGCCACACCCGGACGCGGACCGAAGGCGGCAAGCAGGGAGGTGCAGCATGAGATGGGCGATCGTCGCGGCGCTGTGGTGGACAGCGGCAGGCTGGGCGGAACCCACGCCGCGCACCGTGTGGCTGCACGGACCCTATGCAGGCACGGGCGGGCGCTCGTACGAGCTGTGGCTGGACGACCACAGCGGCGTGCTGGGCGTGGAGGCCGCGGTGTTGATCCAGGGGCAGGCAGAGCTGGCCACGGTGAGCCAGCCGCCGGCCTACACCGGGTTCATGCTGGCTCACAACACGGTCCAGGATACGCTCCTGCTGGCCCTGGCCCGCGCCAGTGCCGTGGACACCGCGGGCGCGCTGGTGAGCTACACGCTGCCGGACAGCCTGCCGCCGCCGCTGGTCCAGTTGGTGCGCGTCCGGCTCAACAACGGGGCCATCCCGGTCCAGATCGGTTCGGGCAGCGGCGTCGTGCTGCCCGGCCCGCCGCGCCTCACCTACGAGCTGCCGCGCGGCTGGAGCATGGTCTCGCTGCCTGTCGTGCCCGACGACCGGTCGCTGTCGGCGCTCTTCCCCGACGCGATCTCCGCCTTCCGGTACGCGCCCCAGAGCGGCTACCAGACGGTGACCGCGCTCGACTCGTGCGTGGGCTACTGGGTCAACCTGGGCGCCGGCGGGCAGTATCCGGTCGTCGGCACGCGCTCGATCGGCGCCTGTGCGCCCGCGCTCGGGGCCGGCTGGAGCCTGATCGGCGGGCCGCACAGCGAGCTGGCTGCCGCACAACTCGGCCAGGAGCCGCCCGGCATCCTGATCTCGGTCTTCGGCTACGCCAACGGCTACTACGCGGCCCAGACCCTGAAAGCGGGAGCCGGCTACTGGGTGAACCTGGCCACGGCCGGCCGGCTGTGGCTGCCGGCACCGCCCGAGTAGCCAGCCCGCCGCGCGCACGGGCGGCGGTCGGACCCGCCGCCCCCCGGGTCGCGGGCGTCGCGCCGCGGCGCCAGCGCCCCTGCGGGAGCCCCGGTGATAGCTGCGCGGCGAGCGGTGCTCCAGCCGCCGCCTCGAACCCCGAGCGAAGGAAGGCAGCGGAGCGACGCGGGCCTGGGGGTCCGCCGAAGCGTGGCCCATCTACGCAATTCGCGTTCGTGGCACACGGCCGGCTGTCCCGATCCTGAACTCCGGGCCGACGCCCTGTGCCCCGGCGCCGGAGCGCACCGACTCCGACCTTGACGCGCCGTGCCGGACTAGCCTTTACTGCCACCATCCAGCGGCGGCGTCCGCACGAGCCGAGCGGGCAGTCGACGGTGGCTGCGACGCGTCTCGCGGCGGCGCTGTCCGAACAGAAAGGAGCCCATCTTGAGCAAGTTCTACGAGCAGTCGATCGTGCCGCCGGCGTTGCGGCGCAGCTTCGATGTGTACGATCGCCTCCGGACTCTGGGGCTGGACCTGGGCACCTTCGCGGACAACGTGCGGTCGTTGCAGGGGCGCAACATCGCCGGGGCGATCTTCCACGAGAGCGGCCTGGTGTATCTGTCCGGCATCGGTCTGGGAGAACACCAGATGAGCGACGATCCGGAGCGGGTCGCCCACGGTCAGCAGGCCGGCCAGGCCTGTGCGGACCACCATATCCGTACCCTCCACTGGGCCATCACCTGCGGCGGCGAGGGCGGCGATCTGAACGACGTGCTGTACGCGGTCAAGGTCCTCGGCATGGTGGTCGCCACGGACGTGGACTTCCGCTCCGGACCTGCCGTCGTCAACGGCTACTCGAACCGGTGGCAATCGGTGTTCGGCGGCGGCACCGGGCAGTTCGCCGTGGACGGCCTCGACGCCGGCGGGTACGCGGGCGTGCACGCGCGCAGCGCCATCGGCGGCTTCGTCGGCCGCTTCTCCCTGGAACCGGAGATCATCGTCGCGCTGCCGCCGGAGCTGACCCGGGCGATCATCGCCAACCGCGGGTGGGTGTTCCCGCTCATCCCGTCGATGTACGAGAAGGTGCAGGCGGCGCGCCGCCGCTGAGCCGTGCCGTTCCGCCCTTGCTGGTTGCCGCCGGAGCTGCCGGCAGTCGCGCCGCGGCGGCCCACGGCCGCGCCGCCGCCCACAGCAGACAAGGAGAGGCGCACATGCTTCTGGGCCTGGTGGACTGGATCTGCGTCGCCGCCTTCTTCGTGATCTCGCTGGTCATCGGCCTGGCGGTCGCGCGCCAGGCCGGCCGCAGTTCCGCCGAGTACTTCGCCGCCGGCCGGCAGATGCCCTGGTGGCTGCTGGGCGTGTCCATGGTCGCGACCACCTTCAGCACGGACACGCCGAACCTGGTCACCGACTTCGTGCGCAACTACGGCGTCTCCGGGAACTGGCAGTGGTGGGCGTTCCTGCTCACCGGCATGCTGACGGTGTTCGTGTACGCGCAGCTATGGAAGCGGTCCGGCGTGCTCACCGACATCGAGTTCTACGAGCTGCGCTACAGCGGCCGCGAGGCAGCCTTCCTGCGCGGCTTCCGCGCCCTGTACCTGGGCGTGCTGTTCAACGTCGTCATCATGGCCTCGGTGACCCTGGCGGCCATCAAGATCGGTGCCGTGCTGCTCAAGCTGACGCCGCTGCAGACGATCTTCCTGGGGTGCCTGGTCACCGTCATCTACAGCTCGCTGGGGGGCCTGCGCGGCGTGCTGATCACCGACTTCTTCCAGTTCACCCTCGCGATGATCGGCGCGATCGGGGCGGCCGTGGTCGCGGTGCGCCTGCCTCAGGTGGGAGGCCTGGCAGGCATCCTGGCGCAGCCGGCGCTGGCTGACAAGCTCGCCATCTTCCCCGACTTCGCCGATCCCTCGCTGGTGTTCAGTATCTTCCTCATCCCGCTGGCCGTGCAGTGGTGGAGCGTGTGGTACCCAGGGGCCGAGCCGGGCGGCGGGGGCTACATCGCCCAGCGCATGCTGGCCGCCAGGGACGATCAGCACGCGGTCGGCGCGGTGTTCCTGTTCAACGCCGCGCACTACGCGCTGCGCCCGTGGCCGTGGATCATCGTGGCGCTGTGCTCGCTGATCGTCTTCCCCGATCTGGAGTCGCTGCGCCTGGCGTTCCCGCACGCCGCCGACAAGGTGGGCCACGACATGGCCTACTCGGCCATGCTCACCTTCCTGCCCCCTGGCCTGCTGGGGCTGGTCGTGGCCTCGCTCATCGCCGCCTACATGTCGACCATCTCCACGCACCTGAACTGGGGCGCCTCCTACATCGTGCACGACTTCTACCGGCGTTTCGTGCGACCCCGGGCCAGCGAGCGAGAGCTGGTCCAGGCGGGGCGCCTGGCCACGGTGCTGCTGATGCTGCTGGCTGGCTTCGTGGCGCTGCAGATGCAGACGGCGATGGGCAACTTCCAGATCATGCTCCAGATCGGCGCGGGCACTGGGCTCCTGTTCGTCCTGCGCTGGTTCTGGTGGCGGATCAGCGCCTACTCGGAGCTGGCCGCCATGGTCATCTCGTTCGCCGTGGCCGTGTACTTCCGCTTCCTGCACGCGCACACCGGCCTGCCGGCAGTGGACGGGTGGGTGCAGGTGCCGGTGGCGGTGGCCATCACCACGGCCGGCTGGCTGCTGGTAACCTTCCTGACACCCCCGACCCGACACGAGACCCTGGTGTCCTTCTGCCGGCTGGTGCGCGCGGGCGGCCCCGGCTGGAACAAGGTGCTCGAACAGGCGCGCGCGGCCGGGGAGAGCACCGAAGGCCTGAAGACCGGCTGGAACGTGCCCCAGGGCATCCTGTGCATGGTGCTGGGCTGCGTGGCCATCTACAGCGCGCTGTTCGCCACGGGATACTGGCTGTACGGTCGCTACGGAACCGCCGGGTGGGTGACGGGCACCGCCATCGCGGCCACCGTGCTGCTGATCCGCGCCTGGCGGCGGCTGCTGGCGCGCTGAGGCGGGCGACGGCGCGCCCAGGGGCGTGCCGGACGCTTCTCACCCGCCGGGGCCGGACGCAGCCGCCTCCGCGTCGCTGGCCAGCCAGAAACGCCACTGGCAGGAGCAGTCGGGCGGATGCGGATCGGGCGGCGCGAAGCAGCAGGCGACGCGGAGCCGCGGGTCTATCTGGCCGGCGAAACTGGCGAACTCACGCCGGTGCATCTCCTTGCAGGCATATTCGCCCAGGCCGCGGTCGAGCCTGGCCTGCTGCACCGCGCAGCGCGGCACGCGGAGGATCACCTCGTCGTCGCGCTGGGCGAACTGGTAGCCCAGCAGCAGGCACCAGGGGTAGAGGCGCTGCGCCGCCACGAAGCCAGCCAGCCCCTGCTCGCGCACGCCCAGACGCTCCACGATGGCACGCGCACCCAGGCGGCCGGCGCGCTCCCAGACCTCCTCGTTCAGCGCTTCGGCCGCGGGCTGGCCGAAGCGCTCCGCCACGCGCAGGAACCAGAAGGCGTCCGCCACGCGGTAGTGGTAGAGCAGGAAGGCCACGTACTGCCGCAAGCGGGCCGCATCCATGTCAGCCAACACCGATTCGTCCACCGCGACCTCCGCGCCTCGGGTGGGGCGCCGCCAGGCTCGCCGGCTAGGGTGGCCCGGGCTGCAGGTGCCCGCGGGCCGCCCCGGCCGGCGGGCCGCTGCGCACCCGCGCCGCTATTCCTCGAGCAGGTCCACCTCGGCCACCCGGCCGCCGCGTCCGGGCGCCGGCAGCCGGAAGGTCTTCACCTGGTGCGGCCGGAACCGCGCGCGCCACGCCTGGCCGCTGGCGGGCAGGGCGAACTGCGCCGTGCACGGCCTGCCGAACCACTCCACGGCGCGCAGGATCAGCGCCTGGCCGTCCTCTGCCTCCTTGAGCGCCTCGATGTACACGCCGCGGCCCCGGCAGGTCACGAAGCCGGCCTGCGGCGGCAGGGGGCCGCCGTGATAGGTCTCGCTCAGCGTGCTCGGCGGCCGGTTCAGGTGCCGCGCCAGCTCGACGATACCTGCCTGGCGCCAGTCCCCGCCGTGGGGCAGCAGGGCCAGGGAGAATCGCTGGACGCCCTGCTCGGTGAACTCGTACGGCTCGAAGTCGGCCGGCCGGTAGGGATCGTGGTGGGCATAGGGCGGGCTGCGCAGGATGGTGACCCGCAGTTCGCCCGGCGCCGCACTGGCCGAATACCGCCCGTCGTTGGCGATCGCCAGGCCCCGCGGGCCGTCGCTCAGATCCGCCCACCGCTGCACCGGCTCCTCCTCGCCATTGGTCGGCCGCACCGCCATGCCGAAGGGCGCTTCGGCCGTCCACGTTGCCGCGCGGAACGGTACCGGGAAGGCCAGCTTGAGCACCTGCCAGCGCTCGCGCCAGTCCAGCAGGCCGCGCACCTCCACGTGACGCTCGGCGGCTCCCAGCAAGAACTCCAGCGCCAGACGCGAGTCCTGCCAGGCGTAGCGCGCCAGCACGCGGCCGCGCACCGGACCGGATTCGCGCACCTCGGCGGCCACGAAGGCGAAGGAGCCCAGCACCTCTCGGTAGGCGTCGACGCCATGGCTCCAGGTATCGCTGCGGTCCTCGATGACCAGCGGCACCGCGCCGCCGGAGGCGGCGAACACGCGGCGCCGTGTCGTCCGGTCGTACAGGTCGAGATGGCCGGCGGCGGTGAACCCCAGCCGCAGGAACTCATTCTCGAGGAGCACGTCGCCGCCGGTGCCGCCGCCGCCCGCCGCCGCCGGCCGCGGCGCTCGGCCCCGGTCTGCCGGCGCCCGCGCCGGGCGGCGCCGCACGCGCACTGCCGCCGCGCCCAGCTGCCGCGCGCCGCCGCCGCGCGCCGCGCGCCCCTGGCGGAGCAGCGTGTAGCCCAGCGCCGGCACCTCGACGCGGACCACCAGGCGCTGGCGGCCGCAGATGGTGTGCGGGGTGATGGCCTGGCACGGCAGCGGCCGGCCCGCCGGGCCGCACAGGGCCGGCTCGTCGCTGCCGTCGGCAGAGACCAGGAAGCCCAGGTCCTCGGTCTCCACGACACCGCAGAACGGCACCGGCTGGTCGTTGTACACGATCAGCGGCGCGCCCTCGCCGCGGGTGTCGATGCGCCAGAAGATGGCCTGGCGCGCCGCGTTCGCTTCGGTCTCGGCCGCATGGATGGCGCCGCCGAGCTGCTGCTGCGCGTCCGCGTATGCCGCCCGCAGGGACGAGCCGGCCAGCACATCGTGGAACTGGTTGAACAGCAGGTCGCGCCAGGCCGCGCCCATGGCAGGGGTGGCCGGCGGGCGGCCGTGGTCCAGCCAGGCGGCCACCCCCCACATCTCGGCGGCCACCAGCGCCGCTTCCGCGCGCCGGTTGGCCTGCTTGATGGCGCTCACCGCGGCGTAGCAGCCGCGCGCATGGTGCTGCATCTCGCCACGCCAGCGCCGCAGCGGCCGCGACCGGAAGGCGGCCACCACCGCGTCCACCGTCGAGTGGCGCAGCAGCGGGCGCGCCGGGTCCTGCTGCCAGCAGGCGATCTGGGCCAGCAACTGGCGCGTCGGGCCGCCGCCATGGTTGCCCACGCCGTAGAACGCGAACACCTGATCGCCGAGCCGGCTGTGCGCCAGCAGCTCCAGGTTCTGCGCGATGTTGGCCTCCAGGCGCTGCGGCTCGTGCGCGCCGTAGGACTGGGGGATGCGCAGCGCCGTGACCTCGGTGCCGTCGTCGCCCTGCCAGCGGAACGCCAGGGGCGGGATGGCGCTGTTCTCGTGCGCCTGCGGCCGCATGAACGCGTACCCGCCGAGCCGGCAGCCGGCCAGGATCTTGGGAAGGGTGCCCGCGTGGCCGAACGAATCGACGCAGTACCCCACGCCGCACAGCCGGCCGAAGCGCTCGCGGAAGAAGCGCTGGCCGTACAGGCCCTGGCGCACGAACGACTCGCCCGCGGGCAGATTGCAGTCGGGCTCGATCCACCAGCCGCCCGCGATCGCCCAGCGGCCTTCGGCGACCCGTGCCTGGATCTGGCGGAACATGGCCGGCTCGTTCGCCTCCACCCAGGCGTACAGGGCGGCGGACGAGGCGGTGAAGACGTAGTCGGGCGTCTCGCGCATCCGGTCGAGCGCGGCCTGGAAGGTCGCCTTGGTCTCGGCCAGGCCTTCGGGCCAGCGCCACAGCCAGACCGGATCGATGTGCGCGTTGCCGATCAGGTGAACGACGGGTCTGGAGGATTCGGTTCGCATCGGGCGCCTGCCTCTGGTGTGGCTCGCTGCGCGTCTGCGCGCCGCGCGCCGCGCGTTGCGGCGGCTCAGGCGTGCGGCAGAAATGCGCCCAGCGCCAGCAGTCGGCGCTGGAGCTCCGCCACCGCCAGACCGCGCGTGTCGGTGTCGTGCTGGACGAGCATGGCGGCGGCCACCCCCGCGGCCTGGCCCGTGATGTAGCAGCCGGGCATCACCCGGATCGAGGCCTGCATCTGGCGATCGGTGCTCACGCAGCGGCCGGCGACCAGCACGTTGCGCAAGCCGCGCGGGGTGAGCACGCGGTAGGGGATCCCGTAGCTCTCGCCGCGGCCCAGTCGCATGCGCGTGAACTCCCGTTCGAAGGCCTCGTACGCCGCCCTGTCGGGCCGCGCCACGTGGATGTCGATGGGATAGGAGTAGCGGCCGATCTCGTCGGCGAAGACCGACCCGGGGTGGAAGTCCTGCACGCCCAGCACGTAGTCGCCGAGGATGCGCCGGGTCTCGCGGATGCCGAGCAGGGAGCCGGTCGCCACCAGCTCCATGCGCTCGAAACCCCGCAGATACTCCTTGTAGTACCGCTCGTACTCCAGCAGCGATCGCCGCGCCCACACGTAGGCCCGGGTCAGCGACTCCTCGTCCGTCCCGTCCACGCCGAAGGTGTGGCCGATGTTGCCGCCGCCCAGCGTGTTCCCCACCTGCCACATGCCCGGCAGGTGTCGATCCTCCAGCGTGAACACCCCGTCGCGGAAGGCGGCCTCGATGCGGCTGTTGCCGGCCCCCAGCCCGCTGGCGCGCACCGTCTCCCAGTCCACCCCCGCCCACAGACTGCACAGCGTGCCCGGCATGGTCGCCCCGCTGGCGTCGCCCTGTTCGTACGGCGCGCCGGCGCACACCGCCACCTGCCCATCGCCGGTGGCATCGACCACCGCCCGGGCGCGCACGCCGAACAGCCCCGCTTTCCCGGCGCACACCGCCACATCGACGCACCCGTCCCGCGCCACCACGTCGACCACCTGCACGTGGTAGGTGAACTCGACCCCCGCGGCCTGCAGCAGCTCCTCGTAGGTGCGCTTGAGCACTTCGGCCCGAATGCCGCCGCCGTCCGCCGGATAGGTGCCGCCGCGCTGTCGCAGCGCGTCGAGAATCCGCCGGCCGATGCCGTCCGCCAGGAAGTTCACGCCGTCCGTGAACTGCATGAAGGCGGGCACCAGACCGGCGGTGCCCATGCCCCCCAGGCACGAGTGCGCCTCGGCCACGTACACCGACACGCCCTGGGCGGCCGCCGCCAGGGCCGCCGCCACACCGGCCGGGCCGCCGCCCGCCACGAGCACGTCGACCTGGCGGCGCACCGGCAGGTTCCTGTTGTAGGCAACTCCCTCAGCCACGCTCCTGTCTCCCTCGGGGCGCCGGCTGCCAGGAGGATCCGCCCGCCACCGGGGCGGGGCCCGCCGCGCCGGCCGCCTTTCACATCTCGTACAGCCGCTCGTCCCGCCGCGGCGGGGCGCGGCGACCGCGCCGGCCCTGGCCGCCTGTTCCGGGCAGCACGAGGGCCTCCTCGTCGTTTTCCAGCAGCTCGCCCATGTCGGCCTCGATGGCATCGGGGTCCTCCCCCGATTCCAGCCGGCGGAGAGCCTCCTGCATGCTCTGGCCGTACTCGACTCCCGTCATGCTGGACAGCTTGCGCATCAGCCGCGCCGCGGCGCGCGGGTCGTTCTCGTCCAGGCTCTCGGCCTCGGCGGCCAGGGTGCCCATGGCCTGCTCCATCCTGGCTTCGTCGCAGGGCAGGTCCTGGCCCGCCTCGCCCTCGCCGCCGCCGCTGCGCCCGCCGCCGACCACCGCGAAGCGCGACACCTGGCGCGTCATCCGATGCCCGGCCTGCCGCGGGCAGGGGGGCACCTTCCGGGTATCGATCGACCGCGACAGGAAGCTGTAGATCGCGTTGCACCTGGGGCAGTAGAACTCGTAGATGGGCATGGGTCTACCTCCGCGCTGCGGCCAGCGCCGCCGATCGAACAAGAAGATAGCAGGACCGCAGAGCCAGGCGCCAGGTCCCGCACTCGCGTCCCGCGAGCAGCACCCGCCCGCTGGCCGGGTTGCCGCGGCGCGACGCTCCGGGTACCTTGCGCCGGGGCCAACGCCTGCCGGTGCGCGCCCGCCGGCGAGGGACGAGGGATGGCTGCCGTGCTCAACATCATCCTCTTGATCACCGACACCTTCCGCTACGACAACCTGCAACAGCGCGCGGCCGCCATGCCCGTGCGCACGCCCCACCTGGACCGCTTCGCCGCGGCGCGGGCCACGGAGGTGCACGGCTTCTACGCCGGCAGCTTCCCCACCATCCCCCACCGCACCGACATCGCCACCGGCCGCCTGGGCTGGCCCCACTACGGCTGGCAGCCCCTCGATCTGAGCAGCCGGAACCACATCGCCACGATGCTGCGGGCCTGCGGCTACGCCACCCAGTTGATCTGCGACTGCCCGCACCTGTTCCCCGCCCGCTTCCAGGGCGGGTTCGAGGCGGCCTTCCAGCACCGGGGCCAGGAGGGGGATCGGCCGCTGCTGCACCTCAACGACCCGATCGAGCCGGTCATGCCCCGCGGCAAGACCCGACTCGAGCCGCGCTACCGCGACGCGCCCCTGGTGGACGTGCACCGGTGGACCAACCGGTACAACCGCTGCGAGGCGGACACCTTCGCAGCCCGGACCAGTGCGACCGCCTGTCGTTGGCTCGAGGAGAACTGCCAGGCCGAACCGTTCTTTCTGTGGGTCGATTTCTTCGACCCGCACGAACCGTGGGATCCGCCCGAGTACCTCGTGCGCCGCTATGATCCCGACTACGCCGGCCCGCCCATGCTCCACCCCAACTACGGCCGAGCCAGCGCCTACACGCCGGCCGAGCTGCGCAACCTGCGGGCGCACTACGCTGCCGAAGCCGAGCTGGTGGACCGCTGGCTGGGGCGCGTCCTGGAGAAGATCGACGACGTGGGCCTGTGGGAGCGCAGCGTCGTCGTGGTCACCAGCGACCACGGCGTGTCGCTGGGCGAGCACGAGCGCACGGGCAAGAGCAACATCAGCAGCGACGACGCGCGGTACTGGCCCCTCTACCCCGAGATTGGGCACGTGCCCTTCCTGGTGGCCGCTCCCGATGTGCCGCGGGGTGGGAGCCTCTGCGCGTGCGGGCAGCCGGTCGACGTGCTGCCCACGATCGCCGAACTGGCGGGTGTGCCCTTGCAGCCTGCCGAGCCGCTGGACGGGATCTCCCTGGCTTCCGTCTTGCGCGCCGGCCGCGGCACCCCTCGGGAGTACGCGGTCAGCGGCTGCCACCTGCGCCCCGCCGGCGACGGCAGCGCGCCGCGCCGCGCCGTGACTCCCTTCGTGGTCACGCCCGAGTGGGGCTATGCGCCCGTGGGCGCCGCCGGCGAACCGGAGCTGTACGCGCTGCGGGAGGATCCGCTGGCCACCCGCAGCGTGGCGGCAGCCCATCCCGACCAGCTTCGCTGGCTGCACGGGCTGCTCCTGGCCCACCTGCGCGCCCACAACGCCCCACCGGCAGTGTGCGCGCTGTGGGCGCAGGATCCGCAGGCGGGTCCTGCCGGCATTTCGGCCCGGGACTACCAGACATGAGCGAACCTTCGGCCGCATCGGCAAGGGCCGCGCGCGATCGTCCCGCGCCCGTGGCCGCGGGCGCGGGCGCGGCGGCGGCAGGCGCCGGCAGTCCGGGGGCGTCCCGCGGCACTCCGGCCACCGCCGTGGCCGCCGGCGGCGACCCGATCCCCGGTGGGCCCACGTTCACCTGGGGAGCCGGCCGCCGCAGAATCGTCCTGCACCAGGGCGACTGCATCGGCGGGATGCGGCGGCTGCTGGCGCCCGACTCGGTGGATGTCGTGGTGACCTCGCCGCCCTACAATCTCGGCATCGCCTACGGCCGCTACGACGACGCTGTCCCGCGCGCACAGTACCTCGACTGGATCGAGCACTGGGCGCTGGCGGTGCGGCGCGTCCTCCGCCCTGCGGGCTCGCTGTTCCTGAACATCGGCGGCAAGCCCGCCGACCCCTGGGGTCCGCTCGACGTGCTGCTGCGGCTCCGGCCGCACTTCGTCCTGCAGAACACCCTGCACTGGGTCAAGTCGATCGCCCTGGACGTCGACCCGCAGGGGACGGAGGCCAGCCACGGGCGCGCCCTCACCGTGGGCCACTACAAGCCGATCAACAGCACCCGCTATGTGAACGACTGCCACGAGTACGTCTTCCATCTCACCAAGACCGGTGCCGTCCCCCTGGATCGGCTGGCCATCGGCGTCGAGTACCAGGACAAGAGCAATGTGCGCCGGTGGCGGCGCGCGCGCGGCGATCGGCGCTGCCGCGGCAACACCTGGTTCATACCCTACGAGACGATCCAGAGCCGCCAGCGCCAGCGTCCCCATCCGGCCACCTTCCCGGTGCGCCTGCCGCTCATGTGCATCCGGCTGCACGGCCTGGAGCGCGCGCAGCACGTCCTGGATCCGTTCCTGGGGCTGGGCAGCACCGCCCTCGCTTGCAGGGCGCTCGGCATCCGCTGCACGGGCTTCGAGCTGGACCCCTCGTACTGGGCGGTGGCCTGCCAGCGCGTCCGGAGCGCAACCGCCGGCAGCATCGCCGCAGGGGCGCTGTCCGCCGCCCCACACCTACCCTCGTCCGAGCCTGGCTGAGAACCGGCATCGGCACGCCGCCGCGCGCGGCAGGCGCCAGGCCGTGGTGGCTGGCTGGCCGTTTGACAGGCGCCGGAGCAGTGCCGTTCGTTCAGCCGCCAGCCAGCCCCAGCTTGCCAGCGCGTGGAGTGCCTGCATGCGTTTCGATAACCGGGACGACATCATCCAGTTGACCCCCCTGTGGCAGGGCGAGCGGTTCCCCAACGGCCGCCCGCGCGTGCCGGACGACGTGCTCAGACGGCTGCAGAAGGTGAGTCTGGAGGAAGCATGGTCGGTGTGCTGGAGCCACGACTACAAGTACCAGTTCCAGGGCGACTGGAAGGTGATCAACGGCGGCCGCACGCTGATCGGCAGGGCGGTGACCGGCGTCATGGTGCCGCGCCGCCCGGACCTGCACGACACCCTGCTGGAGTACGGCCACCGGGAGGAAGGCCGGGTGGGGTTCTTCAACTCGTGGGTCATCGAGACGCTGGTGCCCGATGACGTCCTCGTCATCGATATGTTCGACAAGATCTTCCAGGGGACCTACTCCGGGGGCAACCTGTCCAACGCCATCCGCTCGCGGGGCGGGCGCGGCCAGGTGCTGTGGTGCGGCATCCGCGACGTGCAGCAAGTCATCGACGTCAAGGAGCTGATCACCTACTACCGCGGCAACGACCCCACCGGCATCGGCGACGTGACGCTGGTCGGCCTGAACACGCCCTGCCGCATCGGCAAGGCCATCTGCATGCCGGGCGACGTGGTACTGGGCGACGCGGCCGGCATCCTGTTCATCCCCCCGCACCTGGCGGAGGAGTGCTGCGAGAACGCCGAGCGCACGCAGCTGCGCGAGGTCTTCCAGTTCCAGCGCATCCGGGAAGGGGTGTACAACTCGCACCAGATGGACTCGAAGTGGACCGCCGAGATCGAGGCGGACTTCCACAACTGGCGGCGCACCAGCACGCCGCCGCAGTACCAGCATCTGAAGTGGAAGGAAGACGAGGCGGCGGCCAGCCAGACCACGTCCACGGAAGCCGGGACGCTGCTGTAGACGCCCGGCCGGGGCAGCGGCGCCCTCAGGCCTGGCTCAGGACCTGGCGCACGCGCCTGGCCACCACGTCCTCCTCGCCGTCCAGCAGATGCTGGGGATTCAGCCACAGGGCCCGGGCGGATGGCTCCACGCCCACGGCGATCGCCGGGGTGCCGTGGCGCAGGGCTGCGGCCGCGGCCTCGACCTCGGGACGGCCGTCGCCGGGCTGGACGACGACCCGGGCCCGCGGGATGCACAGCGGCCGGCCGCCCACCGTGGCGTAGGCCACTTCGGCATGCACGCCGGCGAGCCCGGCTAGCTGCGCGCACATGCGGCTCGCCATGCCCTCCCAGCGCGCCATCTCCGCCTGCCAGTCCAGCCGCACGAAGCGGCGCAGCGCGTAGATCAGGCCGACGATCTGTTCCTTGCTGACCTTCAGCGGGCGGCCGATGCCGTTGTTCGGGAAGGCCTGGGCCGCCGCGGCCGCCACCAGCTCGCGCCGGCCGCAGAGGATGCCCGTGTCGTTCGGCCCGCCGATCTGCTTGCCGCCGCTGAACAGGACCAGGTCGGCGCCCGCCTCGACAAACGCCCGCAAGTTGGCCACCGGCGGCAACTCCGCCGCCGCGTCCACGATCACCGGCACGCCGCGCTGGCGCCCGATGCGCACCACCTCGGCCAGGGGCAGCGCCGGCCGCGGGTCGAGCACCACGTAGAAGATCGCCACGGTGCTGGCGCCGATGGCCGCCGCCAGTTCTGCGGCCGTGGCGCCGGTGGCACCGCCGACCTCGACCAGGACGGCCCCGGCGGTGCGCAGCGCCTGGTCGAAGCTGATCCGATGCACGCGCTGCACGACGATCTGGTTGGGCATTCCCGCCGTGTCCGGCAGGCGGGCCATACGCTGTCGGTCGCCCCGCGTCAGGCAGGCAGCCGCCGCCAGCAGCATGCCGCCCGCCGTGCCGCTGGTCACCAGACCGGCCTCCGCGCCCGTCAGGGCCGCGATCTCTCGGCCGGCCCACGCCATCAGCGCGAACATGTCGACGAACGCCGCTGCCGCCCGGTTCATGGCAGCGATCACGTCCGGAGCCATCAGCGAGCCGCCAAGCACGGTCATGCTCCCCGAGGCATTGATCACGCGCGTCACGCCCAACTCGGCATAGATGTCCACGGTCTCTCCTGTCGGTTGGCCACGCCCGCCGGCTTGGCGGCGTCCCTCCCATCGGTCTGGCCGCCCGGCCGCGCTCGGTCCGACGGGCGACCATCGCGCCGTGCCAGGCCCCGCATCGCCGGCGCGCCCGCGCAGCCGCAGGCCCGCCCCCGGCTCGGCAGCCGCTCAGGGCAACAGCAACGCGTCCACGCTGCGCAGTCCGTACGTGGGGCCGAGCTGCCGGTAGTCCGTCCCGGTGCGGCTGTTCCAGTCCCACACGACCGCGCCACCCTTCAGGGTCAGCTCGCACGCCAGCCGGCTGTCGCCCGCCAGCCGCCCGCCCGCCACGTCCCGAAAGGCGAAGCTGCCGCGCTGCAGCCGCAGCACGGCCACGTCGGCCACCGCGCCCACGCCGAGATGGCCCAGCTCGGGATGGCCGATCTGCTGTGCCGGGTTCGCGGTCGAGGCGCGGATCACCTCGACGAGAGGCATGCCCATCGCGAGGAACTTGGACATGACCGTGGTCATGTCCATCATCGCCGCGTTCATGCTCAGCGCATGCAGGTCCGTCGAGATCGAGTCCGGAAAGAACCTCTGCTGGATGCTGGGCACGGCATTGCGGAACACGAAGCTGCCGGCGCCGTGGCCCACGTCGAAGATCACGCCGCGCTGCCGGGCCTGGTGGAGGAAGGCCGGCACCTTGCCCTCCCGATCCAGCCAAGGCACGCACGCCAGATACATGTGGGTGCTGATGTCCCCCCGCCCCAGGCGCCGAGTGACCAGCTCGTGATAGGGGCGCTCGGGACGGAAGTGGCCGAAGTCCACCATGGTCGGCAGGCCGACCTGCCGCCCGGCAGCCAGCGCGCTGTCCACCGACACCCACTCCGGCCCGCAGTAGTGCGCGGTCTTGACGCCGACGACGATGTCGGCATGCTCCTTGAGGGTGGCCACCGCGCGCTGGACGTCCATGTCGTAGACGTTCTGCTCCATCTGGGTGTCCACCATGCCCAGGCCGACGATGTTCAGCATGGCGAACATCCGGGTGTGGAAGCGGTCCAGCACGCGCTGGCGGAAGTCCAGGAAGTTGCGCCAGCCCGCGCTGCCGGTGTCCACCATGGTGGTGACGCCGCTGCGGAAGCTGAACCCGTCGGGCAGCACGCTGTTGTCGCCAGCCCAGGCATCCCGGTGTCCAGGCGTGGCGTACAGATGCGTGTGGATGTCGACCAGGCCGGGGACGACGTGCATGCCGGCCACGTCCAGCACCTGCGGCGCGGCCGTGGCGGGAATCCCCGCCGCGACCGCGGCGATGCGGCCGCCGGCGATCGCCACGTCGCGCGGTCCGTCCACGCCGTTTCTGGGATCGATCACGTGGCCGTTCTTCAGCAGCAGATCGAAGCGCATCTTCACCTCCCGGATGGGGGTCTGCACCGGCCGGCCGCCGCGCGTCTGGGCCGGCCGGTCAGGTTGGCTGCGGGCGCCCGGCGATGGCGGCGCCCCGACGGCCTCAAGGCTGGGCCGCCGGCCAGACGCGCCGCAGGCCGTCGACGAACATCTGCACGGCCACCGTGGTGAGCAGCAGGCCCATGAGCCGCTCCAGCGCCATCAGCCCGCGCGGTCCCAGAGCCCGGCTGCACTGCGGCGCCAGCAGCAAGATGGCGCTGCCCGCCAGCCACGCGCCCACCAGCGCCGCCAGCCACTCCAACCAGCGATGGGGCTCGCGCGCCATCAGCAGCAGCACCGTCGCCATGCACGAAGGTCCGGCCACCAGGGGTATGGCCAGCGGCACGATGAAGGGCTCGCCGGTGTACTGCCCGCGGAAGACCTGCTCGGCGCCGGAGAAGACCATGCTGACGGCGATCAGGAACAGGATGATGCCCCCGGCGATGCCCAGCGACGCCTCGCCGATCTGCAGCAAGGCCAGCAGGTAGCGGCCGAAGAACAGAAAGACCACCAGCACGAACAGAGCTATCGCCATCTCCCGCAACACGACCCGACGCTGCCGCGGCACGGGCACGTCGCGCAGGTACACCATGAAGAGCGGGATGTTCCCGAACGGATCCATCACCAGGAACAGCAGCACGCCCGCCGCGACGGCGCTCATCGGGCCGACGCGCGCCAGCCAGCGGCTGCCGCCGACCTGGTTGCCGGGGCGCCCGTCTGCCGCCAGGCTGCCGGAGAGCCGGCCGCGTGGCCGCCGGGCACCGCGGCGCCCTGGCCTGCCGCCGGCGGTCTGCCGGGGAGGGGCTCGCTCGGCGCGCTCACGGCTCCTGCGCCCTCAGCACCTGCAGCCGCTGGCGCGCCCGCGCCGCGTAGGGCGTGCCGTCGTAGTGCGCGACGACGTCCTCGTAGTAGCGGCGGGCCGTGTCGAACTCACCGAGCATGTCCGAGCACAGCGCGGTGAGGTACTTGAGCTTGCCGCGGTCCACGCCCCGGCGCCGCGAACCCATCTGCCCCTCGAGGCGCGCCACGACGCGCTCCAGCGTCTCGCGCGCCGAGTAGCGCCGGCCGCCCTTGTAGTAGTAGTGGCGCAGCAGCGCATCCTCGGCCTCCAGCCCGCGCACCCCGCCAGCGGTCACGGTCTCCTGCAGCCGGTAGTCCTGCTGCTGCACCACGCTGTCGATCTCGCTCCAGACCGTCTTGAGCCACTCCTCCTCGGCAGCGGCACGCTGAGCCGCTGCCTGGGTCTGCGGTGACTGCTCCGCCGCCACCGCGCCGGAGCCGATCGCCGCCGGCCCCAGCAGCAGCGCAAGAATCATCCCTGCGTATCGCATGTGGTCCTCCTCGCCCGGGCTCGACCCGGCGGGCCCGCTCTCCAGCGCCACGGTCCGCGCTGCCCTGCCGCGCCTTGCGGCGCCGCCTCGCCAGCGGCCGGATTGCCACTTCCAGCCGATCGAATTGTAGCAAACCACCGCGGCGCCGGCCACCGCCGCACCTTGACCGCGGGCGCACCGGGGCGCCATAGTAGGACCGATCCGGCCCGCTCGCCGGGGCGGGCCAGCGGACGGATCCTCGCGGCGCCGCAGCGGCGGGAGGCGCCAGCCAGACGAACAGGAGGGGCGGGCGGTGACAAGGCTCGGCATCGGCTTGCTGGGTGCGGGAATGGTCTCGGAGCTGCACGCTGCTGGCATTGCGGCCTGCCCAGCGGCGCAACTGGTCGGCCTGTGGAACCGGTCGCCCGAGCGCGCCGCGGCGCGCGCCCGGCAGTTCGGCTGCCGCGCCTACGGGAGCCCTGCCGAACTGCTGGCCGACCCGCGCGTCGACGCCGTGTGCGTGCTCACCAACCTGGAGACCCATGTCGAGCTGGCATGCCACGCGCTGCAGGCCGGCAAGCACGTGCTGGTCGAGAAGCCGGTGGGAGCGAACCTGGAGGAGCTGCGCCGGCTCCAGCAGCAGGCGGCCAGCGCCGGCCGGGTCTGCATGCCGGGCCACAACTACATCTACGAGGCGAGCCTGCAGCGGACCCGTGCGCTGCTGGCGCAGGGACGCCTCGGCCGTCTGGTTGCCCTCTATGTCTTGTACCATATCCATCACCCCGAGGAGGTGGCGGCACAGTATCCGGGCGTCATCCGGCAGATCATGACGCACCACGCCTACATCCTGCTGTATCTTGCCGGGCGACCGCTCTCGCTGGCAGCGATGAGCGCCACCCTGCACTACCAGCGACTGGCGCAGGAGGACATCGCCCTGGTCAACCTGCGGCTGGAGAGCGGCGCGCTGGCCCACTTCTGCGCCAGCTTCGCCGCCGATGACCACAGCGCGGACCCGTGGACCGTGCTGGTCAAGGCCATCGGCACCGGCGGGGCGACCCGCTACAGCTACCGGGACTGGGTCGAGGCGCGGCCCGCGGCGGTGCACTCGCAGACCTACACTGCCTACTCGGACTCGATCGCCAACGAGATCGCGCACTTCGTGCGCTGCGCCCGCGGCGAGGACGAACCGCTGTCGACGCTGGCGGATGCCCTGGATGCCCAGCGGATCGTCGAGGCCTGCGAACGCGCCGCGGCAACGCACGGCGAGGTGGTCGTCGACTACGCGTGAATGCGGCCGCCGAGAGCGCCCGCCACCGGCTCCCGCCGACCCGCGCGGCGCTCGGGGCCCTACACCACGGTGCCGCTCGGCAAGACCGCGTCGCGCGGCACGACGATGATGCGATCGCGGATGTACCAGTCCTCGCCGTCCGCCTCGGCGATGCCCTCGCGGTTGGCCAGCACGACGCCATCGCCCAGGCGCGCGCCCTTGTCGACGATCGCGCCGCAGATGCGGCAGTCGCGCCCCACGCCGATGGGCGGGCGGCCCCGCTGGCGATTGGCCTCGATCTGCGCCGCGCTCTCGTAGAAGTCGGCCCCCATGATGATCGAGGCCTCGATGCGGCTGCCGGCGCCGATCCGCGACCGGGGTCCGACGATCGAGCGCACGATCTCGGAGCGGTCGATGATCGAGCCCTCGGCCAGCATGCTGTGGCGGATGTAGCTCTCGTTCACCTTGGTATCCGGCAGGTGGTACGCGTAGGTGTAGATGGGAGCGGACTCGTCGTAGAAGTCGAAGCGGGGCACGGTCTCCAGCAGTGCCAGATTCGCCTCGTAGTAGGTGCGGATGGTGCCGATGTCCTCCCAGTAGCCGGCGAACGGATAGGCAAACACTCGCCACCGGTCGATGCCGCGCGGCAGGATGTGCTCGCCGAAGTCGATGTTGCTGGCATCGGCCAGCGCCTCCACCAGCACCTCGGTGCGGAAGACGTAGATGCCCATCGAAGCGAGAAAGGCTCGCTCGCCCGGCGGCGCGCCACCGGCCGGCAGGCAGGACAGATCCGAGGCCAGCGTCTCCACCTGGCTTGGATCTGCCGGCTTCTCGACGAAGCGGGTCACGCGCCCGTCGGCCTGGGCGCACAGGATCCCGAACCGGTGGGTCTGGTCCCGGGTGGTGGAAACCACGCCGACGGTGATATCGGCCTGGCGCTGGCAATGCCGGGCCACCAGGTCGCGGTAGTCCATCCGGTAGAGCTGATCGCCGGCCAGGATGAGCACGTGCGCGGGATTGTCGGGCGACTCGACGATGTGGCGCAGGTTCTGCCGCACCGCGTCGGCGGTACCCTGGTACCAGCGCATGTTGCCGGGCGTCTGGGCCGCAGCGAGGATGCGCACCGAGCGGCCCGACAGCAGGCCGAAGTGATAGGTCTCCGCCACGTGGTGGATCAGCGAGGCGGAGTTGAACTGCGTGAGGATGAAGATCTCCCGCAGATCGGAGTGGATGCAGTTGCTCAGCGGAATGTCGATCAGCCGGAATCTGCCGGCGATAGGGACGCTCGGCTTGGCTCGCTCGCGAGTCAGCGGGAAGAGCCGCGTGCCGCGACCGCCGCCCAGGATGACGGCCCGTACGCTGGTCATCGCCCCTCTCCAGGCGCAGGCGCGGATCAGGGACTGCCAGGCCCTGCCGGTCCCGCACGAGAGCACTCGGCCCGAGGCTCGTCTCGCGTACAGTATACACCGCTTTGCCTGTGCCACAAACTCCGCCCGGGGCGGCACCGCGGCTGGCCGCTGCTGGCCACCGGCGCCGCCGCGGGCGCCGCCGCGGGCGCCGCCAGGGCGCGGGCGGGGTTGCCCGTGTCTGGGGCGTGAGGATACATTGCCTCCCCGGGCTTGCCCCGAGAGAGCCTAGCTCGCGCCCGGCCATCGCCGGATGGCCACTCTCCACCGCGTGCCGCACGGACCATGAACAGCACTGTGGCGATGGTCGACTCGCCCGCGGCGCTGGCCGCGATGGTGGCGCAGTGTGCGCGCCTGGAGAGCATCGCGCTGGATACCGAATTCGTCTGGGAACGCACCTACTACCCGCGACTGGGACTGGTCCAGGTGGCCAGCGCGGATGGCTCTTGCTGGCTGGTGGACGCAGTGGCGCTGCCGGACCTGTGCCCTTTGGGGGCCCTGCTCGCCGGCGATGGGCTCACCAAGATCCTCCATGACGCGCCCCAGGACCTGATGATCTTGCGGCGCGCGACGGGCACGGCGCCCCGCCGCATCTACGACACGCGCTGTGCCGCGGCTCTGGCAGGCCTGCGTTCGACGACGTCGCTGGCCGAACTGGTGGCCGCCACGGTGGGCGCGCATCTGGCCAAGAGCGCCTCGCGGACCAACTGGCTCCAGCGGCCCTTGAGCGCCGAGCAGGTGCAGTATGCCATCGAGGACGTGGGCTACCTGCACGCGGTCCGCGCCAGACTCGAGCGCCAGGTGGCGGCCCGCCGCCGCGCCGCGTGGCTGGCGGAAGAGCTCGCCGAGCTGAGCGACCTGAGCGCGAACCGCGAACGCGAGCCGCGGCTGCAGTACCGGCGGATCAAGGGCGCCGGCAGTCTGTCGCGCCGGGAGGCCGCGGTGCTCTGCGAACTGGCGGCCTGGCGGGAGGAGGAGGCGCGCCGGTGCGACCGCCCGCGCAGTCGGGTGGTGGAGGATCGTGTCCTGCTGGAGCTGGCCAGGCAGCAGCCCCGCACCCCGGCGGCCCTGCTCGGCGTGCGAGGTGTCGCCAGGCGGCACGTGGACCAGTTGCTGGCAGCGGTGTCGCGGGGCCTGGAGCAGGCGAAGGCAGCCGCAGGGCTGCGCGAGCGCCAGCGGCGACCGTGCCGCGACGAGCGCTTCGATGCCCTGGTGGCGGCGGCCATGGGACGGCTGCGAGCCTGCGCCCACGCGCAGAAGATCGACGCGCCGTTCATCGCCTCCCGCGCCGAGGTGCGGGCGCTGGTCGCCGCCGGAGCAGCGGCGGACCCGGCCCAACACCGGCTGCTGCGCGGCTGGCGCCGACAGCTCCTCGGCGACCAGTTGCTCGAGCTGATCGCCGACAGACCGGCCTCGGCCCGCTGAGAAGCCCCCAGGCGCAGCCAGCCGTGCCTGCCTACACACCCAGCCGGAGCCGCAGCTTCCCCAGCGTGCCGTCGCTGCGCCAGTTGCCTGGCCGATGGCCCAGATGCAGCCGCTTGAACGCACCGCCGAGACGGCGCTGCAGGACGCGCCGGTCGCACTCCTGGGAATCCAGCCACAGCACTGCCTCGCCGCGGTCCACATCCCACGCGCAGCGGACCGCGTGCGGCTGGCCGGCGCGCCAGTGCTGGATATCGGACTCCAGCACCTCGATGTAGTGGCGCTCGCTGTCGTAGAAGCGGACGTGCAGCGCCGTGTAGAAGCTGATGATGCTGACGCACGAGCGCGTGAAGGGACGGTCGCACAGGTGCACGTAGCAGCGCTGGGCCACCGGCCCCGGGTGCGCGGGGCAGTCCCAGGCGGGCGTGAACTCGAACTCGATGCTGCCCCGGTCCGTGTTGGCCGGCTCGACGAAGGAGAATACCTGGAAGCTGTCGCCCGAGCTCAACAGGGCGCCGTCTGCCGGCGCGTAGCGCGGCTGTCCCGCGCAGGGCCGCAGGGCCGGACAGCCGGACAATTCCTGGGGCGAGCCAGCGAAGGTGAACGGCACGCCGATGGAGGGGCGCTGGCGGGCCGCGCGGGCCTCCTGGTCACGCGCCAGCCACGTCGCCAGGCGACCCAGCATCGACGCGGAGGTGCGTCCGACCATGCCGATCTCCTTGCCACCGCCCGGCGCGAACAGCGTCCAGACGGCCGCCTGGAAGGCGCGCGTGGCCACCTCGCGGAACACCATCTCGCCCGTCAGCTCGTGGGCATAGGCCAGACCAGGCGCGACCATCATGTTGATGTAGTGCGGGTACACGTCCTCGCGGTGCGCGCGGTTGAAGGCGTTCCATTCGTAGATGAAGGCCTCGACGCCCGGAACCCACATCACGTCCACCAGGAAGCGGCAGATGGCCCTGATGGCCGCGGTGGCGACCGGATCGCCCGTGAGCCGCTGGTACCGTTCCAGCCCCTCCAGCACCACCCCCAGCATGAAGGGCTTGGAGCCGTCCTGCTGGCCCACGCGCCACCACTGCACGGGCCGCCCGTCCACGCTGGTGACCTCCTCCAACTCGCGGTCGGGGTCAGCCGAGAACCTGGCGAGGAAGCCGACCATCTGGCGCATCTTGGCCAGGATCGCCGCATCGCCCGTGACCTCGGCGATGCCTGCCAGGGCTGTCAACGGCCAGCCCACGGCTCGCTCGCAGCCGAGGAAGTGCCGGCGGATGGCCTCGTCGCCCGTGCCGGCGAAGGCGCCCAGCAGCCAGCGCCCCTGCGCCAGGGCCGCCTCCCAGCACCACGGGTCGCCGGCGAGCAGGTAGTTGAGCACCAGGCCGTCGGTCCAGTAGTGACCGAGATCCCCGCCGGGCGTGCGGTGTTCGGCATGGTCTTCGGCGGTCTCGCGGTAGCCGTGGAAGCGCATGTCCCCATCGGTGGCCTTGCAGTCCAGATCCGCCATGTGCACCGCGGACCAGTAGGCGACCTCGCGGTAGGCTGGCTCGCCGGTACGGATGAAATGCAGGGCGAAGGCGTACGGAGTGTCGTACTCGTTGTCGGCGTACATCCGCTGGCTGCCTCCGTACGCGCCCAGCTTCATGGGCCAGTCGCCATAGTGCTGCAGGCCGAAGTACTCCTCGTCCTGCGCCGACTCGTCCTCCAGGGCCGCCGGTTCGCCTTCCGGTGCCCCGCGAGCCTTGTCCAGCCGCGACAGCCGCGCCCTCTGGAAGCAGGCGCCGATGGCCTGCTCGTACCCGGCGAACAGGCGCCGCGTCCGCGCGGTGCTCGCCACCACCGGCCCGAACACGCCCGACGCGCACGCCTGCTCCGGGTCCAGGCTCCAGCGCACAGGACAGCGGGCCGGCTGCCCCACGCCGATGCGCAGGACGTGGCGCACCGAGGTCCCTGCCTGCACGACCAGCCCGGGCACGCAGTCCGGGTACAGTTCCACCAGCACCGCCGGCCCACTCACCTGCACCGCACACGGCGCCCGCTGCCAGGCCTTGACCAGTTCGACGCTGCCCAGTTCGCACGACAGCGCCACCGGGGGCCGTCCGGGGCCCTCTTCGCCCTCGTCCACCCGGAGCACGCCGGGTCGCGGGAGCACAAGGCGCCGGCGCACCTCCAGCTCGCCACCGAACCGCCAGCGATAGCCGCGCTCCTGGGTGCCGGCCGCCCAGCCAAACTCGACGCGCGTCGACCAGCCTCGCAGCGCGCACGCCTGCGGCCCGAGAAAGCTGAGGCGCTGCTGCCATTCGAGGCTGCCAGCGCCGGGATCCACCCGCAGCAAGTGCTCGCAGCGAATGCCCGTGGTCGCGGCCTGGCGGAGCCGGATCAGCGGCGCGATGGGGCTCGCCTCGACCAGTTCGAGCGCGTATGCTCCGGCGTGCTCCTGATCGGGATCCACCGTCACGCATGGAAAGCCAGCCGCGCAGCGGCAGGTCGCTGTATCCAGCCGCCAGCCTGCGGCCGTGACCTCCAGCAGCACGCCGTCGACGCGCACGCGCGCAGCAGCCGCGTCGGCTCCGTCAAGCGGCTCGAGAGCCACACCGGGCGGCGCGGATCTGGCCGGTCCCTCCTCGCGCCACAGACGGATGCGCTCCGTCGCCGCTGCCAGCCGCACGTGCAGGAAAGCCCACTTCACGCTGCCGTCGGGCCAGGCGGCGCGCGGCACCCACCAGGACAGCAGGCGCGCCCCCGCAGCGTCGGTGACGGCCAGCTGGCATCCCGGGAGCAGTGCCTCGCGGGCAAAGGGCACCCCGCACAGCACTAATGCTCCCGGTGCTCCGTCGTGCACCCGCAGCTCCATCAGCGGCTGTTCTGCCATGGCGAGCGCCTCGCTTGTCTGTGTCGCGGTGTGGTGGCTTTCCAGCTGTCGATCGCCGCCCCGGCGGGCCCCGGCGGGCCCCGGCCGGCCAGCCCGAGCAGGCTCACGAGCCGGCCCCGGCGGCCAGCTCTGCGGCGAAGAAACGCTGGATGCGCTCGGCCTGCGCCGGGGCCCAGGGCGAGCGCGCGCCACCCGTGAGTTCGGCCGCCCACTCGTGCGCGCGGGCGCGCATGGAGCGGCTGCCGCGCGGATCGGCCCCCTCGTCGAACAGCCGATCCGCGAAGAACTCGCCGCTGCGCAGGTGGGCCAGCGTCAGTTCGTCGTCCAGGAACTGCGCGCCCGGTCCCCGCCGGCGCAACGCCTCTCGATCCGCTGCGGTGGGCACCGTCAGGCCCTGGCCCAGGAAGCGCGCGGCCCGCAGGAACGCCGCCTGGACGAGCATCATCTCGGCGGACATGCATACCGCGTTGCCGCACGAGCCCAGGCCGGAGAGCCAGTGCGCCCCCGAGTCCCAGGCGGCCTGCATGAACAGCATTGCCTCGGCGCCGGACTGCAGGCCATCGGTCGCCGTGGCCGTGCCGCCGCATTCGGCGCCGGTGGGCAGCCCGTAGGCCAGCCCCAACTGCGCCGCGGCCAGCTTCCAGTGCACCTTGTCCAGGGTGTAGTACAGGTCGGCGCCATCGCGCATGTCGGCGCGCGACAGCCCGCTGATGTAAAGGAACGGATGGCCGGGACGCAGGATCTGGGTCATGGCAGCCAGGAAGACGACCTCGGCGTTGGCCTGCAGCAAGGCGCCAGCGCGGCTGAACGGCGCCGTGATGCCGGCGATCGGGCACACCGTGGGGATCACCGGCAGGCCATGTTCACAGGACAGCTCCAGCAGGCGGCCGTTGGCCTCGCTCAACGTGAGCGGCGACAGCACCGCCACGCCTGCCGACAGCGGCCGCGCACCGACGGCCCCGGCAGCGCGCATCGTGTCGGCGAGGCGCAGCCACAGGCACAGGCGCTCCGGTCCGGGCGCCATCACCACGGTATGCTTGTCGTGGGCCAAGACGAACGCCGCCATCGCCTGCAGGCTGGACTGCGGGCCGGGGCAATCCGCCACCGGGTAGTCCATCAGGCTGAGCGCGGCCACCTCGGGCAGCTCTTGAGCGATCTGCGTGTGGCGGATCACATCGGCCAGGCAGGGGCGGCGGAGCTGTTGGCTCTGCGAGTCCACGATCCACGGATCGGTGACGATGGCCAGCACGTGACGCTGGCCTCCCCCCACCGTCCAGCTCCGTCCGGTCGGCCCCTCGACCTGGTACTGCTTGGGCGCGGTCGCCAGCAGGTGCCTGAGCAGTGCGGGCGGCAGCCGCACGCGCTGGCCGCCCTCGTCCACGTCGGCGCCCGCGGCCGCGGCGCGCGCGCGCAACCCGGCGTGCAGCACGCGGAACCCGGTCTGCTCCAGCAGCTGCTCGGTATCGCGCTGGTACGTCTCTATCTGCTCGGCTGTCAGCAGCATTCGCTCGCGTCCCTTGCCCGTACCTGCCGCCGGCCACCGGGGCTTGTGCCGCACCCCGCCGGCTCATGCGCCTGTGGCGCTGCCTCCCCGGCCTGGCGCGCCAGAGCCGCGCCCGCGCCAGCCAGGCCGCATCTGCCGGTCAGGCCTCGCCCTCCCTGCCCCCGACTCGCCAGCGCGTGGCCACGATCGCGTCGACGAAGATCTGGATCAGGTGGGCAGCGACACAGGGAATGGCGACCAGCCCCTTGACGGCCGCCGGCACCGGCAGGAAGGCGAGCACAGTCAGCGCCACCGGCAGCGTCTTCTGGCTGGCCACGAGCACCACGGCGATCGCCTCGGCTGCGGCCAGCCGCAGCGCGCGCGCCGCGGCTGCGTTGGTCGCCAGGAAGACCA
>CAZPXM010000007.1:43986-57890 GCA_964591015.1 uncultured Gemmatimonadaceae bacterium
GACCAGGTGCGCTGCCAGACCGCCCGCCACGACCACCAGGAGGTCCCGGGCCGGCACTTGCGCCAGACGCGCGGCCGAGTTGCTGAACGTCATCCACGGCACCGTGACGAGCGCGGCATTGCTCACCAGACCGATGGCCAGACCATGGGTCTGGGCCCATGCAGGCGCGCGCCACCTGAGGAGCCAGCCAGCGGCCAGCGGCACCATGATCGACCAGCACAGCTTGCCGATCAGCTCGCCCGCCGCAAGCTCTACCGCTCCCAGCACCCCGAGGAGCTGCGCCAGCACCACTGGCACGGTGATCACCCCGGCCAGGTTGGTGAACACCGTCAGCAGCAAGGCCAGGGCCATGTTGCCCCGCGCCTGGGTGGTCAGCGCGATGCCCGACGAGAGGGTGGTGGGCATGCAGCAGAACAGCACCAACCCCATGCGCAGGGCCTCGTCGAGCGGCAGCACTCCCGCCACGCCGGTCCCGAGCACAGGGGTGATCAGCAGGATCGACAGACTCGCCCACAGCGTCGCGCGCCAGGCCCCCAGCGCCGCCCAGACGTGGTCCGTGCGCAGCCGCAGACCGGCGCACACGAAGATGATGCTGACAGCCACGTGCTGGGTCGGCAGCCGTGCCATGGCCTGGCCCGGTGCTGGCGCCAGGATGCCGACGAGGGCCGCCAGCAGCAGGCCCAATGGCAGGTTCTGTTGCAGCAGAAAGCGGCCCAGCGGCTGCATCGCTCCTCGCCCTCGTTGCGCCGACCACCGCACGCCCGCACACCGGCAATGACCGCCCGGCGCTGACGCTCCCGATGACACGGCGCCCGAGCGCGAGGGCTACTCGCCGCCATGCGCCCGGTGGCAGCCGTTGTGCCGCCCGCTGGCGCCGTGCCGGGCCGAGAGAGACCGCCGGCTCCCGGCCAACCGCCGCGCGCCAGCGTCGGCGCGGGCCTATATTAGCCCCCGTTGCCGGAGCCCACAAGGCGTTCGTGCCGCCCCGACGGCGACGCGAGCACCTGCGGGTCGCCGGGCCGGGCATCTGGCTCGCCGACGCCTCCACGGAGCGGCCGCCTTGCCGCCAGACCCGTGCCCGCCGCTGCCAGCCAGCGGCCCGGCCAGCGCTCCTTGCATCCCTGGCTAGCGAAAGGACGGCGGATGGACCTCGACCGCGCGCTGGAATACATCGACGCGTCGCTTCCTGCCTGCGTCCGTGCGCTGCAGGAGTTCGTGCGCATCCCGAGCATCAGCGCCGGAGCGCATGACCTGCCGGCGGCGGCTGCCGGCATCCGTCAGGCCGCTGCGTTCCTGGTCGACCGGCTCGGGCGCGCCGGACTGAACGCCCGCCAGGTGCAGCTGGGACCGCAGCTCAACCCGGTCGTCATCGCCGCCAAGGACGCGCCGGACCCGGACCGGCCCACGGTGCTGTACTACGGGCACTACGACGTGCAGGGCGTGGACAACCCGCTGTCCGCCTGGAGCTACGAGCCATTCTGCGGCGACTGCCGAGACGGGTACGTGCTGGGCCGGGGCGCCAGCGACGACAAGGGGCAGTTGCTGGCGCACGTGCACGCCTGGTCAGCCGTCGCCGCAGCCGGCGGCAAGCCTCCCATCAACCCGGTGTTCCTGTTCGAGGGGGAGGAGGAGTGCGGCAGTGAGGCCATCCGCCAACTGGTGGCCGCCGGCGAACTCTCCCGGTACGGCCCGTTCCTGTGCGTGGTGGTCTCGGACAGCAGCATGCTCGGCCCGGACCGCCCGTCGCTCACCCTCGGCCTGCGCGGCATCCTGTTCACCGAGTTGACGGTGTCCGGGCCGCGGCAGGACCTGCACTCGGGCCTGGCCGGCGGCCTGGTGCCGAACCCGAACAACGTCCTCGTTCGGGCCCTGGCCACGCTGGCGGACGAGCGAGGACGCGTCCTTCTGCCGGGCTTCTACGACGACATCGCGCCCCTAGGCCAGGACGAACGCGCGGCCTACGCGGGGCTGCCGCAAGACGACGAGGAGTTCCGCCGCAGCCTGGGGGCGCCGTGGCTGCAGCGGGAGCCGGGCTGCACGCTGCTGGAGCAGCGCTGGGTCCGGCCGAGCTTCGACATCCACCATCTGGCGGGAGGCAGCCCCCGCACCGTCATACCCGCTCGCGCCAGCGCCGCGCTGTCCTTCCGCCTGGTCCCGAACCAGGATCCCGAGGCTGTCCGGGCGGCGCTGGAGACCCGGCTCGGGCAGTGCCTGCCGCCTGGATACGCCCTCACCTTGGGCCGCACGCACGCGTGCCGCCCCTATCATCTGCCGATCGACCACCCGCTGGTCGGCCTCGCCTTGCAGGCCCTGCGCACCGGGTTCGGCGTCGAACCGGGGCTCAGCCGCGAAGGTGGATCCATCCCCATCGTGCTCGACCTGGCGTCCGCCACGGCAGCGCCGGTGCTGCTGCTGGGATTCGGGCAGGTCACCGACAACTGGCACGGACCCGACGAGCACCTCTGCGTGCGCGACTTTCACCGCGGCATCCGCGCTTCGGCAGCCCTGATGGAGCGGCTGGGGCGCCAGGGCGCTCAGCGTCCGGCACCGGCTGGCTGTCGCTCCGAGCGCAAGCGGCGCTCCGGCAGCTCGGGATAGACCAGGGGCAGTTGCCACTCCAGACGGCGCACGGGGACCGAGCCCAGGCCCTCGATCTCCAGCGCCAGCAGCCTGGTGTCAGCCGTGACGATCGGGGTCCGGCGGTCCGCCTTGCGGTTGGGAAACACCACCCGGTATACCGCCTCGTCTGCCAGTTTCTCGGCCGCCGGCCGATCGGTCTCGTACAGGTAGGGCCCGGCGTTGCCGCTGGCCGCATAGCGCTGCCCTTGCTCGTCGACCAGGAACGTGCGCGCGCCGATATCCGCCAGCGGCGGCGGCACGGCGCCCCGTTCGTTCTTCAGATACACGATGAACACCAGCCGACTGAACAGCGTGACGCCCCAGCGCTCGTCGTAGGTGTGTCGCAGCACGGGCAGCTTGGGGTCGTACACCCGATCGAGCAGCCGTCTGACGATCTCGCTGCGCCAGTTGTCGAACAGCTGGCGGTGCAGCGGGTTCCTCGCGTCGAACCCCGGGTTGACATAGACGAGGTACTGGAAGAAGAGATTGTTGATGTCGGTGCCATCGGCCACGGGATAGGTGCCGTCCACGTAGCTGTGGATCAGCTGCCGCAGGCGGTACTCGAGCTGCTCCTGGCTGAGGCTGTCGGCTGCAGCGCGCGCGTACGCACTGGCCAGCTCATAGGCGAACGTGCGCAGTTCGGCCTGGACGAAGATGCCATCCGCGCCCTCATGGCTGCGGTTGACCAGCCGCCAGGCCGCTTCCTCGACCAGGTCGTACGGCCCAGGCGCAGCCGGTTCTGGACCACAGCCTGCCAGGGCAGCGCCCAGGACCGCCACGCCCACTGCCAGCAACCTCCCGCAAGGTCCCATGGTCGGACTCCCGCGCTCAGAGCACACCGCAGACCGCGGTTCTGGCCGCGCGTCTGGTCCTGGCAGCAAGAGGGGCGAGCGCGGCCCACCGCCACGTCCGCCCCCTATGTCACGCGCCGCAGCAGCAGGAGCCACGCCGTTCCCGTCGAGCGCGACAGTCTACCCGCAGGCTGCCGCACCCTCTGCCGGAGTGCCGCGGGCCGCCGCTATTCCTTCACCACCCAGAGCTTGACCTGAGCCACGACCTCCGGGTGCAGTCTCAGCTCGACGGTGTAGACACCGAGAGCCCGGATGGGCTCGTCCAGCTGTACCGCCCGACGGTCGACTTCGTACCCCTTGGCGGTCAGCAAGTCGTGGATGGTCTGGGCCGTGACCGAGCCGAAGAGGCGGTCCTCTTCGCCGACACGCACCTGGGCCGTCAACGAGTCGGCCTCCAGCTGCTTCGCCAGCGCTTCGGCTGCCCGGCGCTCCCGCTCGACCACCGCCTCGTGCTGCCGGCGCCGGGACTCGAACTGGGCGACGTTGGCCGCCGTGGCCACCAGTGCCTGCCGCTGCGGGATGAGGAAGTTGCGCGCATGACCCGGCGCCACCTGGACGATCTGTCCGGCCTTGCCCAGATGCTCCACGTCCTTCAGGAGAATGATCTTCACCGTGACCCTTCCTTCGGTTGGAATGCCCGCAGCCGACCGGCATCCCGGCCCGCTCTACCGGGCAGGCTCCTGTCCGGCTGGAGCGGGACGGAGCCGGCGCCAGTCGAACCACGTGTCGAGCAACCCCAGGCCCGACAACAGCACCACAGACAGACCTGAGGAGACAAACAGCGCCGCGTACAGCGCCAGCTCCAGCAGCCGCGCCACGCGGAGGCGCCGCAGCGCATAGCGCAGCAGCGCCAGACCATGAACCGCGTACACCGCCACCATCACCACACCGACATTGAGGCCCACGTCCCGCAGCCGCCCGGACGCCACCAGCCACAAGGCGAGCGCCAGGATCGTGAGCCAGATCAGCTCGTCCCAGGGTCGCCACAGGTGCAGGGGCAGCGGCGCCGGCACCCTGGCTCTCAGCCGCGGCGCCAACCAGGCCGCCAGGCGATAGGCCAGCAGCCCCAACACCAGCAGCCACATGAACTCGAGCGCTGGCTGCAGCCGGACCATCACTTCGACCAGCTGCCGCCACGAGACGGCATCGTCAGCCGGCTCCAGGCCGAGCGCGCGCAGTTGCTCCACCAGCAGGGACGTCATGCGCTGGCGCACGGCGTCGTCCTGCACCCACCAGAGCCACCCCGCCAGCACTGCCGGCGCGACGGCCATCGCCGCGCAGACGCACCCGTACGAACGTCCCCGCTCGACCTGGGCCGCAGCCATCAGCCCCATCAGCGGGGCCACGGCCGCATGGGGCCCCAGCAGCGCGCCGCCACCCGCGCCCAGCAGCACCGCCACCGGCAGGGCCCAGCGGTGGCCGAGGCGACGCGCCGCGAGCAGCACGCTGGCAAGCAGGAGGACGCTGGCGATCGGGAGCATCTCGACTGGTGGCTCGCGGTGACCGGGCCGCCGACCGACGCCGGCCAGGCAGCAGCGCCGGCTTCAGGCGTCGGCGTCGCGACCTTCGGCAGCCGCGACCTCCGGCTCGCCGACCGGCGCCTCGGCGGCCTCGCCGTCGGCGTCATGCCGAGCCGGCGCCCCGTCGCCGCCTTCGGTGCGACGACCGCCGCCGCCTTCCCGCTCGCGACGCCCGCGGCCACGTTCGCGGCTGCCGCGCTCGCCCCGTTCGCGTGGTGGCGGCCCGAAGATGACCTGGTTCTCCGGGACCAGCTCGGGGACCCGCATGAACTCGTGCTCGACCAGGATGACCAGATGGCGCAGGACCGCCTCGTCGATGCGCAACTCCTCTTCCAGGGGCTTGATGACCGACGCCTCGGCCTCGAACTGGTAGAGGACGTAGTAGCCCTGGCGCCGCTTGCGCATGCTGGGCGTGCAGTAGGCCAGCTGGCGCATTCCCCAGCGGTCGATGTTCACCACCTCTGCCCCGTGGTTCTTGAGGTAGTCTGCGCACTTCTCGACCAGGCTGTCGACCTTGCCCTCGCCGAGTTGCGGATCGAGGATGCACACCAGTTCGTACTTTCTCATCTTCCCCCACTTTTCGTTGCCGCGTGGCTCGCACGCGTGGAGTTGCGGCGTCGAGGCCGGCGCGCTACAGGCCGTTGAAGCGGTTCATGGCCGCCTCCATCCCCGCCGCCGCCCAGTACTCGACTGCCTCGGCACCGCGTCGGGCCACGTCCTCGGCGTTCTCCGCCGGCCCGAAATCGCTCAAGACGTACTCGATCATCGCGGTGCCGGGGGGCGGCGCACCGATCCCGAGGCGCAGCCGCGGCACCGCCTCCGTCTGCACCGCCGCGATGATCGAGGCCAGTCCGTGGTGGCCGCCGGCACTGCCGCCGCGGCGCAGTCGGATGCGGCCGAGATCGAGATGCACGTCATCGACGACGACCAGCAGGTCGGCCGGACCGCAGCCCAGGTGCTGCAGCAGCGCGGCCACCGCGCTCCCACTCTCGTTCATGAAGGTCTGCGGCTTGGCCAGCCATATCTCGCGATCCGCCAGGCGAACCTGCGCCAACTGGGAGCACGTCCCCGAATGGGGCACGAAGCGCGCCGCCCGCTGGCCTGCCAGCCGATCCAGCACCAGGAAGCCGGCATTGTGCCGCGTGCGCGCGTACCTGGGGCCAGGATTCCCCAGCCCGACGACAGCGACCACCTGCCGCTACTCTTCCTCGGCCTGTTCTTCAGTGGCCGCCGCCTCCGCCTCGGCTGCCCCTTCCGCGGCTGCGGCCTGCGCCTGTTCCTGCTCCACCGTGAGTCGCGGCGCCAGCACGCTGACGATCGCGACGCCGGGGTCCGTGACGATGCGCGGCTCCTGAGCCAGCAGATCGGCCACGTGGACGGTGTCCCCGATCTCCAGCGAGCGAATATCCAGCTCGATCGCGGCAGGCATCTGCGATACCACGCACTGCAGCTCCAGGCTGTTGACGGCATGCTGCAGCGCTCCGCCGCCTGTCCGCACTCCCTCGGGTACGCCCTCGGTGTGGACCGGGACGGTGATGACGCGCGTCTCCTGGGGATCGATGCGCAGCAGATCCAGGTGCAGCACGGCACCGCTGACCTTGTGATACTGAACCTGCCGGACGATGGCGTGGGCAGGCGGCGCGGCACCGCCTTCGGTCTCTACCAGGAACAGGAGGCTCTGCCCGTTCCGCGCGAAGATGCGCTCCAGAGCCCGCGCCTCTGTCTGAAACGCGTACGGCTCCTGGTCATGTCCGTACAGGATGCCTGGGATCAGGCCCTGCTCCCGGCGCAGCCTCCCCATGGGGCCCTTGCCGCGGGCCGTGCGAGGCTGGATCCGCACCGAGATCTCGTCTCGGGTGAGGAGCCGAAGCGCCACTTCTGGCATGGGGTCACTCTCCTCGGTAAATGCTGGCAGCTGCACGGCACGTCCCGGCGGCAGCGCAAAAGCGGCAACCAGTCCCGGCCGACGCGGCAGCCGCGGCTGGCAGCCCGGCAAGGATTCGAACCCTGATAGACGGAACCAAAATCCGTTGTCCTACCAGTTGAACGACCGGGCTGTCAGCACAGCCGCGACCAGCCTGCCCGCCTCGTCGAGGCGGGGTGAACGGCATCGCCTGGCGGACGCACCGCCCAACACAGAAACGACCGGTGGCCCGCCGCCCGAACCGCATCGCGCGTCAGTGCAGCGGCCTTCCGGTCGTCGAAGATGCCTACCACGGTCGACCCGCTGCCCGTCATGGTGGAGGCCAGCGCACCTCCTCCCAGCAAGCGGGCTAGCAGGTCCGCGACGATGGGGTAAGCGCGCCTCACCACGGGCTCGAAATCGTTGTGGAGACAGGCCGCAACGATGTGCTCGTGGTCAGCGCACCCGCCGCTTGGAACTGAAGCCGCAAACTTAGCCCCCCCGGTTCGGCCTGTCAAGCCGTCCGTCGTCGCCCAGCCGCCCGGCTCGGCCTGAGCAGCCCTGGCTGGCCGATCCGGTACCGGCCCGTCCGCAGGCGCCCGAGTGACGCTGGGAGACCGGGCCCGGAAGGCATCCAGCGCGGCGTACGCCCAGGCCGTGTCCACCTGCACGTCCGGGCTTGCCAGGACATACGTGTAGGCACCTCGCCAGACCAGCGGCTGCAGCAGCTCGCCGCGGCCGCGAGCCACGGCCGTGCCGCCGGCCACCAGAAAGGGCACGTCTGCGCCGAGACGCAGCCCCAGGCGCCGCAGGTCATCCCACGTGCAGGGCATGCCGCACAGCCGATTGAGGGCGCGGAGGGCGGCGGCGGCGTCGGCGCTGCCTCCACCCAGGCCTGCACCGATGGGGATCCGCTTTGCCAGGTGCACGCGCAGCGGCGGCGTCGGCCCCACCGCGGCCCGGAATACCGCCAGCGCCCGCCGCACCAGGTTGTCCGGACCCGTGCCCAGACCCGGATCCGAGCAAGTGAACAACTCGCCCGGGGCGACCCGCAGCCACAGGTGGTCGCACAGACTGACCGTCTGCATGCAGGTCTCCAGGTCATGATACCCGTCGGGCCGGCGGCGTCCCACGCGCAGCCCCAGGTTGATCTTGGCCCAGGCCGGCTCGCACCACCACCCGCTGTCGCTCGCTTGACCCCTGGTTCTCGCTGACATATCATCACGACCGATCGGCGCAGTGGCGCGCCGCCGTGGGTCATTGTACCCAAGCGCGTCGGCCCTGGCCAGCGTGGGATTCCCGACCGCGTGCCCTGGCGCAGGTGGAGCTTGCAGGGGGTAGGCCGATGAACACCTCGTCCTTTCTGCGCAAGGTCTCGCTGTTCGAGAGTCTGAGCGCCGCCGAGCTGGATGCCCTGGCTGGCGCGACCATCGCGCGGCGGTTCCCGCGCGACAGTGTCATCATCCTGGCCGAGGAGGAAGGTGACACGCTGTTCATCATCCGCGTCGGCCAGGTCAAGGTGAGCATCGTCAGCGAGGAGGGCCGCGAAGTCATCCTCAGCCTGCTCGGACCGGGGTCGGTGTTCGGTGAGTTGTCGCTGCTGGACGGCAAGCCGCGGTCGGCCAACGTCGTGGCCACCCAGGACACCGAGCTGATCATGCTGCGCCGCGCCGATTTCCTGCAGCTGATCTACCGGGTTCCCCAGATCGCCACCGCGCTGCTGGCGGAGCTGGCTTCGCGGCTGCGCAAGACCGATCGGCAGATCGAGGGATTGGCGCTGCTGGACGTCACCAGCCGGATCTCCGAGACCCTGCTGCAGCTGGCCGCCGAACAAGGCGTGGAGACCGCGGCCGGAGTGGTGATCAAGGAGCGTCCCACGCACCAAGAGCTGGCCAACATGTCCGGGACGACGCGCGAGACCGTCTCCCGCATTCTCAAGCGCCTGGAGGCGCAAGGCTACATCGCCTGCGTCGGCAAGTCGATCACGATCCTGCGTGAAGAGAGCTGGAATCGCTAGTCTCCCGCCCGCTCCCAGCGGCGCCCACCGAGCATGTACAGGCCCTGGCGCATAGCCCTTCTGTCTGAGGAGCCCGAGCTGCTCAGGGCGGTGCAGAACGCCCTGAACGCCGACCACTACCAGGTGGTGGAGGCGGCCAGCAGCGGCCCTCTCGGCGGTCTGGTCCAGCGAGGCATGGGCGTGCTGGTCATCGATCTGCGCCTGCCAGCCGACCAGTTCGCCAAGGCGGTAGCCGTGCTTCAGACTCGACGCGAGCTGCCCGTGCTCCTGCTGACCGATGGCGATGCCAGCGTTCAGCAACAGGCGCTCGAGCAGTGGCGCTCGCTGGACCACTCGCCGGCTGTCGAGCGCGTCCTGCCCCGCCGCTTCGACCCGGAGCTGCTCCGGCGCGAGATCGACGCTCTGCTCCAGGGAGGCCGCTTCCTGCAGGGCAGCGAGATCATCGGCACTTCGGCGGCCATCCGCAGGCTGCGCGAGCAGATTCTGCGGGTCGCGGCGACGCCCGTGTCCACGGTGCTGCTGTTCGGCGAGAGCGGCTCGGGCAAGGATCTGGTGGCGCAGGCGCTGCATCGCCACAGCAGCAGAGCGAGGGCACCCTTCATCCCGATCAACTGCGCTGCGATCCCGGAGAGTCTGCTGGAAAGCGAGCTCTTCGGGCACGAGCGAGGGGCCTTCACCGATGCCAAGACGCAGCGCCGCGGCCTGTTCGAGCAGGCCGACGGCGGCACCGTGTTCCTGGACGAGATCGGCGAGATGTCGCTGGCGGCGCAGATCCGGCTGCTGCGGGTGCTCGAGCAGCGTGAGGTCACCCGCGTCGGGGGCAGCACCGCCATCCCGGTCGACATCCGCGTGGTGGCCGCCACCAACAAGGATCTCCAGGACGCCGTCTCGCGGCGCGAGTTTCGCCTGGACCTCTACCACCGCCTGAAGGTGGTGGATCTGGAGATACCTCCGTTGCGCCAGCGGGCCGAGGACATCCCGCTGCTGATCGACCATTTCGTCGCGCAGTTCGTCGGCGGCCTGGGGACGCGCTTCCCGGGGTTCACCCAGGAGGCTTTGGACTTGCTGCTCGGCTACGATTGGCCCGGGAACGTGCGCGAGCTGCGCAACCTGATCGAGCACCTGGTCTTCCTGGGGCCGCGGCGGCCAGTGGAGCCCCACGATCTGATGCCCCATCTGGAGCGACCACCGGTGGCCGAGCGACATCTGCCCGTGCCTACCGGGAAGACTCCCGAACAGAGCGAGCGCGAACTGATCTACTTCGCCTTGCTGGATCTCAAGCGCGAGGTGGCCGAGGTGCGGCGCCTGGTCGAGGCCCAGGCGGCGCGGGCCGCCACGCCGGCCCCGCCGGTGTACCAGCTGCAGCCGCCCGTGGAGGCGGAGATGGAGCCAGACGGGCAAGGGGCGCGTGCCGTGGAGCCGGTCCGCTCGCTGAAGGAGCTGGAGAAGGAGGCCATCCAGCGCGCCTTGGCGCGGGTGCGCGGCAACCGGCGGCAGGCAGCCGGCCTGCTGGGCATCAGCGCCCGGACGCTCTACCGGAAGATCGACGAGTACGGCCTCCGCGGCGGCCCCGCGAGGGAGGCGGCTCAGTAGGCCCCGGCGCACCTCCGCAGCAAACGGCTGGCAGGCGGCTGGCCGGTCGCGCCGCGGGCGGGCGGAGGCGTGGTGCGGCGACGGGTGCGGTGCGGCTGCAGACCGGGCGCCAGCCGCCTGTCGGCCACCGAGGAGAGACACCGTGGAATGCGACCTGCGCGGCCACGAGGCGCTGGTGATCGCCGCAGCCAGCGAGCGCCATGCCGACCTGCTGTACGCCACGCGTTTCCGCGCCCCCGACCCGTTCGTCTTCGTGCAGCTGCCGCGCGAGTCCGTGCTGATGGTGAGCGACCTCGAGCTGGATCGGGCCCGCGCGCAGGCTTGCGTGGATCGCGTCCTGGCCAGCTCGCGATACGAGCGGCAGCTGCGCCAGATGAACTGCGAGCCCACCTTCGGCGCGCTGCTGCTGGCGCTGCTCCGCGACCTGGGGGTCACGGATCTGCTCGTGCCGGCCGACTTCGAGCTGCACCTCGCCGACCAGCTGCGCGCTGCCGGCCTGCGGCTGGAGCCGGCAGTCGGGCCCGTGTTCCCGCAGCGGCAGATCAAGACACCCGCGGAGATCGACGCGATCCGCACCGCGATCCGCGCCGCCGAGGACGCCCTGAAGATCGCCATCGAGGCGCTGCGCCGTGCCTCGATCACCGCCGGGGTGCTGATGCTGGAGGGGGCACCGCTGACTTCGGAGCGGCTGCGCCGCCGCATCCACCAGTGTCTCCTCGACCACGACTGCACCGCTGCCCATACCATCGTCGCCGGCGGCGACCAGGGCTGCGATCCCCACCAGGAGGGTCACGGGCCCCTGCGCGCCCACGAGCCCATCATCATCGACATCTTCCCCCAGTCGCTGGCCACCGGCTACTTCGGCGACATCACCCGCACCGTGATGCGCGGCACAGCCAGCGCGGCGCTGCGCCGGCAGTACGCAGCCGTGCAGGCTGCGCAGGAGCTGGCCCTGGCGCGGCTGGCCGCCGGCGCGGACGGCGCGTTGGTCCATCGTCAGGTCCAGAACTCGCTGGCGGAGGCCGGGTACGCGACCGGCGAAGTCGACGGGCACATGCAGGGATTCTTCCACGGCACGGGGCACGGGGTCGGCCTGGAGATCCACGAGCCGCCGCGTCTGGGGGCGCGCGGCGACCAGCTGCAGGACGGACACGTCGTCACGGTGGAGCCGGGGCTGTACTATCGCGGCGTGGGCGGCGTGCGCCTGGAGGACACCGTGGTCGTCCGCCCGCATGGATGCGACAACCTGGCCGTGTTCCCCAAGCAGCTGGAGGTGTAGGACTGGGATCTGCTCTGCCCGGCGGCGACCCGCTGAGCCTGGAGGCCCTGCGCTTCCTGGGGCGGCCCGAAGGCCATGTCCTGCTGGCGCGGATCGCGGCGCTGGCCAGCGCGCCCTGGCGGGCGCAGGAGTTGCTCCGCGCCGAGTACTCCGCCGCGCTGTGTCGAGCCGCGGGCGCACTAGCGGCGCTGCGCGCTGCGGGGCGGGAGAAGCTGGCACGCGCTGAGGCCATGTTCTTCGACCGCAGCGGGCTGGAGATGGCCACCCGCACGGTGGTCGCACAGCACCGCGCGGCGCGGCTGGCCGGGCTGGGGACCGTCCTGGACCTGTGTTGCGGCGTCGGCGGCGACCTGGTGGAACTGGCGCGCCGCTGCCCGACGATCGGCGTAGACGCCGAGCCGCGGCGCGTGTACATGGCTCGCCTCAACTGCGAGGCCCTGGACGTGGCCCCTCGCGGACTGGCGGTGGCGGACGCCACCCGGCTGCGGCTGCGCGGCGATGCGGTGTACATCGACCCGGCCCGGCGCGTACGTGCTCGAACCCGATCCGGCGGTCGTGCGCGCGCAACTGGTGGACGAGCTGGCCTGCGCCCTGGATGCATGGAGGCTGGATGCCGAGGTGGCCTACCTCAGCACCGCCGCCCTGGCTCTGTCGCCGTTCGCGCGCACCTTCGCGGTGCTGGCTGTCCATCGGTACGATCCGGCAGCGCTGCGGCGCGCGCTGCGCCAGGCAGGCTGGCGGCCGGTGGAGATCATGAAGCGACGTTTTCCTGTGCCCCCGGAGGAGGTCCGGCGCCAGCTGGGCGCCTGGCAGGCTGGCGAACCGGTGACCCTGATCATGACGCGCCTGGAGGGGCGACCGACGTGCATCGTCTGCCAGGAGGTGAGCAGGTCGGCGACCTTGCGCTCCGGGTGAATGTCGCCAGCTTCTGTGCGCTACTCACCGGGGGCCAGCGTATGGCACGACTCCGTTACCTGGCCGGCAGTGCCGTCATCGTCGCCGGCATCGGCTTTCTGACTGTCTCCGGTCTGCGGCAGTCGACTGCAGCCCACACCACCCTGGCGGCGCTGCTGGAAGGCGACCCGGCCGCCAGCAGCGGCCGGCGGTTGCAGTTGGGCGGCAGCCACGTCGAACCGGGGTCGATTGTCTGGGGTCCCTACCGCTCCAGACCGGCCTTCGTCGTCACGGACGGGGAGCGCTCGCTCCGCGCCGAGTACGTGGGCAAGGGCATGCTTCCGGACACATTCCGAGATGGCGCGCAGCTGGTCCTGGAAGGCCGCTACGATCCCGGCGTTCGCGTATTCTACGCCGATGCCGTCTACGCCAAGTGTCCAGCCAGGTACGAGGGCGGCGACTACGGCCAGCACCGCCGGGCGCACGGCAAGGCGCCCGGCGACGCCTGAGGTGCACGCCAGGCCATGGGGTGCCTCGGTCTGGCCTCGCTGGGGCTGTCGCTCGTCGTGGCAGCCCATGCCACCGCGGCGGCCATCGCTGGCGCCTGGTGGGGCCGACCGCGCCTGCTGCGCAGTGCTGAACTGAGCGTCTTGGGCCTGGCGGTGTCGTTGGGCCTGGCGGTCTTCTGCCTGGCTCACGCTCTGTTCACCCACGACTTCGGCAACGCGTACGTCGCCGAGAACAGCAGCCGCACCATGTCCGCGCCCTACCTCCTTGCCGCTGTCTGGGGCGGACAGAGCGGCTCGTTCCTCTTCTGGGCGTGGGTTCACGCGCTGTTCTCGGGAGCCGTGGCGCTGCGCCATCGCTGCCGGCAGAGCGCCCTGATGCCGTGGGTCCTGGCCGTGCTGGCTGGCACCAGCTTCGTCTACTGCCTGATCAGTCTGTTCGCCGCGGACCCGTTCCGCCGGCTTGCCTATCCGCCTCTGGATGGCCGCGGCCTCAACCCGTTGCTGCTGCATCCGCTCATGGTTCTGCACCCGCCGCTGCTCTACCTGGGAATGGTGGGCATGGCGGTGCCAGGTGCCTTCGCGCTGGCGGCGCTGGTCACGGGCCGCGCAGACGGTAGCTGGCCGGCGATCGTGCGCCGCTGGACGCTGCTGGCGTGGGGGTTCCTCAGCGCCGGTCTGCTGCTGGGGGCGCAGTGGGCGTACGTGGAGCTGGGATGGGG
>CAZPXM010000008.1:0-57005 GCA_964591015.1 uncultured Gemmatimonadaceae bacterium
CGTCGGCGGGGGCCGGCGAGCGATGGTGCCGCTGGGCTCGTACGAGAAGGTCGTGCCGCTGGATCTGGAGCCGACGCACCTGCTGCGGGCGCTCCTGGTGGGGGATACGGAGCGGGCGCAGCAGTTGGGGTGTCTGGAGCTCGACGAGGAGGACCTGGCGCTGTGCACCTTCGTGTCGCCGGGCAAGGAAGACTTCGGCCCGCTGCTGCGCCGGGCTCTGGAGACCATCGAGAGGGAAGGGTGAGCGGCACATGAAGGGGCTGCGCGCGCTGCTGGACAGGGTGGAGCCGCGCTTCCGCGCCGGCGGTCCGCTGGGCAGGCTCTACCCGCTCTTCGAGGCCCTGGACGGGTTCCTGTACACGCCGGGCGAGGTGACCGCCGGCCGCACCCACGTGCGGGACGGCATCGACCTGAAGCGGGCCATGACCGTGGTGCTGGTCGCCCTCGCGCCGTGCATCTGGATGGCCTGCTGGAACACCGGCTATCAGGCCAACCTGGCGCTGAGTCACGGCGCCACGCCGCTGGGGGGCTGGCGCGGCGCGGTGTTCGCGGCGTTGGGGCTGGCCCACGATCCCGGCAGCCTGCTCGCCAACGTGGTCTTCGGGGCGCTGTTCTTCCTGCCTGCCTACCTGGTGACCCTGGTGGTGGGCGGGCTGTGGGAAGTGCTGTTCGCCGTGGGGCGCGGCCACGAGGTGAACGAGGGCTTCTTCGTCACGGGCATCCTCTTCCCGCTCACCTTGCCGCCGACCATCCCGCTGTGGCAGGTGGCCGTGGGCATCACCTTCGGGGTGGTGATCGGCAAGGAGGTGTTCGGCGGCACGGGGAAGAACTTCATGAACCCGGCGCTGGTGGCGCGCGCCTTCCTGTACTTCGCCTATCCGGCGGCGATCTCGGGAGACCGCGTCTGGGTGGCGGTGGATGGCCTGTCGCGCGCCACCGGGCTGGCTACCGGCGCGAGCGACGGCGTCGCCGGGATCGTGTCCCAGGCGAGCTGGCTGGACCATTTCCTCGGCAAGGTGCCCGGGTCGATGGGCGAGACCTCGACGCTGGCGTGCCTGATCGGCGCGGCGGTGCTGATCGCCACGGGGATCGGTTCCTGGCGGATCATGGCCGGGGTGGCGCTGGGCGCGCTGGGGTTCGGCGAGCTGCTGCACCAGATCGGCAGCGCGACCAATCCGCTGTTCGAGCTGGGCGCGGCCTGGCACCTGGTGCTGGGCGGGCTGGCCTTCGGCGCCGTCTTCATGGCCACCGATCCGGTCACGGCGGCGATGACCGAGGCCGGCCGCTGGGTCTACGGCCTGCTGATCGGCGTCATGACCGTGCTGATCCGCGTCATCAATCCGGCGTTTCCCGAAGGGGTCATGCTGGCCATTCTGTTCGGCAACGTGTTCGCGCCCATCATCGATCACGTCGTGCTCGAGCTCCACATCCGCCGCCGGCTGGCCCGGACCGCCGCCTGAGTCTGCGCCGGGCGCACCGTCTCCGCAGGGGGGCAGTCGTGGCACACAGGGATAGCATCGGCAGGACGCTCGGCGTGGCGCTCGGCGTCTGCCTGGTCTGTTCGCTGCTGGTGAGCGCGGCAGCCGTCTCGTTGCGGCCCAGACAGGCCAGGAACAAGGCGCTGGAGCAGAAGCGGAACATCCTGGCCGCAGCGGGACTGCTCGCCGCGGGAGCCGACGTGGAGGCGCTCTACAGGACGCGCGTGCGCCCGCGGCTGGTCGAGCTGGACACCGGCCAGTACGTCGCCGACGCGGACGTCGCCGGCTTCGACCTGCGGCGGGCGGCCCGCGATCCGGCGACCAGCGATCCCCTGCCGGCCAGCGAGGATCTGGCCGGCATCCGGCGGCGCCCGCGCCGCGCCCCGGTCTACCTTGTCCAGAACGGCGGGCGCACGGAGCAGGTCATCCTGCCGGTGTACGGCCTGGGCCTGTGGTCCACGATGTACGGATTCGTGGCCCTGGATGCCGCGGACCTGAACACCGTGCGCGGGCTGGTGTTCTACGAGCACGGCGAGACGCCCGGTCTGGGGGGCGAGGTGGACAACCCGAACTGGCGCGCGCTGTGGCCGGGCAAGAAGGTGTACGGCGCGGACGGCGCGGTGCGGCTCGCGCTCGTCAAGGGCGGTGTCGATCCGGCCCGGAGCGGCAGCGAGCATCAGGTGGACGGGCTTTCGGGCGCGACGCTGACCTCGCGCGGGGTGGAGCGGATGATCCACTTCTGGCTGGGGAAAGCCGGATTCGGCAAGTACCTGCGCCGGGTGGCCGAAGCGGGAGTCTGAGTGCAGATGGCAGAGAAAGCGAGCGAGGCGCTGCTCAAGCCGCTGGCCCGGGACAACCCGATCGCCCGGCAGGTCCTGGGGATCTGCTCGGCGCTGGCGGTGACCAGCAAGCTGGAGACCACGGTGACCATGTGCCTGGCGGTGATCTTCGTGACCGCGGGCGCCAATGCCGCGGTGAGCCTGGTGCGCCGGCACCTGCCCAGCAGCATCCGGCTCATCGTGCAGATGACGATCATCGCCTCGCTGGTGATCGTCGTCGATCAGGTGCTGAGGGCCTACGCCTTCGGCATCAGCCGCCAGCTGTCGGTCTTCGTCGGTCTCATCATCACCAACTGCATCGTGCTGGGCCGGGCCGAGGGCTACGCCATGCACCACGGGGTCTGGCTCAGCTTCCTGGACGGGGTAGGCAACGGCCTGGGCTACAGCGCCGTGCTGCTGACCGTCGGCGTGGTGCGCGAGCTGCTCGGCGCGGGCCGGCTCTTCGGCCTGCGCGTGCTGCCGCTGGCCAGCGACGGCGGCTGGTACGTGCCGAACGGCCTGCTGCTGCTGCCGCCGAGCGCCTTCTTTCTCATCGGCCTGCTGATCTGGGCCCTGCGCACCTGGCGGCGCGAGCAGGTAGAGGCGGAGGGCTGAGATGTCGGCGACCTACCTGAGCCTCTTCCTGAAGTCGGTGTTCACCGAGAACATGGCGCTGGCCTTCTTCCTGGGCATGTGCACGTTTCTCGCCGTCTCGAAGAAGATCCAGACCGCCTTTGGCCTGGGCGTGGCCGTCGTGGTGGTGCAGACGATCACGGTGCCCGTCAACAATCTGGTGTACCAGCGCCTGCTCCGGGAGGACGCGCTGGCCTGGGCCGGACTGCAAGGCGTCGATCTGACCTTCGTCGGGCTGATCAGCTACATCGGCGTGATCGCGGCCATGGTGCAGGTCCTGGAGATGTTCCTCGACCGGTACGTGCCGGCGCTGTACAGCGCGCTGGGCATCTTCCTGCCGCTGATCACGGTCAACTGCGCCATCCTTGGCGGCTCGCTGTTCATGGTCGAGCGGGACTACAGCCTGGGCGAGAGCGTGGTGTACGGGTTCGGTTCCGGGCTGGGGTGGGCGCTGGCGATCGTCGCCCTGGCCGGCGTCCGCGACCGGCTGAAGTACAGCGACGTCCCGGCCGGTCTCCGCGGTCTGGGCATCACGTTCATCACCGTCGGGTTGATGGCCATGGCGTTCATGTCGTTCTCGGGTATTCAGCTGTAGGGACCACCCCGACGGTGCGGACAGGTCGGGCCCCGGCTCGGGCGGTGCGGTGCGGGGCCACTGACTGCCGGCAGGCCGGGGTCCTCGTGACAGGGCAGAGCTCCTCATGAGTGCGTTGGTGGCCGTCGTCTCCGGCGTGGGGATGTTCGTCTTCGTCGTGCTGCTCCTGGTCGCCGTCATCCTGCTGGCGCGCTGGCGGCTGGTGCCCACCGGCACCGTGCGCATCGTCGTCAACGAGGCCAGCGACCGGCCGCTGGCGGTGCCGGTAGGCGGCAAGCTGCTCAACGCGCTGGCCGATCAGGGCATCTTCATCCCGTCGGCGTGCGGCGGGCAGGGCACGTGCGCCCAGTGCAAGACGAAGGTGCTGGCAGGGGGTGGCGATGTCCTGCCCACCGAGCTGGGCCAGCTCACGCGCCGCGAGGTGCGCGCCGGCGTGCGCCTGGCCTGCCAGGTCGGCGTCAAGCAGGACCTGCGCATCGAGGTGCCGGCCGAGGCCTTCGCGGCCAGGAAGTGGGAGTGCGAGGTGGTCTCGAACCGGAACGTGGCGACGTTCATCAAGGAGTTCGTCCTGCGCCTGCCTGCGGGAGAGACGATGGACTTTCGTCCGGGCGGGTACATCCAGCTGGAGGTGCCGCCCTTCGCGTGCAGCTTCGCCGAGATGGACATCGACGAGCGGTTCCGGCCCGAGTGGGATCGGTACCGGCTGTGGGAGCTGCGCGCGGTCAGCCGGGAGGCGGTGACCCGCGCCTACTCGATGGCGAACCATCCGGCCGAGGGCGGCGTCGTGATGCTCAACGTGCGCATCGCGACCCCCCCGTTCGATCGAGCCAGGAACGGCTGGATGGACGTTCCGCCGGGCATCGTCTCGTCGTACATCTTCAGCCGCAAGCCGGGCGATCGGGTCACCATCGCCGGTCCGTTCGGCGAGTTCTACATCCAGGAGACGGACCGGGAGATGGTCTACATCGGCGGCGGGGCGGGCATGGCGCCGCTCCGCTCGCACATCTTCCACCTCTTCCACACGCTGCGCACCCAACGCCGGGTGTCCTACTGGTACGGCGCGCGCTCGCTCCAGGAGCTTTTCTACCAGGAGGACTTCGAGGCGCTGGCACGCGCGTTTCCCAACTTCAGTTTCCACGTGGCCCTGTCCGAGCCGCAGCCCGAGGACGACTGGCACGGCCCGACCGGGTTCATCCATCAGGTGGTCCTGGATCAGTACCTGGCCTCGCACCCGGCACCGGAAGACATCGAGTACTATCTGTGCGGGCCGCCGCTGATGCTGCAGGCGGTGCTCCAGACGCTCGACGATCTGGGAGTGGAACGCGAGATGATCCGGTTCGACGACTTCGGCAGCTGAGAGGAGGGAGCCGAGCGGGTGGCGCATCTGTTCGGGGCATTCGTGGCCTTCGGTCTGGCCATGGCGATGCTGGCGGCGGGCAGCGCCGGGCGGGCCCGGCGTCGGCTGGGCGGCCGGTGCGGGGGGGCGGCCGATGGCATGCACGCCGGGGGCCCCTGCTGCTGCGCCCGCCAGGCGTCCCAGGCCGGGCGGGCGGGCGCGCCCGGCCTGACCGGACCTGAGCGGCCCGGCAGGTGGCTGGCCGCCTCTGCCTCCGGTGCGGGATCGCGGCCGGAGGCGGGGGGCTGAAGCCCCGAGGAGCGATGGCATGGGGGCCGGATCCACCCAGAAGCGGCGGGTTGAGCGGCGCTGGCGCCCTGCCGAGAGCCTCGGACGGGCCGGAGCCTACGTGGATCTGGCGCTGCAGTTCAGCCTGGCGATCCTGATCGGTGCGTTCGGTGGCCGGTGGCTCGACGGGCGCCTGGGCTGTTCGCCCGCGTTCCTGCTGGCCGGCACCATGCTCGGTGCGGCGGCGGGTTTCGTCGGCCTGTACCGGGGCGTGATGCCGCGTCGCGGGGCTGAGGGAGACCGCCGTCGGCCCGGCACGGACGGGGTGGCGAGCGGCCGTGCGGACGGTCCCCAGCGGCGGCAGGAGACGGCGCCGCGGGGCGACGATTCGCCGCATTGACAGAAGGTCGGCCCGGGCATAGCTTTCCGCAGCCTTCGTCGATCCCGGAACGAGTGCACGCATGGAGGGCCAGGCAGCGGCGACAGCGGCTGAGCCAGAGAAGATGGACATCATCGCCCATCTCTCCGATCGCCCCTATCTGGACCTTCCCTTCGTCAATGCGCCGCGGTTGGTCGACGGCAGGGTGTCCCTGCCGCGCCTGCCGGTGTTCGAGCTGTTCGGCATCCCCATCGATCTGTCGATCACCCGCGACGTGGTGCTGACGTGGGTGTGCGGTCTGGTCGTCGTGACCGTCCTGGTGGCGGCGTTCCGTCGCCCGCGTGCGGTGCCCACGGGGCTGGCCAGTCTGCTGGAGCCGGTGGTCCTGTACGTCCGCGACCAGATCGTGACGCCCGTCATGGGGGAGGACGGGCGGCCGTTTCTTCCCTATCTGGAGACGGTGTTCTTCTTCATCCTGACCGGCAACCTGCTCGGCCTGGTTCCCTACAGCACCTCGATCACGGCCAACATCAGCGTCACCGCGGCCCTGGCGCTCTGCACGCTGGCGGTGATGGTCGGGGCGGGCATCGCTCGCCACGGGGTGTTCGGGTACGTCGTCGGGCTGGTGCCGGCGGGCGTGCCGCTGTGGCTGGCGCCGCTGATGCTCATCGTGGAGCTGCTCGGGCTGTTCACCAAGCCGGCAGCCCTGTGCATCCGGCTCTTCGCCAACAACGTGGCCGGGCATGCCGTGATCCTGGCGCTGATTGGCCTGGTGTTCGTGTTCCGGAATGCGGCGCTGGGCCTGCTGGTAGTGCCGTTCACGGTGTTCCTGTACCTGCTCGAGGTCCTGGTCGCGTTCGTCCAGGCATTCGTGTTCACGCTGCTGTCTTCGCTGTTCATCGGTGTCGCGGTCCATCCTGGTCACTGAGCAGGCTGTGGGGAGGGATCGGCCACCGGTGGAGTGGGCGATCCGGCTGGCGTCGCGGGGTGGACGGAAGCCCCTCGCCGCCGGCGGGCGCGCGCGTGGCATCGGTGTGGTAGCGGTTCAGGGGAGGAGCGGAGCATGGACTTCACGGGAATAGGCGCCTGTCTGGGCGCCGGCCTGATCGTCTTCGCAGCGGGTTGGGGCATCTCCCGGATCGGCATGGCGGCCGTCGAGGCCACTGCCCGGCAGCCCGAGGCAGCCCAGGACATCCGCATGTCGATGATCATCGCCACGGCCCTCGTCGAAGGCGTGGCCCTGTTCGGCGTCGTCATCTGTCTGCTGGCGGTCCTCTAGACAGCCAGCGGCGCACAGGCAGGCGCAGGCGATGCTGCTGCAGCCGCATCCAGGAACGATCCTGTGGACGCTGATCACCTTCGTGGTGGTCCTGGTGATCCTCCGGAAGACCGTCTGGGCGCCGCTGCTGGCTGCGCTGGAGGAGCGCGAGCAGCGCATCCGCGACGCCCTGCAGGAAGCCGAGTCAGCCCGTGCTGCGGCAGCGGCGACGGCTGCCGAGAACGAACGCCGGCTGGCGGAGGCGGAAGCCGCCGCCACCGCGGCCGTCGAGGAGGCGCGGCAGTCGGCGGCGGCGCTCCGCGACAGGATGATGGCGGAGGCGCGCGCCGAGGCCGAGCAGGCGCTGGCGCAGGCCCGGCTCACCATCGAGAAGGAGCGACAGGAGGCGGTGGCGGAGCTGCGCCGTGAGGCGGCAACGCTGGCGATCATGGCTGCCGGTCGCCTGCTGCGCGCCAATCTGGACGACGAGCGCAACCGCCGCCTGGTGGACGAGGCGATCGACCAGATACCCACGACGCCGGCAGCGGCGGACCAGATCCGGCCGCTGGTCTGAGGCCGCGGCAGCCAGGACGCGAGAGCAGATGGACCGGACGCGCGTGGCGCGGCGATACGCTGCCGCGCTGTTGCAGTTGGCGACGGCGGCAGGGTGCGTCGAGGCGCTCTGCCGCGAGGCGGAGGCGCTGCTGGCGGCTCTGGAGAAGGCGCCCGAGGTGGTCGGCCTGCTCGCGCACCCGCTGATCGGCCAGCCGGCGAAGCAGCTCGCGCTGGCGCGCGCCCTGGCGAGCCGGGCTCATCCACTGCTGCTGAGACTTCTGGACCTGATGTCGCGGCGGGGCCGGGCCGGCGCCATCGAGGAGGCCTTGCGGCTGTTCGTCGACATGGCCGTGGCTCGCACGGGCGCGCTCCGGGCCGAGGTGCGCACGGTCGCGGCGCTCGGCGACGAGCAGGCCGAACGGCTGCGGCAGCGCCTGTCGGCCTACGCGGGCCGGCAGGTGCATCTGCGGGTGCGCGTGGATCCGACGATCATCGGCGGTCTGCGGGTGCGCGTGGGCGACGTGGTCTTCGACGGCAGCCTGGCCGGCCAGTTGCGCCGGCTGGACCGCGCGCTGCGCCAGGCGTGAGCGGCCCGTTGGGTGCGGTGGGGAGGCGGCTCGGGACGCGGCGGCGCGCCGGGCGGGCGAGGCGGGTGCGGAGCAGGACACGGACATGACGACGGAGCGAGCGGTGCGGCCGGACGAGATCGCGCGCGTCCTGCGCGAACAGCTCGAGGGCCTGGCGTTCGGCGTCGACGTTTTCGACGGCGGTACGGTTCTGGACGTCGGCGACGGGGTGGCGCGCGTGCACGGGCTGAGCGGGGTGCGCGCGACCGAGCTGGTGGAGTTCGCCGGCGGCGTCCTCGGCATGGCCCTCAACCTGGAGGCCGACCACGTCGGTTGCGTCCTGTTCGGCGACGATGTCCTGGTGCGCGAGGGTGAGACGGTGCGGCGCACCGGCCGCATCGTCGAGGTCCCGGTCGGCGAGGAGCTGCTGGGGCGAGTGGTGGACCCGCTGGGCCGGCCGCTGGACGGCAAGGGCGAGATCAACGCCCGCCATGCTCTGCCGGTCGAGCGTCGCGCTCCCGGCGTCAGCGAGCGGCAGGCGGTGCGCCAGTCTCTGCCGACCGGCATCAAGGCCATCGATGCCGCGGTGCCGATCGGGCGCGGGCAGCGCGAGCTGATCATCGGCGACCGGAGCACCGGCAAGACGGCGATCGCCGTGGACACGATCGTCAACCAGCGGACGACGGGCGTGAAGTGCGTGTACGTGGCCATCGGCCAGCGCGCCGCCGCCGTGGCCAAGGTGGTGGCCGAGCTGGAAGAGCACGGCGCGATGGCCTACACCACGGTGGTCTCGGCCACGGCAGCGGATCCGGCGCCGCTGCAGTTCCTGGCACCCTATGCGGGCTGCAGCATGGCGGAGTACTTCCGCGATCGCGGCGGCGATGCGCTGGTGGTCTACGACGACCTGTCCAAGCAGGCGTGGGCCTATCGCGAGATGTCGCTGGTGCTGCGCCGGCCGCCCGGCCGCGAGGCCTATCCCGGCGATGTGTTCTACCTGCACTCGCGCCTGCTGGAGCGGGCGGCGAAGCTCAGCGACGAGCGCGGCGGCGGCTCGTTGACCGCGCTGCCGGTCGTCGAGACGCTGGAAGGCGACGTGTCCACCTACATCCCGACCAACGTCATCTCGATCACGGACGGGCAGATCCTGCTGCGTCCCGAGCTGTTCTACGCGGGGATGCGGCCGGCCATCGACATCGGCGCCTCGGTCTCGCGCGTGAGCTCGGCCAAGACCCCGGCGCTGCGGGCGGTGTCGAGCCGCCTGAAGGGCGACATCTCGCGGTACGCCGAGGTCCAGGCGTTCGCCCAGCTGGGTGCGGCGGATCTGGATCCGGTCACGCGCGCGCTGCTCCAGCGGGGCGAGCGGCTGCGCGAGCTGCTCAAGCAGGAGCGCCTGCAGCCCCTGTCGCTGGGCGAGGAAGTGGCCGTGCTGTACGCGGAGCGGGGGCTGGAGCGCGTGCCGCCGGCGGCCGTGCGGCGGTTCGAGCGCCAGTTCCTGGAGTACCTGCGGGACCAGCACGGCCGGTTGTTGGCGACCGTCACGCAGACCGGGGAGTTCGGCGCGGAGGAGCAGCAGGAGCTCGACGCGGCTCTGTCCCGTTTCGCCGAACGCTTCGGGATGTCTGCCTGACAGGGATCGGCGCGGGAGGCCGGTGTGGCGACGTTGCGCGTCCTGCGCAGCCGCGTGGCGAGCATCCGCAGCATCCAGCGCGTGACGCGCGGGCTGCGGCTGGTGGCCGCCGCCAGGATGCGGCGCCAGCAGGTGGCGCTGGCTGCGGCTCGACCCTATGCGCACGAGCTGGAGGGGTTGCTGCGCAAGCTGGCGGCGACGCGGGCGGCGCAGGCGCAGCCGCTGGCGGCCGTGCGGGAGCCCGTGCAGCGCGTGCTGGCGGCGGTCGTGACGGCGGATCGGGGTCTGTGCGGTGGACTGAACGCGGCCATCTGCCGGCGGGCGTTGGGGCTGCTGGCCGAGCACCATGACGGCGGTGTCGAGTACATCGCGGTCGGGCGCAAGGGCGAGATCTGGCTGCGGCGCCGTGGTCACGAGCCGGCGGCGGCGTACCCTGGAGCGTCGCAGCGGCTGCGTTTCGCCCAGGCCGTGACCATTGCGGGGGAGCTCCGGCGGCGCTTCCTGGCTGGTCAGGCAGACCGCGTGTATGTAGTGTACTCCGAGGCGCGGCCGCCCAGCCAGCAGGTGCCCGTGGTGCAGCAGCTCCTGCCCATCGCGCTGCCCGCGGACAGAACGACGCCGGCCGCTCTGGGCGACACCATCCTCGAGAGTTCGCCGGGGCGTCTGTTCGCGGCGGCGGCAGGCCGGTACCTGAGCGCCTGTGTGTGGCGGGCCCTGCTGCACGTCAGCGTGTGCGAACAGGCAGCGCGCATGTTGGCGATGGACAACGCCAGCAAGAACGCGGAGGAGCTCATCACGACGCTGACGCGCGAGATCAACCGGGAACGCCAGGCCGCGATCACGCTGCAGTTGATGGACATCGTGGGCGGCGCGAGTGCGGTGGAGCGATGAGCGCGGGGCGCGCGGCAACGGCGGCGACAGGCGCCGCGGGAGCGGCGGTGAACGAGGGACGGGTCAAGCAGATCATCGGCGTGGTGGTGGACGTGGACTTCGCCGGCGGCGAGGTGCCGCCCATCCACACGGCGCTGGCGATCGATCCGGGCGAGGCGGGGAGCGACGAGCGCCTGATTCTGGAGGTCGAACAGCAGCTCGGCGACAACGTCGTGCGGTGCGTGGCCATGCAGCCCACCGACGGTCTGAGCCGGGGCGCCCGCGTGCGCCACACGGGGGGGCCGCTCGCGGTGCCGGTCGGCCGGCAGGTGCTGGGACGGCTGCTGAACGTGGCAGGCGACGTGATCGATGGCGGGGCGCCGTTGCCGGCCGATGTGCCCAGGAAGTGCATCCACGTGCCGCCGCCCCCGCACGCCGAGCAGGTCGCCGCCGACCAGATGCTGGAGACCGGCGTCAAGGTCATCGACCTCATCTGCCCGTTCGCGCGCGGCGGCAAGCTGGGGCTGTTCGGCGGGGCGGGGGTCGGCAAGACCGTGGTGCTGACCGAGCTCATCCACAACGTGGCGAGGCGGCAGGGCGGCTGCGCGGTGTTCGCCGGCGTGGGCGAACGGACGCGCGAAGGCAACGACATGCTGCGGGAGCTGCGCGAGTCGGGCGTCATCGAGCGGACCGCGCTGGTCTTCGGCCAGATGAACGAGCCTCCCGGGGCGCGCCATCGGGTGGCGCTGGCCGCGCTGGCGATCGCCGAGCACTTCCGCGACGTCGAGCGGCAGGACGTGCTCCTGTTCATCGACAACATCTTCCGCTTCATCCTCGCCGGCGCCGAGGTGTCGGCACTGCTCGGCCGCATGCCGTCGGCGGTGGGGTACCAGCCGACGTTGGCCACCGAGATGGGCGAGCTCCAGGAGCGGATCACGACGACGCGCCACGGCTCCATCACCTCGGTCCAGGCGATCTACGTGCCCGCGGACGACTACACGGATCCGGGCGTGGTCACCGCCTTCAGCCATCTGGACGGCCGGCTCGTGCTCGACCGAGCCCTGGCCGACCAGGGCCGCTATCCGGCGGTGGATCCGCTGGCCTCCAACTCGCGCCTGCTGGATCCGCACGTGGTGGGCGAGGAGCACTACGCGGTGGCGCAGCGCGTCAAGGGCGTCCTGCAGCGCTACCAGGAATTGCGCGAGATCATCGCGATCCTCGGTCTGGACGAACTGAACGACGAGGACAAGGTGACCGTGGCCCGGGCCCGCCGCCTGCAGCTCTTCCTGACCCAGCCCTTCCACGTGAGCGAGGGGTTCACGGGGATTCCCGGCGAGTACGTGCCGGTAGCCGAGACCGTGAAGGGCGCCCGCCGCATCATCGAGGGGGAGTGCGACGCCCTGCCGGAGCAGGCGTTCTACATGGCGGGCAGGATCGAGCAGGTCGTGGCCAGAGCCGCCGAGCTGCGCGGCGGGAGGTAGCCGGTGCCGGCGCTCGAGCTGGTGATCATCACCCCGGAAGGCACGGTCTACCGCGGCGCGGCCGACTACGTCCAGGTCGCCGCGGCCCCGAGGCCCTTCGGCGTGCTGCCGCGGCACGCACCGCTGCTGGCCGCGCTCCAGCCCGGAGCGCTGGTCTTCGAGGCGCGCGGGCAGCGCCAGGCGGTGGCCGTCAGCGGCGGGCTCGTCGAGGTGCGCAAGGGCAGCGTGGTGGTGCTGGCCGACGCCGCGGAGCTGGCAGCAGACATCGACGTGCAGCGGGCCGAGCAGGCTGCGCACCGGGCGCGGGAGCGTCTGGGCCCACCCGTCGGCCGGGACGTGGACGTGGAGCGGGCGGAACGGGCCCTGCAGCGGGCCCGCAACCGTCTGGAGGTGGCCCGGCGGGCCTGACGATCGGACGCCGGCCGCCCAGGGACGGCCTCCCGCGCTTTCTCAGCCCCCCTGTGCCGGTCGGATCGGTGCGCGGTGGGCACCCGAGGGTTGCCGATGGCCGAGGTACCAGTCCCCCTGAGCGACTACCTGTACCAGCACATCCCGGAGATCGAGTCCGAGATGTTCGGGTTCCTGCCGCAGCGCGAACCGGCAGCGTGGCTCTATGCGCCGATGCGGGAGTACCCCGAACGGGGCGGCAAGCGCTTCCGCCCGGCGCTGGTGCTGCTGGCCTGCGAAGCGCTGGGCGGCGACAGCCGGCGGGCGGTGCGCACGGCCGCCGCCTTCGAGATGTTCCAGTCGTTCGCGGTGGTTCACGACGACATCGAGGACAACTCCGAGATGCGGCGGGGCAAGCCGTGCCTGCACAAGCTGCACGGCGTGCCGCTGAGCATCAACATCGGCGATGCGCTGTACGCCACCGTGTTCGCCATGCTGGCGGCCAACCGGCCGCTGCTGGGGGCGGCGCCGACGCTGGATCTGATCGAGGAGATGGTGCGCGGCTCGCGGGAGACGTTCGAGGGCCAGGCGCTGGACGTCGGCTGGATCCGCCACCGCCACGTGCCGACCGAGGCGGAGTTCATGGCGATGCTGGCCAAGAAGACCGGCTGGTACACCGGCCGCGGGCCGTGCACCGCGGGCGCGCTGATCGCGGGAGCAGCGGCGCCGGAGCGGCAGCTCATCGGCGACTTCGGCGAGGCCATGGCCGTCGCCTTCCAGCTCCGCGACGACCTGCTCAACATCAGGGCGGCCGAAAGCGATGCCCGGCGCGCTCCGGGCATCACCTCGGGAGCCTACGGGAAGGAGCGCGGCGGCGACATCGCCGAAGGCAAGCGCACGCTGATCATCATCGATCTGCTGCGCAAGTGCACCGCGGCGGAGCGCTGCCAGGTCCTCGACGTCCTGGACCGCGACCGCGAGCGGAACACGCCGGACGAGATCGAGATGGTCATCGGCCTGATCGAGCGCTACGGCGCCGACGCGTACGCCGAGCAGGTCTGCCGCGCCAAGGCCAGCGAAAGCCGCGCGTATCTGGACCGCCTGCCGCCCGGGGTGCACCGGGACATGCTGGGGCAGATGCTCGAGTTCCTGGTGCAGCGGGCCTTCTAGTCGCGCGCGCCGGCCGGGCTGCGGCGGCCGGCCGGCAGTCTCAGGCCGTCACCGCCAGTCCGTCGATGACCTCTGCGGCCAGGCCGCGCAGCATCCTCTGCAGGCGTATGCGGCCGCGGTTGACCCGGGACTTCACCGTGCCGACGGGGCAGTTGATGATCGCGGCGATCTCCTCGTAGGACAGGCCGTTCAGGTCGCGCAGCAGCACTGCCTCGCGGAACTCCTCCGGCAGCTGCCGGATCGCTTCCGCAACGGCCTCGTGGACGCGCGCCGAGTCGGTCTGCTCGCCCGGAAGCCGCTCCATGTCCACCGGCTCGTGGAAGCCCGACTGCTCCTCGTCGTCATGGGGGCCGATCGGGATCCAGTGCCACCTCTTCCGCCGGCGCAGTTCCGTCTTGGCGAGGTTGCCCGCTATGGTGTAGAGCCAGGTCGAGACCTGCTCGATGTTGGGGTACTGATGGCGGTGCCGCAGGCAGCGCAAGAAGGTGTCCTGGACGATGTCCTCGGCGGTCTCGCGGTCGCTGACGAAGCGGAACACGAAGTTGTAGAGCGGGGCGCGATAGCGGTACACGAGCAGCGCCAGGCTGTCCTGGTCCTTGGCCGCCTGCAGCAGGATCTCCTTGTCGGACATCTGGGCTGCCGTTTCCATGGGCCACCTTTCCTCGTCGATGGTGCCTGCGTCGCAGCAGCGTCGCACAGGAGAACACCGGGCAACGCACTCCCTGTGCGAATGCCAGCAACAAGCGTGCCCAGGATGGTCGGACGTTGCGTCCGCGCCTGCCCGCCCCTGGCACCAGAGGTGCGCCCGCGCCTGCAGGCCAGGCCGGGCCGCCGTGCCCGAATCTCGGCAGCCGGCCGCCATCAGGAATCCCTGTCCGCGATCGCGGATTTCCGAGGGCGGGGGCCTCCGCGCCTGGAGCCCTGGCCCTCGTCCAGGCGAGCGGGTAGATTCTGTGCCCCGCAGTCGGCGGGGCGTGCGGGGGCATGGCCGCCGCAGGGGGCACGCCATTGGGGGCGTGGCCGCCAGCATCCGCTGAACGGGAGAGAGGCCGTCCGTGGAGGAGCTGCGCAGCCGACTGGAGGCGCTGTGCCGGACCCGCCAGTGGCACCGGTTCGCGCCCGACGAGATCGTCGAGCTGCTTCGCGACGGCGAGACGGCGGCGTGGATCGCGGGGCAGTTGGTCGCCGGCGGTGCGCAGGACGCCGAACTGGTCGACCTCCTCGAGCAGATCGCGGCCGTCGTCGCCGCCGAGGGCGGTGGCGCTGCGGCAGGGCTGCCGGCCGCCGCCGAGCTGGCTACCCCTGCGCCCGATGCGGCCGACGCGCCTGCCGCGGCGATGGCTGCCGCGCTGGAGCGGCTCGACCCGAGTCTGCTGCCAGCGGGCGTCGATCAGGCGGGTCTGCGGCGTCTGCTCGCCTCGCCGCAGGGCCGACTGCTGGCCGACTTCGGGGCCTTCTGCCAGGAGCGGGGCCAGACCGCCGACGGGCCGCGCGCGGGCGCCGACGCGCGCGCGGGCGCCGATGCCCGCCTGCGGGAGCTGCACGGGGAGTGGCTGCAGACGCCGCGTCCCGCCCTGGGAGGGAAGCGGCCGTCCGAGCTTGCCGGCGCCGATGGTCTGCTGCCGCAGAAGGTGGAGACCTACCGGCGCGACGAACCCAAGGTCGGACGCAACGATCCCTGCCCGTGCGGGAGCGGCCGGAAGTACAAGAGATGCTGCGGACGGCTGGTGTGAGGGGCTGCCGAAGGGCCGGCGGCCCGGGCATCGTCGGTTCAGGGTCTCTGGCGCGGGATGGAACTGGATGGCTCTCGATCTGGTCGAGGCATTGCTCCGCACGCAGGCGCTGCGCGTGGCTCCACCCGGCGAGGTGTTCTGGTACACGTCGGGGACCGTGGGGCCCTACTACATCGACACGCATTTCCTGTGCGGCGGCCCGCAGGTGGCGACCGAGCTGCTGGCGGTCATCGACCGCGAGCGGGACGATCGCCGCTCGCTGCCCGCCGTGCTGTGCCGGCACTTTGCCGAGTGCTATGCGCGGCACGAGGTCTACCGAGCCGTCATCGACCTGCTCGGCGACGCGCTGCAGGCGGCCGGCGTTCGGCCCAGCCACGTGTCGGGAGGGGAGCGGCGCGACTGGTTCTTCTCCACGGCCCTGGCCGCCCGGCTGTCGGTGCCGCATCTGTTGTTGCACAAGAGCGGCGACTGGCAGGTGGCTGAGCCGGACGGCACGCTGCTGGGGGCCAGGCAGCTTGCTGGCGCGCAGGTCGCGCACGTCGCGGATCTGGTCACCGAGGCCTCCAGCTACCTGCGGAGCTGGATACCGACGGTGCGACGCGCCGGCGCCCGCATGGCCCTCAGCCTGAACGTGGTCGATCGCGGCCAGGGCGGCCTCGCGGCCATCGAGGCAGCCGGAGTGCCGGCGCGCGCGCTGGTGCGCGTGGACGGCGAGCTCTTCGATCGGTTGCTGGCGGCCGGGGCCATCGATGCGACGCAGCACGCGATGCTCCGCGCCTACCTGGCCGATCCCCGCGGCTCCATGCGCGCCTTCCTGCTGGAAAACCCGGAGTTTCTGCGCGACGCGCTGGCCAGCCGCGACCCGCGGATCGCGGCGCGCGCCCAGATCCTGCTCCGCGAAAATCAGTACGGACTCGACCTGCGCAGCCTGGGCCTGGGCTGAGCCACTGCGGGGGGGCGCGCCGGCGCCGCCGGGCGCGAGGCGGTTCAGGCGGCGGCCTCGCCCAGGGTGTCCGCGTCCTCGATGCGCACCGAGACGAGCCGGGAGACCCCCTCCTCGGGCATGGTGACGCCGTGCAGGGTGTCGGCGGCGGCCATCGTGATCTTGTTGTGCGTCACCACGATGAACTGCGTGTTGGCGGCGAACTCCTTCAGCACGCGCGTGAAGTGCTCGATGTTGACGTCGTCGAGCGGCGCGTCCACCTCGTCCAGGATGCAGAACGGACTCGGCTTGACCAGGTAGATGGCGAACAGCAGCGAGATCGCCGTCAGCGCGCGTTCGCCGCCCGAGAGCAGGGCGAGGGACTGCGGCCGCTTGCCGCGCGGGCACGCGGTGATCTCGATGGCGGCCTCCAGCGGATCGACGTCCGGCTCCAGCCGCAGGTCGGCTTCGCCGCCGGCGAAGAAACGCGCGAAGGTCTCGCGGAACCTGGCGCGGATCTGTTCGAACGCCTCCAGGAAGATGCGCCGGGCGGTCCGGTCCACCAGGCGCAGGGTCTTGGTCAGATCCTCGGCGGCCACGGTCAGGTCGTCGCGCTGCCGGCAGAGAAAGTCGTAGCGTTCCTTCTGCTCTTCGTACTCCTCGAGCACGCCGACGTGGACCGGCCCGAGCCGGCCGAGAGCCTGCCGGAGTTCCTCCAGGCGCTGCCCGGTAGCCGCCTGGTCGAGCGGTTCGTCGAGGTCGCCGAGCTGCGCCACGTCGCAGTGCTGCTCGCTCAGGAGCCGCTCCTGGATGTGAGCGGCCTGGCTGTTCAGCTCCGCCAGCTCCAGCTGGAGAGCATGGGTCCGCTCGCGCCGGGAATTCAGCTCGCGCTGCAATCGCGCCATCTCGTCCTCGAGCTGGCGCGTCTGGGTGCTCGCCTCGGCCCACCCCTCCCGGCACCGATGGTGCTCCGCCTCGAGCTGCTCCTGCAGGCGCTGGTGCGCCTGCAGGTCCGCATCCAGGCGCGCCGACTCCGCGCGCGACTGGCGCAACTGCGCCTGCGCCTGCGCCGCTTCCTCCTGCAGTCGCTCGATGGAGCGGGCGAGGTTCTGGCCGATCTGCGCCGTGCGCTCCAGGTCGCGCCGGAGGCTGTCGGCGACTCCCGCCAGGCGGGCGCGCTCCACGCGCGAGCTGGCCAGCCGCTCCTGCTCCTCGGCACGCGCCGCGTCGATGCGACGCAGTTGCTCGGCGGCCGCCGCGGCGGCCGCCTCCAGCTGGCCGAGCTCGGCCTCCTGGGTCTCCAGGAGTCCCTCCTTGGCGCGCGCGGCCGCCACTGCAGCGGCGATCTGCTGGCCCAGCTGCACTCGCTCCGCCTGTAGCTGGTCCAGCCGCTGCTGCCGGCGGGCCAGGTCCTGCGCTGCCTGCTGCTCGTCGCGGCCGCAGTCGCGCTCCTGGTCGCGCGCCTCGCGCAGCCGCTGCTCGACCAGCCCCAGGCGGCCCTCCAGCAGACCGCAACGCCGCTCTTCGGCGCTCGCCTGCGCGGCGACCGCCACCACCCGGGCCCGCTGATGGGCGATCGTCGTGCGCAGCGCCCGGACCTCCTGCCGGCGCCCGAGGAGGAGCGCCTCCTCGCTGGTCTGCTGGCCGCCGGTCACGCGTCCGTGCAGATCGATCGCGTGTCCTTCCGGCGTCACCAGGCGGATGCCTGTCCCGACGTGCCGCAGGCGCATGGCCACGCCGAGGTCCGTCACCAGGAAGGTGTTGTGGAGCAGGCTGGCGACCAGCGGCGCGAGTTCCGGGTCGGGGCGCACGAAATCGAGCACGGGTCCCAGGAGGCCCGGATCCGCGGGCGGCGCGACGGCAGGGGGCAGCGGCGGCAGCGCGGCGTCCAGGACATACACGCCGGCGCGGCCCGCGCGCCGCTCCTGCAGGTGCTGCAGCGCCTCCAGCACCCCGCACTCGCCGCGGGCCACCAGCGCTTCGAGGGCGTCGCCGAGGGCCGCTTCCACCGCCCGCGCGCAACGTACGTCGACATCGAGCAGCTCGCCGACGACTCCCTGGAAGAGCTGCTGGAACGGCGAGTCCAGCAGCAGGGTGCGGACGCCGCTCGAGTAGCCTTCGTACCGGGCGCGCACGCGCTCGAGCGCCTGCAGCCGGGCCTGCGTGGCGGCGTGCTGGCGCTCCGCCTGCTGGCCGCGCTCGCGCAACGCCTCCAGGCGGCCCCGCGCCGACATCAGGCCGGATCTCGTCTGCTCCGCCTGCGCCCGCAGCCGCTCGCACCGGCAGCGCAGCCGCTCGCCCCGGTGCGCTGCCTCGGCCCGCGCCTGGCGGGCCCGATCGGCCTCGGCCGCCAGCGTCTGCGCCTCGGTCTTTACGGCGGCGGCGCGCTGGCGCAGCGCCTCGGTCTCCGCGCGCAGGCGCTCCAGCTCGCGGCTCGACTCGGCGTGCCGCCGCATCAGCTCCATCTGCTCGCGCTGCCGCTCCTCCAGCGCTGCCTGGCTGGCCGCGTGCTGCGCCTCCACGGCGGCGGCGGCTGCCGTCCTGAGCGACAGCTGGGCCTCCACGGCGTCCAGTTCGGCCTGCACGGAGCGCTGCTGCGCCGACACCTCCTCGTGCTGCCGCCGGGCCGCCTCGGCCTGGCTGCTGTAGTCCGCCAGCTCGCGCGCGGCGCGGTCGATGGCGCGTTGGGTGGCCTCCTGGTGCGCTCGCGCGGTGGCCAGCAGCCGGTCGCGTTCGTGGATGAGCTGCACCTGCTGCGCCACCTGACCGCCGATCTGCTGCATGCGCCTCTCGGTCTCCGTCTCCGCCAGCCGCAGGCGCTCCAGGTCTGCCTCCTTGGTGGCGAAGCGCGTGTTCCCCTCGGTCAGCGCCGCGTTCAGGGCGTCCAGTTCCTGCTGGAGCGGCAGCGCCTGCGCCCGGCAGCCATGGTAGCGCGCCCGCCCGAGCAGGACCTCCAGTCGATCGAGCTCCTCCTTCAGCGTCTGATAGCGTCTGGCTCGCCCGACCTGCCGGCTCAGGTAATCGACCTGTCGCTTGACCTCCCCGATGATGTCCTCGATGCGCGTCAGGTCGGCGCGCGTGGACTCGAGCTTGCTCCAGGTGGCTCGCCGCCGAACCTTGAACTTGGTGATGCCCGCGGCCTCCTCGAGGATCCGCCGGCGGTTCTCCGTATGCTCGCTGACGACCTCGTCCACCATGCCCTGCTCCATCACGGCGTACGCGCCCTGACCCAGACCAGTGTCCATCAGCAGGTTGGTGATGTCCAGGAGCCGGCAGGGGACTCTGTTCAGCAGGTAGTCGCTCTCGCCGGAGCGGTAGAGGCGCCGAGTCAGCATGACCTCGCCGTAGTCCACGCGCAGGATGCCGCTGCTGTTGTCGATGACCAGCGAGGCTTCGGCGATGTTCAGCGGTTTGCGGTCGCGTGTCCCGCCGAAGATCACGTCCTCCATCCGGTGGCTGCGGAACGAGCCGGGGCGTTGCTCGCCGAGCACCCAGCGGATGGCCTCGACGACGTTGGACTTGCCGCAGCCGTTGGGGCCGACGATGGCGGTGATGCCGGGGTCGAACGGGATGGTGACCTTTTGCGCGAAGGACTTGAAGCCGAAGATCTCGAGTTGCTTGAGGCGCAAGAGCAGACTCCTCGCGGGCCGGGGCAACGATGCGGATCGGGGAGCGGAACGCTGTGGCGAGCGCAAGTGTACGGCCACCCGGGTGCATGGTCAAGCGATCGGCGCGGGCCCGCGCCGCTGGCCGCACGCGCCGGTGCGCGGGGGTCGGCCGGCCGAGTCGGCTCTCCTTCACCAGGACGTATCCTGTTGCGCGAGAAGTAAATAGAAAGGAGCGTGCCCGCTGGATGCGCCGGCCGGCGGCCGGCGCGAAGCGGCGCCGCAGCTCGTCCGAACTGCCCCCGGGTGCGGGCTTGCGCCCCCGTGACGCGGCGCACATATTTGCGGCGGCCTGCCCGCGCTCCGGCTCTTCGCTCTTGGTGCTCAAGGTGTTGCAGAGATGGCGGTGAGTATCAGCGATGTGCGTGCGGTGGCAGCACTGGCCAGGCTCGCGCTTGCTCCAGCCGAGGAAGAGCGGCTGGTGGGCGAGCTCAACCAGATCCTGCGCTACATGGACAAGCTGAACGAACTCGACACCGCTGGAGTGGCGCCGACCTCGCACCCCGTGCCCATGCGCCAGCTGCTCCGCGAGGATGTCGTGGAGCCCTTCCAGGCCAGGGAATCCCTCCTCGCGGTGGCGCCGCACCGAGACGGCGAACACTACCGGGTTCCCAGGATCATCGATTGAGTTGCGCACGGCGGCCCGCGTCGACCGCCGTCCCGCAATCTGAGCTGGCTAGCCGGGCCTCGTCCTGCCCGCCGCGGCCCGGTGCGACCGGCGCGCGGCCATGGCAGGGCAGCCGGTCGGGCAGCACGCCAGGACTGCGAGAGGAGACTTGCCTTGGGCGCTGGGTACACGGGTCCGAAATACGTGGTGGTCACCGGGGGCGTGATGAGCGGGGTGGGCAAGGGACTGACCACGGCCTCGATGGGGAAGATCCTCCAGCAGTACGGCTACAGCGCCACGGCGGTCAAGATCGATCCCTACATCAACTACGATGCCGGCACGCTGCGGCCGACCGAGCACGGCGAGGTGTGGGTGACCGATGACGGTGGCGAGATCGATCAGGATCTGGGCAACTACGAGCGCTTCCTGGGCATCGATCTGCCGCGGACGAACAACCTGACCACCGGGCAGATCTACCTGACGGTGATCGAACGCGAGCGCCGCGGCGAGTACCTCGGACAGACCGTCCAGCCGATCCCCCACATCACCGACGAGATCATCCAGCGCATCCAACGCGCGGGCGAAGGCTTCGACGTCATCCTGGTGGAGATCGGCGGCACCGTCGGCGACCACGAAAACGAGATCTTCTTGTTCGCCGTCAAGAGCCTGGAACGGGAGCTGGGCGAGGAGCACTTCGTGCACGTGCTGATCACCTACCTGCCCGTGCCGCCGCACGTGGGCGAGATGAAGACGAAGCCGACCCAGCAGGCCATCCGCCTGCTGAGCGAGCACGGGATCTTCCCGGACTTCATCGTCTGTCGCTCGGAGCGGGGACTGGACGACGTGCGCAAGCGCAAGATCCAGGTCAACGCCAACGTGCCGATCGAGCACATCATCTCCGAGCCGGACATGCGCACGATCTACGACATCCCCCTGGCCCTCGAGGCCGAAGGCATGGGGATGAAGCTGCTCAACAAGCTCGGGCTGCCGGCGCGCCGCCAGCCGGACTGGAGCCACTGGAAGCAGCTGGTCGATCGCAGCCGCCGGCCCAGCCACCGCGTGCGCGTGGCCATGGTCGGCAAGTACGCGGAGATCGGCGATTTCCAGTTGACCGACTCCTACATCTCGGTGAACCAGTCATTGCTGCATGCCGGCGCGGCGGCCGACGCGGCAGTCGACATCGCCTGGATCGACGGGCACGACTTCGAGGAGGGTACGCGCCAGCTCGACGAGCTGAGTCAGTTCGACGGACTGGTGGTCCCCGGCGCATTCGGCAGCGGCGGCGCCGAGGGGGTGATCGCCGCCATCGCCTACGCGCGCGCGAACGGCCTGCCCTTCCTCGGTCTGTGCTACGGGCTGCAGCTGGCCGTGATCGAGTACGCCCGGAACGTCGCCGGCCTGACCGGAGCGACCTCCGAGGAGTTCGTGGCAGACTCGGACTGCCAGGTCGTCTGCGCCCAGGACAGCCAGCGGGCCGTGCTCGAGGCCCACCGGTACGGCGGCAGCATGCGGCTGGGCGCGTATGCCGCCGTGCTCAAGCGCGACAGCCGCGTCATGGCGTTGTACGAGGCGACCGGGCGCCTGCGCGAGGACCAGGAGCGCGTTCGCCAGCTCCTGCAGATGCCCGACCAGGCCTTCCGCGTGGGGCAGGTGATGCTGGCGCGGGACAAGATCGTGCTGGAGCGACACCGGCACCGGTACGAGATCTCCGCGCGCTTCGTCGAGCTGCTGGAGGAGGAGGGCCTGGTGTTCTCGGGGTACCACCGCCGCATCGACGGGACCCGGCTGATGGAGTTCGTCGAGCTGCCGGATCACCCGTTTTTCGTGGCCACCCAGGCGCACCCCGAGTTCAAGTCCCGGATGGACAACCCGGCGCCGCTGTTCCTGGGCTTCGTCCAGGCGGCGCTGCAGCGCCAGTCCCGGCGCGGCGGGCCAGCACCGAGTTGAGGGCGGCGGCGAGCGCCATGGAGCTGGGCGGTTGTCGCTGGCCGGGCGGCTGCGCCGGAGCCAAGGCGAGCCCCCCAGGGCTAGCCGCCGTGTGCCTGTTGGCGCTGGCGCTGAGTGCGGGCTGCAGCGACGGCTCGGAGCCGGCCGCGCGCGCCCCGGAGACTCCCATCGCCGACAGCGAATCGTGGGATGTCCGCATCCAGTTGCGCGCGCCGGACGTGGTCGTCGCCATCGCCGCTCCGTACCTGGCGGATGATCTCGCGCTCGGCGTGGCCCGGGCCGACAGCGGCGTGTCGGTGCGGCTGGAGCGTCAGGACGGCAGCCTGCGGTGCGCGCTGGCCGCCGAGCGCCTGGCCCTGTGGCACCGCGAACCGCTGCTCACGCTTGCCGGCCGGGTGCGGGCAGAGGACGGCCGCGACCTGGTCCTCGAAGCGGATACGCTGCAGTGGGACGGGGCGGCTGGCCAGGTGCACGTGCCGGGGCCCTTGCGGCTGGCCGCCGCGTCGGGCTGGCACCGGGGCGCGGACCTGGTGGCCGACGCGGACCTGTTGGCCTGGTCGCTGCGCGCTGTGGAGGGCGCCTGGCGCCGCGCGGGAGCCTACGAAGTGGCGGTGCGCGCGGCGCTGGTGCGGGGCTCGCGTGCCGCCGGCTACGAGCTGGAGTACGACGACGTCGAGGTGGCCTACAGCGGGGTGCGCGCCACCGGTCCGCGTGCCGTGCTGAGCGAGGGCTGCGGGACGCTGGCTTTCCCGCGCGGCTTCGCGGCCGCGGACGGCCGGCTGGCGCTCAGCGCGGACAGCGCCGTGGTCGAGCTCGAGCAGGATCGGCTGGCGGCGAGCGGCCGGCCAGCCGTCTTCGCGCAGGCGGAGCGCACGATAGCGGCGGACAGCCTGCGCTACGACCGGAAGCGCGAGTGCCTGCGGGCCGCCGCCGGCGTGGCGTTCACGGACACGCTGGTGCGCCTGTGGGCCGGCCGACTGGAGTACGACCGCCGCACGGACCAGGCCCGCGCAGCGGGCGGGGTGCGCGTGGAAGCGGCGCGGGTCGGGGCCCGCCTGGCGGCGGACACGTTGACCTACGATGGCGCGGCGGCGGCCGCGGTCCTCGAGGGCAACGCCGTGGCGACGCGCGCGCGCGCGGACACGGGAGCCGTCGAGGTGCGCGCCGGCCGGCTGATCGTCGCCCTGGCGGCAGGGGAGCTGCTGGCCGAGGGCGGCGTGACCGTCGCCGCGCCCGAAGGCCGGCTGTCGGCGGGCAGCGGCTGCTTCCGCGAGGCGGACTCGCTGCTGGTGCTGGCCGACGGGCCCCAGTGGCGGCAGGCGGGGCCCGGCAACCGCTGGCACAGCCGGGCACGCGCCGACTCCATGCGGCTGACGTTGGCCGGCGACTCGATCGACCGCGTGGAATTGCGCGGGGACCTCGAGCTGACGATCGCGGATGGCGTCGAGCGGAGCACCTGGGTCACCGGGCGGGGCGGCGTGTTGGCGCTCGCTGGCGGGCGGCTCGACAGCGTGGTGATCGGCAGCGACGCGGAGTTGGTGCATCGCGACCGTCGCCGGGGCGAGGCCTCCCGCAGCACGGGCCAGCAGATGCTGCTCCGCTTCGACCCCGACGGCCTCAGGCGCGTGCGGGTCCTGGGCGGCGCGACGCTGGTCTCGCGTCTGGTCGACGCCGGCTCCGCGCCGGACAGCTCGGCGCGCATGGCGCTGAACCGCGTGGCCAGCCAGGAGCTGGAGATTCGCTTCGCGCAGGAGCGCATGGAGGTCGAGGTGGGGCCCGGAGTGGACGGCGTCTACCGGCCCGCGCCAGGGAAGTGAGGAGCTGCGGCCGATGTCGCTGAGGACCGAGCGCTTGCGCAAGCTGTACGGCCGGCGGGCAGTGGTCGCGGACGTGACGCTGGAGCTGGAACAGGGGCGGATCGTGGGACTGCTGGGGCCCAACGGCGCAGGCAAGACCACCACGTTCTATGCCATGGTCGGCTTCGTGCGTCCCGACGGCGGCGCGATCTACCTCGACGGCGAGGATATCACGGGTCTGCCCATGTACCAGCGGGCGCGCCGGGGCATCGGCTACCTCGCGCAGGAGACTTCGATCTTCCGCCGGATGACGGTCGCGGAGAACATCCTGGCGGTGCTGCAGACCCAGCATCTGGATGCCGCGGCGTGCGCCGAGCGCCTCGAGGCGCTGCTCGCCGAGCTCGACCTGGCGGCGCGCGCGCGCCAGGTCGCGGCCACGCTGTCGGGCGGCGAGACGCGGCGCGTCGAGATCGCCCGGGCGCTGGCCCTGAGGCCCCGGTACATGCTCCTCGACGAGCCCTTCGCCGGCATCGACCCCCGCACCGTCGAGGACATCCAGACGACGGTGGTCAGGCTGCGCGACCAAGGCATCGGGGTGCTGATCACGGATCACAACGTCCACGAAACCCTGGCCATCACCGATCACGCATATATTATGGTCGACGGACGCATTCTGGCCGCCGGCGATGCCACCTCGCTGACGCACGACCCCCAGGTTCGCGACCTGTACCTCGGCGACAGGTTCCGGCTGCGCTGAGCGGCTCGCGCGCCCGCGAGCCAGGATCTCGAAGCAATCCTCGTGCCTGTTTGACAATGCTCGTCGCGGCGGCTATCATTGGGCCGCGTGCCTCGCTCGCGGATGGTCTGGCGTGGCGCTGCGCCCTTTGATCGGTCCCGTTGCTCGCTCCCGACATGCTCCGGATCGCGCAGAACCTCAGTCTCCAGCAGAAGATGGCGCCGCAGCTCATCCAGTCGCTGCAGCTGCTGCAGATGTCCACGCTGGATCTGCAGCTCGAGATCAAGCAGCAGCTGGAGCTGAACCCGCTGCTCGAGGAGGGCCCGGAGCAGGAGACAGCGGAGCTCGATGGGGAGACGAGGCGAGCCGAGACCGGCCTGGGCGACGAGGCCGAAGTGCCGGATCCGGCCGCCCGGCAGGACCCGGAGCCGTTCCTGGTCGACCAGTTCGAGCTCGGTGCCTACAACACCGAACGCACCGAGTACGATCCGAACTGGGAGGCCGATCGCGAGCCGCGCGAGAACCGCATCACCACGATGCCTTCGCTGAACCAGCGACTGCAGGAGCAGCTAGGCCTGGCCGATCTGAGCGACGCCGAGCGCGAGATCGGCGAGTTCATCGTCGGCAGTCTGGACGACCGGGGCTACCTGGCGTGCACCGTCGCGCAGATCGCTGCGGAGCTGCAGGTCGCCGAGGCCGATGTCGAGCGAGTGCTCAAGGTTGTCCAGGCGTTCGATCCTCCCGGCATCGCCGCCCGGGATCTGCGCGAATGCCTGACGATCCAGCTGGAACAGCTCGAGTCGCCGCACCGGGCCACGGCGCTGGCGCTGGTTCAGCGCCATCTCGACGATCTGACGCGACGGCGCTTCACGCGGATCACCAGGCAGTTGGGGATCTCGCAGGAGGAGCTGCGCGGCGCGGTGGCGCTCATCCAGCGCCTGCAGCCGCACCCCGGCTCGGAGTCGACCAGCGACTACAACGGCCTGCTCACCCTGGATCCCGAGACCGCGCACATCACCCCCGATCTGATCGTCGAGAAGGTGGGCGACGAATGGGTGGTGTCGCTGACCGAGGGCACGCTGCCGTCCCTGCGCATCAACCCGGCCTACAGCCGGCTGCTCAGCGAGCCGCGCGGCGGTGGCCGGGACGAGATGCGCAAGTACCTGTCGAGGAAGATGAACGACGCTCGCTGGCTGATCAACGCCATCCGGCAGCGGCGGACGACGATGCTCAAGGTGGCGAACTACATCGTCCGAGCGCAGCTCGGTTTCTTCGAGAAGGGGCCGGCCCATCTGCGTCCGATGGTCCTGCAGGACGTGGCCGACGCGGTGGGCATGCACGTGTCGACGATCAGCCGGGTGAGCAACGGCAAGTACATGCAGACGCCGCACGGGGTCTTCGAGCTGAAGTACTTCTTCGACAGCCGGCTGGGCACGGACAGCGGCGAGGACGTGTCCGCCCGCAGCGTGAAGGAGCGCATCGCCGCGCTGGTCGCCGCCGAGGACAAGTCGCAGCCGCTGAGCGACCAAGAGATCGCGGCGCGCCTGGGCGCCGAAGGGCTGCGGATCGCGCGGCGGACCGTGGCCAAGTACCGCGACCAGCTGCGCCTGCCCCCGCAGCGCTACCGCAAGGAGCTGTAGGCTTCCCTTGGCCTCGGTCGCCGCGGCCAGATCCCGCCGGACGGGAAGGCCGGCCGGCCGGGCAGTGCGTTCGGCGCAGAATGTGCTCGTGGCCGATCGTGCGGGCGCCTCACAGCAGCACGCCGTGCGCGTCGAAGCGGAAGGGCGCTGGCGCACCGAGGATCGCGACGTCGTCGCGCCCGCCCAGCTCCGCGGCGATGCTCTCCGAGACCTCGATGCGCGCCAGCTCGAGCGTGTTGCGGATGCGCACCATGCGCGCCTGCTGCGCCGCGGCGAGGTGCAGCAGGCTCACCGCTCCCTCGATGGCCTCGCGGTCGCTTTCCATGATCACCGGGATGTGGGCGCGGTTGAGGAAGCCCGTGGTGAAGACGTTGGCGTACGTGGCCCCGAAGTCGATCTCGCGGAACAGCCGGCGCGTGATGATGTCCGCCAGGCCAACGCCGTTGGCGTTGCCGTGCGTCTTCGGCGTCAGGCTGAGGCAGACGATCCGCCGCACTCCCGGTTCGCTGGGCTCGGGAACTCCCGGCAGCAGCATGCGGCCAACCACGTTGGTGTCCATGCCGGTGCCGGAGATGTCCTTGCCGACCTGCTCGACGATGAGGACGTCGATGTCGCGGACCAGCAGGCGCGCCATCGCCCGGCGTGCCGCCGCCAGCAGCTCCGGCTCGCGCTGCTCGAACTCGTGCGGCAGGAGCGCCTCCACGCGGGCGATCCGATCGTACGCGTTCTCGATGACGGCCACGCCCAACAGCACCGGCGCCCGCCGCAGGATCACGCTGCCCCAGGCGGGGATCAGGCGAGCCAGGCCCCAGGCGTGCGAGTGAGCGATGCGAGCTCCCTGGTGACAACCGAGGCCGATGGTCATCATCTTCATCAGCCCGCTCTCGAACCGGCCACGGAACGACGTGTGCGGCTTGACGCGATTGACCAGCACGATGCCATCCGACGCGAGGGCCAGCCGGTTGACCAGCACGGGTGTGCCATCGTCGAGGCGGCCGACCTCGACGACGTCCATGGTGGCCTCGACCGGGCAACCCATGGACGCCGCCGTGATGCCGTAGCCAGCCAGGACCTGCCGCTGACCTTCGGCCGTGGCCCCGCCGTGGCTGCCCATGGCCGGCAGCACGAAGGGCCGGGCGCCCGCCTGGACCAGGGTCTCCACCACGGTCCGCACGATCTGGTCGACGTGCGCGATGCCGCGGCTGCCGGCGCACACCGCGATGCGCGCCCCTGGGCGGATGGCGGCAGCCAGCCGCACCCGGGCCAGCTCGGACCGGACGCTGCCGGGCACGTCGGCGATCGCCTCGGCGGGGAAGCGCTGCGCGACGGGGACCATTCTGGGTAGCTGCATGGCACTTCCTGTGGCCGGCACGGCCACACCGGCGCCGGGGACTCGCGCGGACGCGCGCCCGTCTCCTACAGGGCGAAGATCGACCGGTTGCTGACGGCGCAGGCGTGACCCCTCTCCTGGATGCCGCCCACGAACTGGGCGGTCCGCGAGCAGGGCTGGGCACCGGCATAGAAGCCGGCGTAGGACGAGTTGAACCCCGCCAGGCCGGCGCGGCCAGCCGGACTGCCGTCCTGCGCGACGACGTACGCGTTGTTGAAGACGCCGTCTGCGCGCAGACCGTGTCCACCTGCCTGACGCACGCGCGCATCGACCTCCGCGAGGACGGCCTGCGCCTCGGTGCCACCGACGGCGCTCACCATCACCTCGCCGATGCCGTCGTGGCGCAGCGCCGTCCACGTGCTGAAACCGGCCTCGTACCGCCCGGAGCGGACGATCTCGACCTGACCCGAGACCACGCGCGGCTGAGGCTCGACGATCCCGTCCAGGTTCGGGATGCGCGAGACGGGATAGATGAGTCCGGCGGGGCGGTCGTCGCCGAAGTACTCGACGAAGACCCGGCGCACGGTCTCGACGCGGTCCCACGTCTTCTCGGGCGCGTCGTCGACGGCGACCAGGATCTCCATCCAGACCGTCTGCTTGCGGAAATCAACGCCGGCCTCGGCGAAGGGCCTGGCGTACTGCTCCTGGAGGACGAAGAGCATCTCCGCCGCCAGGTCCGGTCCCAGGGTGGTGATGGTCCGGTCGCCCTTCCGGTGCATGACGGAGGCGCCGCTGGGGCGGTGGTCGGTCCACTGGCCGTACTCGATCTTGCCGCCGCCGACGCTGACGCCAGCGCCCTTGGCAGCCTTGATCTGGACCTCGAACAGCGCCTTGGGATCGGGGAACCCGGCCGGGTGCGTGAACCGGGCCATCCGGTTCGAGCGCAACGGTCCGCCCGTCACCGCCTGGATCATCGGGCCATACACGGCGTTGAAGGCGTTCTTGCGCTCGTCGCACGACTCGCGGTCCGGGCCGGGAGTGGTCCACAGCACGTCGGTCCCGTACACGTCCGACCAGTGGGCCTGCGCCAGCGCCAGGGATGCATGGAGATTCATGACCGTCCCGAACCACTGGCTGCCGACGTCGGCGGGAAACTGGGTGCCGACGTTGCCGCTCGGCTCGATCAGGCGGACGACCTGGCCGCTGTCGCCGACGGTGATGACCTCGGTGACCTGGCTGAACACGGCGCCAGGACTGTGGCGGATGATGTGCGCCTGTGCCATCGATGCTCCCTCGTCGCTGTCCACTGGTTGCACGGAGAAGACAAGGAGATAATAGGGCCCATGCGCAGCGCGAACAAGGGAGGCCGGCGCCGTTCACTGCGGCCCGGACGCGCCCGCGTACGGGCCGCAGCTCCTGGCCCGCGATGGTTCGGTGGGGGCGGTGGCCAGGCCTGCCGCAGCCTGGCTCAACGGCGACGCCCGGAGCCGCCGGGCCGGGGCCGGGTCGCTGGCGGCGGGACCGACGCAGCGCGCGCCGCGAAGAGCTGCTCCCAGTGGTTCACCTCGGCGGCGCTCAGCGAGAGATCCGGGTCCAGCTCCGGCGGCGGGCGGTAGGCAGCGGCGGAAGAGGGGGGCGCCGCGCGCTCCAGCTCCTCGACGAACGCTGCGGCCGTCGTGGCGCGGATGCGGTGGCGGCGCGCCTGCGCGCGAATCTGCCGGTCGGAGGTGATGACGCGCGCGTGGCGCGAACCGTGGCGCACCTCGATGGCGCGCGCGAGCAGGTCATCGGCTGTCTGCGGCGGCTGCGAGAAGAAGACGTGCAGGCGGCCCCTGCCTGCAGGCGCTGCCCCGGCAGCTCCCGACGCAGGCGCGCCGTCGTAGAAGAGAAGCACTTGGGCGCCCGTCCGCGCCGCGAAGCGCTCCAGCGTTCGCTCCAGCGCGCTGCGGCCGGCCTGCAGGCTCGGGTCCCGACTGTCGCGCAGGTGCGGGGCGAGCAGCAGCAGGTTGTAGCCATCGACCAGCAGCTCCTCGTGGCGGCCGCCCGCAGGTACCATGCCGCCGACCTCTCATTCCGCCAGCTGGATGCCGCGGCGGTCGAGGCGGTAGGCGACCACGCGGCTGGAGGCGAACGCCGCCGTCCCGCGCAGCTCGCGCAGGCGTGCGCGCAGCTCCTCCCCGCGCCCCGCGCGCGCGATGAGCAGGGCGAAACCGCCGCCGCCGGCGCCGGTGATCAGGCCGCCGGCGCTGACCTCGACGAGAGCGGGGTCCACGAACAGCGTCTGGAGCGTCGGGTTGGTCGCCTGCGGGTCCAGGGTGCAGCGCAACTGCCAGTACCGGGTCGCCAGCTCGCCGAGGGCTTCGTAGTCGCCGGCACGCAGGGCCGCCACCATGTGGTCGTGGATGCGCATGGACGCGGCGATCGCCGGAAACCGCTCGGGGTCTCGCGTCAGATAGGCGTCCAGCACCACGTTCAGGCCGCGGGTGGCGGCCCGCGCGATACCGGTGTCGAACAGCACCACGCGCTCCGTGAAGGTCGCCTCGTCGACCTCGGCGAGAAAGGTCCGCTGCGGGGCGGGCAGGCCGTCCGTGGGAGGCGCGTAGAAGTCCTTGATGGCGGAGGGACCGCCGCAGGCGCCGCGCGCGTCCTGCCAGCCGCTGTTCAGGCCGATGCTCTGCTCCAGCAGCAGGCTCTGGTCGTACAGGGCGGGATACTCGCCCTCGGCAGTCGCGTATCGGTGGCGACACAGGCGGTACAGGGCCTTGAGGATGGCGGCCGCCAGGATGCTGCTGGTGCCCAGTCCGGAGCCCTGCAGGACGCGGCTCTCGGTGGCGATCTCCAGGCCGCCGCCGCCGGTGAAGACGGTCACGTCGCCCACGATGTCGTCCGAGTCGTCGCGCACGATGCCCGTGTGCACCAGCGCCTGCTTGACCAGGCGGAGCGCCTCGTCGCCGCCACGGCGGTAGGCGAAGAACCGCTCGCTGTGTGCCCGGGCGTCGCCGGCGCGGCTGGCGGCGAACTCGGCGCGGAATGCCAGCGACAGGGAGCGGAGCACCAGCTTCGGTTCGGGCAGTCGGCGCGCCGTGACGCGCAACGGGGGCTCGACCGACTCGCCATCGGCCGGCTGCAGGTCGATGCCGGCGTTGAGGGTCCTGGCCCCTCGCTCCTTGCTGCGCATGTGGTTGTCGGAGGCGTTGGCGCTCGAGATCCCCAGACGCAGCGGCGCGCGCACGACGAAGGTTCGCTCGTAGTCGTCCGGATCCATGTGCGGGGCGGCGGCAGGGGCGTCCTGCAGGCTCGCCAGGCTCTCCTTCAGATCCAGGCGCTGGAGCTGGTTGATCCGCGCCGCATAGGCGGCGGGCAACTGCGCCACACTGCCGGCCTGCTTCAGCCCCGCGATGTGCTCGTCGTCGATGCAGCTCGGCGCCAGGCAGACCGACGGCACCGTCTGTGGGTCGTGGGCGAGCTCCGAGTAGACATCGACCATGATGCGGGCAGCCCGCATGCCGCGCAGATAGCGGGCGGACCCCTGGTGGAGCTGGAGAGCGGCCTCCAGGGCCGCCAGCGCCGCTGCCAGCGGGGCCGGGCTGTCCTTGGGCACCACGCGGAGCAGGAGGGCGTGGCTGACGTCCAGACGCTCGTCGACCAGCGCCGCCAGCAGCTGCGGGAGCGCGCGCGCCGCCGCCGGCGCCACCCGCTCCATCCAGGCGGCCGCCGGGACCTGGCGGAGCAGGTGCTCCACGGCCTGTCCCGTGGTCTGCGCCGCGGCCATCGCCGGGTTGAGCAGCAGAGCGCGCAGAAAGTCCGCGCAGTCATCGGCCGTGGCCTGGCCGGCGCCGAGGCGAGCGACCATCTGGTCGATCAACGAGACGACCTCGGCCAGGCTCTGGGCCCGGTAGAGCTGTTCGGCGAGGCGATCCATCGGGTCTCCTGTGCCAGGATGCGCCACTTGGCGGCGGCCAGGGGGCGCGTGCAGGGCGGGCTCGGCCGGGGCGAAGATAGCCCGACCTTCCGGCGCCAGCAAGGCGCCCTGCTGGCGCCGCTCGCTGCACATCCCGACGAGGCAGGGCGCCCGGCGAGCGTCAGGCCGCGCCGGCTCGGGCCGCGCGCCGCAAGCCCTGCCAGAGCTCGCCGCCGAGTCCCGGACCGGTGCCGTCCAGCAGGTCGGCGTGGAGCAGGCCGGCGGGTCGCGGGTTGAGGTCGAGGACGCTGCAGACCGGAGCGGCGGCGCTGGCGTCCAGCTTGATGTCGACGCCGGCGAGGCTCACCGGCGGCAAGGCCCGGGCAGCCGCCTCTGCCGTGCGCGCCGCCGCAGCCAGCCAGTCGCCCGACCAGGATAGCGAGCCGTCACGGGCAGCGCCCGGCGCCACCAGCTTCCTGCCGTCGAGCCAGGAAAGCGGGCGAGCCTGGCCGCCGCGCGAGACCGAGGTCAGCGGCGCGGCGCTGCTGGGGGCCACCAGGAGGTAGCCGCTCGTGGCCCGCCACGCGCTTCCGTCGAAGCAGACGTTCAGGCGCAGGTCCCAGGCCCGGGTCTCGTCGTCCTGGAGAATGCCGAGCCGGCCCGCCTGCGGGCGCAGGATCGCGTCGTCTGCGGTGCTGATCTGCCGCCACGCTGCCGCGATCGCGGCGAGCACGTCGCCTTCCGGCGCGACCCAGACGACCCCGCGCCCCTCGGTGCCGTGCCGGGGCTGGACGAACCAGCCGGCGGAACCAGCGCCAGGCGCGGCCGTGACCGCCTGGGCGGCGATGCGGCGCACGTCTGCTGCCGTGGCGGTCGCCGGGAGCAGGCAGGTCGGGGGCGTCGGCACCCCATGGTCGCGCCAGCGCCGGTAGCACTCCCACTTGTCGTCAGCCACGGCCGCGTGGCAGGCCGGATTGCCGCAGGGAATCCCGGCCGCGCTCAGCACGGCGTCCACGCGCCAGTGCGCAGCGGGATCGCAGGCGATGGCAAGGGCGACAGCGGGCCGCAGGCGCGGCTCCAGATCGGCTTCCAGCAGCGTGTCGCTGGCCGCGTCGTAACGGATGGCGCGCGTGAGCTCGCCGGCGGCGGTGAGCCAGCTCGTGTGCGCGGCGAGCGGGGCGAGCCCCGGCAGACTGGCGCTCTCCGCCGCGAACGCGCAGGCGTCGGTGAACAGCGGGTAGAGCTCGTGCGTGACGGCCAGCGGCTGGTCGAAGAGCAGGGCCACGCAGCAGACCCCTTGGCCGGAGAGGCCGGCCGGCTGGTGCGGGCGGGGGTCGAGCAGCAGCGGCGCGGCTGCCCGGTTCACCAGGAGGCGCTCGAGCACCGCCACGAGCAGGCGCTCGCGCCACGTCCCGCCGCCGAACAGGTCCGGGCTGCCCGCGGCGCAGAGCTGGCCGGCGCGCCGCAGCGCCGCCACGACGGCCGGCAGCTCGGCCGCGATGGCCGCTGTGGCCGCCTGCAGCAGCGGCTCCAGGGCGGCTGGGTTGCCTGCCTGCAGGGCGCGGCGAGCCACGGTCAGGGCCGCGGCTGCCTCGGCTCTGAGGCGCTCGGCGGCCGCGGCTGCCGCGTACCAGCCGACCGCGGCGAGCGGGTGCCGCAAGGCGCGGGCGCCCAGCTCGGCCCGCCAGGAAGCCAGCAGGCGTGCGTCCATGCCGGGAACAGCGGACGGGGGAGCGCCGCCAGCGGCGCTCTTCCCCGTCCGTACCAGGTGGAAGATCTAGCTGCGGACCGCGTCCAAGTATTGCTCGCCGGCGGCGACGAAGTCGCCGAGGACGACGCGATCGCTCGTTCCCACGTTGGCGTGGTCGAAGGCCCGCCCCGCCGCCTGCGCCGCGCGCGCCTCCAGGACCTCCTCGCGGAGGTTGAAGCGATCCCACAGGCCGATGCCCACGTTCGGTTCCAGATGGATGAAGCGCCACCCGGAGATCGTGGCGGGACCGCGCCCCGACTCGTCCTGGAGGATGGGCACCGAGCCTATCCGGCGCCCGTCGGCGGCGAATTCGGGCTCGATGTCCACCAGACGACCCGGCCGCGAGAACACCGGGCTGACCAGGTAGTCCAGCATGAGGTAGGGCGGCCAGGCATAGGAGACGCCGCGGGCGTCCTTGCCCACGCGGCGGCCGCGCTGCTGGGCGAACCTTGCCTCATACCGGGCGGCATAGTCGGCGATGGCCCGCATCACCTTCGGGACCTCGGCCTCCAGGCCGGCGCGGATCTGGCTGCGGTAGGGCTCCCGGACGAACTCGTCGAGCAGCTTCTCGAGCGTCCCGCCGCGGCCCACGTTGGTGGCCACCTGCAGGCTGCTCAGCGCGATCGGGAAGGCGGCGTGGTAGGGCTGGTCCGGGTGCGGCGACGACGCCACGATGCGCAGGGAGCCGTAGATCTGCGACCGCGGCAGCCGGTCGCGCTGCACCGGCGTGTTCCACTCGAGGATCTGCCGCTCGACGAAGCTCTCCATGAACTCCGGCGTCGCCCAGAACTCGGGCGAGGTGAGGATGGCGGCCTGCACCACGACGTTCTGTCGCCGCGACACCAGGTAGAGGAAGTCGACGGCTGCCGCCACGGCCGCCGGGTCGGCGCGTCCGGCCTGGTCCTGCAGGTCGAAGACCTTCAGGTTGCGCGCACCGGACTCGGCCGCGCCCTTGATCAGGACGATGGGGTGCTCCGCCGCGAAGGCCAGCAGACCGACATAGTTGCTGCCGGCCACCCCGTGCGCTATCCGCTTCCTGATCTCGGCCTCGCTGCAGCCATCGCCGTACTCCTGCTTCCAGTCCATCTCGGGCGGCGTCTGGACGCCGTAGCGCGGCAGGTAGATCTCCGGGTACAGGGACTTGTCGTACGTGATGTCCGAGAACACCAGCGACTGGACCGTGGCGGGCAAGCCCAGGTCCTCGGTCTGCCCGGACTCGTACACCGGCAGCCCGTGGAACGGAATCAGAGACCCCACCGGCACCGGCCGGGTGAAGCGGACGGCGATGCGGATCCCCTTGGGCGTGAGCCAGCCGCGGGCTGCCGCCTCCTGGACGCGCGCCGCGGCGGCCGCCGCGTCCAGGCCGCCATGGCGCTGCAGCGCGGCGGCGTAGGTGCGCTCGTCCACGTACAGGTGCGCGTCGTCGATGGCCAGCAGGTCGCGCGCCGAGCCCGCGAATCGCAGCGCGCGCGCGTACCGGGTGATGAGCAGGTTCGCACCGCGACGGCCCTGCGCCTGGAGCTGGGCGTTGAGCGTCGGGCCCTCGCGCAGCGCCCGCGACACGTGCGTTCTGCCGACGGGGTAGACGAAGACGACGTTGACGCGCCGGTCCGCCTCGATCAGGTCGGGATCGAAGCGATGGAACACGGGCGGCGTGGGGAAGCCGTCGCTGTGCATGAACGACAGCTCGCGCAGCTGATTGTAGGCGCGCCAGCGCCGCTCGGCGACCGATTCGCCGCCGGCGCCGATGCCCGGCTGCACGGCGTCGGCGGTCGCGCTGCCGAGCAGGGCGTCCACGTCCTCCGGCGGCAGGCAGCGCAGGTCCGTGCAGCGGACGAGGACGGTGCGGAGGTACCGGTAGAGCCAGTCGTGGTGCCTGTTCGCCAGCTCGTAGAGCTGCTCTGCAGCCACCTGCTCGAAGGCTGTGCCGCGGTCGAAGATCCAGGGGCGGTACTCGTACCAGTGGTCGTTGATGGTCTCGGCGAAGAAGTCGGTCAGGTTCTTGTAGAAGACGCGTTCGTCGATCTCCGCGGGGTCCTCCAGCGCGAACTGCAGCGTCTGTGCCAGGGCGAAGGTGACGTAGAACAGCTCCATCGCCTGCGTGACCGCCTCGAGCTGCTCCGGGATCCCGGCGGCGCGCTCCGCCAACCGCGCCAGCGCGCCGATGTCCTCGTAGCCGCCGGCCAGTGCCTTCCAGTCTTCCAGGACGATCTCGCGCCCGGAGTACAGCCTGGCGACAGCAGTCCGGAAGCTGGCCAGCTCTTCGCCCTGCAGGTGTGCGTCTCCCAGATCCTCGAGCTGCAGCCGCGTCAGGCCGACCAGCTCGCCGAGCAACTGGTTGGCGCGGCTGCGATCCGCGCCTGCCGTGGCAGCGCTCGGCGAGAAGGCCTGCACCTGGGCGAGCAGTTCCTCGAGCAGGGCGCGGGCCCGCGCCTGGCGCGCCGCGGCCGTCGCGCCGCTTCCCTCCTTCATGGCGGCCTGGAACCCGGCCTCGCGGTCCGCCATGGCCTGGGCCTTCTCCGCGCGCACCCGGAGCGCCCGGCGCCGCTCCAGCGCCTCCACTGCCGCCACCTCCACGGCCTTGCTGGAGCTCTCCACCAGCTTCTGCTGCGTGAAGCGGACGACGTCGGGCTCGTACGCCGGACGCACCAGGGCCTGCAGCACGCGCTCGCGCTCGGCGGCCGCGAACGAGGCGGGGGCGCCGGCAGGCTCGCCGCCGCCAGCCGCGGCGATCAACTCGATGCCGGCGTCGAAGCTCGCCAGGGCGGCGTCGATCTCGCGCTGCGGCGCGCCCATCAGCACGAAGGTGCCGCCGAGGCCGGCCACCCAGGTGGCAGCGTCGAGGCGGGCGAGCGGCAGTCCCGCCGCGATCTGGACCCGGGCCCGGCTGATGAAGGCGTCACGCTCGCGCCACTTGCGGCTGCGCCGCAGTTTCTGCTCCAGACGCAGCGCCTTGCCAGCCTCGTCGTCGTCGGTGAGCTGCCGCTGGATCTCGGCGTAGGTGGCCAGCGCGGCGCCGATGGCCTGTCGCCGGGCCCGCGTCGGGGCGGACGCCACCGCGGCGACCGCCGCCAGGAGGCGCTGGCCGCGCGTCCGCCAGGCCCGCATCTCCTCCTCCAGCCGGTCGACCGCGTGCTGTCCCAGCCCCGTGGCCATGTAGGTGCCGCGGCGGCCGACACGCTCGCAGGCGGCGAAGAACGCCTGCACGTCGTACTCGGCCAGCGCCCGGGGCTCGCGGCCGGCGCAGCCGTCGGCGATGACCAGGGCGCTGTTGGGGTTGCCCTGGCGCATCAGCGCGACCAGCCTGGGCATGTCCTGCAGCAGGGCGAGCAACTGCGGGAACGGGATCCCGGTGTTCAGGACATCGATCCCCTGGATGTCCGTCTCGTAGTCGCGGCCCGGACCGCGCAGTTTGAGGACCAGGGCGTGGATGCTGCCGCCGACGCGGTGGATCAGCTCCTGGATGCGTTCCTCCGGCAGCCGCGCGATGCCCGCCCAGCGGCGCAGGTCGCCGCCGTACACCTGGGCATTGGCGCGGATCTGGTCCTCCGTCAGGCCGTAGTCGCCCAGCTGCACCTGGACGCGGTTGGCGATCTCGTCGAGTCGCGAGTCGCTCGTGTAGAAGAGCATGTCGTTGGTCGACGAGAGCGTGACGGAGGTGACCACCACATCCGCCGGCGGCGCGTGGCGCGGGAAGGCGGCGCGCAGCCGCGCCACCGCCCCGGCATCGTTCTCGTCCACTCCGTACGTCTGCAAGACCTGGCGGGCGGCGCGGCGGCCGACCGCCGACTCGCTCTCCGGGTCGAAGCCTTCCAGCATCAGGTGCACCAGGTTCTGGCCCGCCTCGTCGAAGGCGTAGTGCAGGTGATCGCCCGTGCGCGCGAAGATCTCGAACAGGCGCATGCCGGTGGAAAAGCGGATGTCCTGAACCGGCTTGTACTCGGCCGAAACCGCGATGCGCGCCTCGTGGTCCGCGGGGCAGGCCGGATGCTTCAGCCGGGCCTGACGCAGCCCCTCGTAGATCGACCAGGCCTTGTGGAAGACCATGAAGCGGTTGACCTGCTCGGCGTTGATGATCATCCGCTCGACGCCCCAGTCGGCCGCCAGATTGGCCAGCAGCCGGGGGCCGGACGCGGTCTCGTGCCACGGGCGGCCCAGATTCTCCAGTGCCCGCGCGATCTTGGTCACGTGGAAGACCAGCAGGTCGCCCTGGAGGCCGACGTACTCCTGCAGGACCTCGTGCCGGACGAGCCTGCCGGCCGCCCAGCGCTGCCAGTCGAACTCGGTGGGGAACTCGTCCTTGCGCGCCAGGGCCTGCTTGGCCAGCCGCATGATGCCGGCGTGCAGATGATCCGGCACGCCCATCTGGCGCAGCTTGACGTCATTGGTCAGCGACAGGACGAAGGCGAGGAACAGGCCGTCCTTGGGCACGCAGTACCCGCCGTACCCCTCGCCGGCCGGCGGGATGTAGCGGTCCTGGCGCAGGTTCATCTGGTCCGCCATGTCCTGGACATCGCCTTCCATGACGGCCATGCACAGCAGGCCCAGGGCATTGGAGCCGGCGAAGTGGGTCACGGTCAGGCCGTTCTCCGCCGTCTTCTGGATCTCCGCGTAGGCCAGCGCCGGACGCTCCTCGACGCCCCCCTCGTTCACCAAGCTGTAGAACTCGAAGCCGGCCTGGGCCGCCGCCTTGTCGGCACCGCCGACCCACTGGCGCCACTTGACCACCGAATCGCGCTCGCGGTGTCCGAGGTTCACGCGACTGGGCGTGTACAGCAGGTTGTACCGCTTGTTGCCCCCGGTGGCCTGGTAGTAGTGGCGGGGATGGGAGCACTCGGCCTGCAGGCGATGCCGCGCCACCACTGCCTTGCGAGCGGTGGACTTGAGCGTCTGCGAGTACATGCGGAGGAACGACCGCTCGCGCGCCTCCAGGTCCAGCTCGGGGTGCTCGGCGGCCAGCGCGGCGAAGACCGCCCGCCGCGCCCGGCCCAGCATGATGCTGGCCATCTCGCTGCGGTAGTCCGGCTCGCTCGTGGCCACCACGCGCCGGGCCTCGTCCAGAGCGATCCCCGGCTGCGCCTCGCGCACCTGTTCGACGCGCTGCTCGAAGGCGCGGCCGTTGTTGCGCGCCACCAGCGGCACCGCCTCGGCGACCAGCTCGTGGCGGTGCTCGTCCAGGTACCGCTCGACGCGGTCCAGCTCGCGCACCGGGACCGTATCCAGCGTCGCCTGCGGGTCGCCGCCGCACTCCAGCAGCACGCCCAGCAGCGCCACCTGTTCGGCGACCGGGCGGTAGCTGCCGATGACGATGCCCACGGCGACCGGGGTGGGCACCTTCTGTTCGGCCATCACCTCCTCGACGACCACCTGCATGCCCAGGTCGGCGATGACCTTGCTGCCGATCTCGTGCATGCGCCGCCGGTACCTGGCGATCTCCTCGTCGACCTCCCGCTCCAGTCCGTGCGCGCGGATGACGTTGTACAGCGCCATCTCCTCTTCCAGCCACGACTGGACGTACCCCTCGGTCATGCCTGCCGACTCGGTGGTCAGGATGTGGAGCGAGGAGACCGGACGGGTGCGCTGCAGGGCGAGCGGCGCGTACGCGTCCGCCGACCGCCGCAGGTCTGGCTCCTGCGCCGCGAAGACTCGCTCCACGGCCGCCGCCAGGCTCGTCCTGCCGCGGGCTGCTGCCAGTGCCTGCCCGACCAGGTTGCCGGGCCGATCCACCGCGGTCTCGCACAGCACGCGGCGCAGGGCCGCGCGGCGGGGCACGGACTCCTGCTCGACCAGCCGGTGGATGGGCTCGATGAGCGCGTCCTCGCTGGCGGCGATGAGAGCCGCCAGGCGCCCGATGACCGGGTGCAGCCGGGGCTGGCCGCGCAGTACCTGGCGGGCCGCCTCGTCCGGCGCCAGCGCCGGATCGGCCGCCGCCAGCGCCGCCAGCTGGCGCGCCAGGCGAGGATCCGCCTCCACCAGCAGCGCGCGCGCCAGGGCGACGCGCTCGGATGCCATCACCTCGTCGAGGTTGCGGGCCCAGAACTCGGCATGGAGCCGGAAGAAGGCCTCCATGGCCTCCTGATCGACCTCCGTCTGGATCTGGTCGACCTCGACGGTCTCGGCGCCCTGGCGCACCTGGCGGCGGATGACCCGCTCCTTGATGAACAGCGGGATCGCCTCGATCCAGTCGCTGACCTTGATGATCCAGTGCGTGTCGACTTCCTGGCCGTTCTCCTCGTACCGGCCCGCACCGGGGGAGCTGTAGATGTAGTCGCCCCCCTGGCGCAGCAGGTCCTTCAGGTCCTCCTCCTTGCCGCTGTGCACCTCGCGGAAGGCGTTGGCGTTGGCCAGGTTCACGGTCTCGGCCGGGTGCAGGCGCTGGAGCTGCACGACGTAGGCGGCCGGCACCTTCTCGCAGGCAGCGAGCTGCCGCCGGAAGCGGGCCGACAAGGCGAACAGCTGCTCGGCGCGGCGTCCCGCGCTCTCCAGACGCCGGCCGCTCAACTCGACGGCACCGCGGGACACGAGTCGCCGGGAGGCCGTGTCGGCGTCGTCGACGATGCGCTTGAGCCCCTCGGCATGGTACTTGATCAGACACTCGTCGAAGGCATTCAGGGCGCCGACCAGGCGCGCGTAGGGCGTCCGCTTTCGCTCCAGCGCCAGATGCAGCAGGCGCGTCGCGGCGGCATGCAGATCCGGATCTCCCTGGCTGGCTCTTTCGAGGCGGCGCGCCACGGGGACGAGGCGCTCCTTGCCCTGCACGTGGCGGGCAGTGGAGAGCAGATTGGCCTGGTTGCCGAAGGCGCGCGACAGGCGGCCGGCCACCAGGCGGATATCGTGCTCGTACGCCCAGGCCGACAGGCGGCGGATGTTGCCGCCTTCGGCCTGCAGATCGAAGTGACGGGAGATCGCCGTGTGGATGCTCGCGCGCCACTCGTCGACGTCCTCGTACGGCGCGTTGAGCAGCTCGAGGACGCGGTCCTGCGGATAGGGGAAGTCGATCCGGTCCTGCTGCCGCAGCCAGGTGGCCCAGCGGTCGCGCCATTTCAGGTTCTTCTCGATCAGCGCGATGGCGCGGTCCGCGTAGGCCGCCGGCGTCTCGTCGGCCTGCGGTCGGGCCGCTGCGCTGTCCGGGGCCAGGGTCCGCATGCGGTCGGCCACGGCCCGTCGCAACTCGTCGTCCGCCGTGCTGTAGCGCAGCCGGTCGAGGGCCAGGCCGGTCCGATAGAGCAGCTCGGAGGGGATCGCGCGCAGCTCGGCCAGATCCAGCCCTTCCTGCGCCTGCGCCAGGCGGGCGTCCTCCAGGTTGGCCAGAGCATTGGCCAGGGCGTGGCCGCAGTCGGCCCGCGTGCTGCGCAGGAACCGCTGGAGCTGCTGCCGCTGCAGCGCGTCGAGGCGCCCGTACAGGTCGAAGACGCGATGGATGGCGGCGCGCTGGTCGAGCCGCGGGTTGAGCATGGACAGGGTGCCGAGCAGGACGATGCCGGCGAAGAGCGCCGCGGCCTCGGCCGCCTCCGGGGTCGCCCAGGTAGCGTCCAGCCACAGGCTGGGCGACTCCTGCGCGGCCGCCGGGCGCTGCACTTCGGCGACCCGGTCGTGGCGATCCATGAAGATCACGTCGAGCCGGGCGATCGCCGCAGCGTCGCGCAGGATGGGCCCCAGGGAGCGGGCGCCTCCGGGAGCGGCGAAGAGCCCGTAGCCCTTCTCGTACGTCGCTGCCGTGGCCTGGACACGCTCGTCCGCGCTTCTGGGCAGCGCGAAGGCGCAGCGGCGGCGGGTGAGGTGCAGCGTGGCGCGGGCGAGCGGGCGCCCCGAGGTGCGCAGGCAGACGGGCAGGGCTTCGGCCCGGATGTCAGGGTCGGACAGGTGGATCGGCAGAGAGAGACGGTGCTCCATCGAAGGACCTTCCTGGTTGCGCCTGGGGACTACCTCTAGGCAGGATGTGAAGCGCCGGCGGCAGGGTCTGGACACGCCGGCCGCACCCGTCGCCAGGGCAATATAGGCGGCGGCAAGGACTGCCACTATCTCCCCCGGCGCCGATTCGTGCGGGATCCGCGCACCAGGCGTTCGGCGGGTGTCGGGTGGCTCAGGAGAACTCCTTGCGCCAGGTGCGGCCGCCGGACTGCCGGTAGTCGGACGGAGGGATGCCCACGTACCGCCTGAACAGCGTGCTGAAGTGGCTGAACGAACGGTAGCCCACGCTCATGCAGATCTGCGAGATCGAGAGCGTGCTCTCCAGCAGCAGCTTCTTGCTGTACTCGAGGCGGGTCGCGGTGACCAGCTCGTTCAGCGTCTTGTGCCGCACCCGCTGGACGATGCGCGCCAGATGCGCCGGCGACAGCCGCACCACCCGCGCCAGATCGGCGCGGGCGAGCGGCCGCCCCAGGTTGTTGCGGACATAGCTTTCGACCCGCTGCACGATCTCCGTCTGGTACGCCGCGTGCAGCGACGAGGAGCGCTGGCCCGCGGCGGCGCCACCGCCGGCGCAGCCCCGCCGCAGGCCGATGAGGATGCGGCTGAGCAGGATCGCGATCAGGTCGTCCGCCTGGCTGTCCACCGGATTCTGGGTCTCCGAGACCAGGGCCAGCAGGTCCCCCCGCAGTTCCATCGGGATGGCCAGCACGCAGCCGGTGATCGGCTCCAGGTCCAGCCGCAGGTTGGCGAAGTGGGCCCACAGGTACCCCGGGGCGCGCTCGACCGAGCGGGGTGAGCGCGTGGCGCCCGGCGGGATGAGGATGCACTCCTCGGCGCGCAGCAGGTGGTGTTCCTGTTCGATGGCCATGTCCACGACGCCGTAGAGCACGCAATACCACTGGTAAATGTCGTGTCGATGCGGCCCGTAATGGTACTGCGTCCCCTTCTCGCGGTAGCCGACTCTCTGCAGCCGTATGGGCAAGTCGTTGTGCATCATGGCGTTGTCCCTGCCCTGGGCGCATCGCTGCGGGCCCCCGGCCCACGGCGCGCCCTGCCGCCTGACCGCGGTCCTGTCAGGGCCGCACGCCGGTGCAGCGGGGGTTCCCTCGGTGCGCCTCGCTCGCGTTGTAGTCGTGCAGCTTGCTGCGCAAGGTGCGCGGGCTGATGCCCAGCATGGCGGCTGCCCGGGTCCGGTTCCCGGCGCAGTGCCGCAGTGTCGCCTCGATCAGCCGCCTCTCCATCTCGCGGACCGTGAGGCCGGCCTGGAGGGTGCCCTGGTCGCCGCCGGGCACCGAGGCGGCCAACCGCTGGGGGAAGTCGGCGGCGGTCAGCACCTCGGAGCGCGCCATGATGACGGCCCGCTCGACGCAGTTCTCCAGCTCGCGCACGTTGCCCGGCCAGTCGTGCCGCTGGAGCAGCTCGAGTGCCTCGTCGCTCACCGCGACGACCCGCTTGCCGTTTTCGGCGCTGTACCGCTCGACGAAGTGCCGCACGAGCGCGGGGATGTCCTCCAGGCGTTCGCGCAGCGGCGGCAGGGCCACCTCGATGACGTTGAGGCGGTAGAACAGGTCCTCGCGGAAGGCGCCCGCGCGGACCTGGCGGGCGAGGTCGCGGTTGGTCGTGGCGATGATGCGGACATCGACCCGGATGGTGTGCCCGCCGCCGACGCGCTCGAACTCGCGCTCCTGCAGGACCCGCAGCAACTTGCCCTGCAGGGCTGGCTCGATCTCGCCGATCTCGTCCAGCAGGAGCGAGCCGCCGTCCGCCATCTCGAAGCGGCCGCGGGTCTGCCGGTCGGCGCCGGTGTAGGCGCCCTTCTCGTGGCCGAAGAGCTCGCTCTCCATCAAGGCTGCCGGCAGCGCGGCGCAGTTGAGGCGGACGAAGGGACCGGCCCGCCGGCAGCTGTCGTAGTGCAGGGCGCGGGCCACCAGTTCCTTGCCGGTGCCGCTCTCGCCGGTCACCAGCACGGTGGCGCGGCTGTCGGCGACGGTCTCGATGAGATCGAAGACCTCCTGCATCGCGCGGGACCTGCCCACCATGCTGGCGAAGCTGTACCGGTCGCGCAGCTCGGTGCGCAGGCGCCGGTTCTCGCGCTCGGCCTCCTGGAAGCGCAGCGCCCGCTCGACCGCCACCTCGATCTGTGCGGGCGAGTCTGGCCCCTTCTGGAGGTAGTCGAACGCGCCCCGTTTCATCGCCTCGACCGCGGCCTCGATCGTGCCGTACGCCGTCATCAAGATGATGAGGGTGTCAGGCACCTGCGCGCGGGCGGCCGCCAGCAGTTCCATGCCGGTGAGCCCTGGCATGCGCACGTCGGAGAGGATCAGGTCGAAGGCGCGCTCCTGGAGGAGCAGCAGGGCGCCAGCCGCAGAGGAGACCGCCTCGACCTCGTACCCCTTGCTGCGGAGCACCGCCTCGGTGGCTTCCCGCATGTAGGCGTCGTCGTCGACCACGAGAATGCGCCGGGCGATGGCCATGTCTACGGCTCCGCAGCTTCCCGGCAGGACGCGGGCAGCGCGACGACGAAACGGGCGCCTGCTCCGGGGGCGTTCTCCGCCCAGATCCTGCCACCGTGCGCCTCGACGATCCGGCGGCACGTGACCAGCCCGAGTCCGGTGCCATCCGCCTTGGTGGTGAAGAAGGGACTGAAGAGCTTCTCCAGAACCGCCTCGGCCAGGCCAGGCCCGGAATCGCACACGGCGACAGCGGGACCGCCGCCATTCGCACCCGGCACCACCGACACCTCGATCGAGCCCCCGGCAGGCATGGCCTGAGCCGCGTTGCGGAGCAGATTGGTCAGGACCTGCTGGAACTGCTCGACATCGAGCCGACACGGCAGCCAGTGCCCCGAATACCGGCGGACGACGCAGATCCTGGCGCCCGTGTCCGCGGTCTGGCCGGTCAGACCGGCCTCGAAGAACCGCACGGCCTCTTCCACCAGGCCGATCAGGTTCACCGGGCGCGGCTGCAGTCGCAGCGGGCGCGTGCAGTCCAGCAGACTGGTCACGATCCGGTTGAGGCGACCCACGCCTTCGCTGATTCTCTCGACCAGGCGGCGCTGGGGTGCGTCGGGGGCCAGCTGGCGTTCGAGCAGGCTGGCGAAGGTGGCGATCCCGCCCAGGGGGTTGCGGATCTCGTGTGCCACCGTGGCCGCCATCTCGCCCAGCGCCGACAAGGTGTGCGCGCGGCGGAGCTGCGCCTCCAACTCCTTCACCTCGGTGAGGTCGTCGAAGACCTCGACAGCCCCGAGCACGCGGCCGCCGGCGTCGCGCACCAGCGAGGTGCTGTAGCCCAGCGGCACCTGCCGCCCATCGGCACGGGTCACGCTCTTCTCGCCGGTGCGCTGGCAGACGCCTGTCTGCAGCGTGCGCAGGAGGGCGGACGTGCCAGCTTCGCCGTCGCCGATGACCGCAGCATACGGCCGCCCCAGCGCCTGCTGGCGGGTGCAGCCGACGATCCGCTCCGCAGCCCGGTTGAACAGCGTCACCGTGCCCGTCGGATCGACGGCCACGACGCCGCTCGAAAGGCTGTCGAGCACGTCGGTGAGGTACCCGCTGATGCGGTCCTTCTCCTCCAGGCTGCGGCGGAGCTGCTGGTTGGTCTCGTCGAGCTGGGCGCTGAGGGCGGCGAACTCCGCCTCCAGCCGCGCGTACGCCTGGCGGTAGGTGCGGGGCGTCTGCCCAAAGAGGCGGAACTGCGCGGCGGGGTGCCGCGGCGCCGTCCGGGCTTCGGCAAGCGGTCCCGGGCGGTCGGGGTGCTGCTGCGGGTCGGGCATCGAGCACCTCGCAACCGGCCAGCGATGCGGTTGGAGAGGCCGCACGCGGTCGTCGTGAGCACGACCGCCGTTGGGACCATCGCTGGCAGGTTCCGATCGCGGCCGCACTCGTGGCCCGTTCGCGCGCACCGCGATGTCGACGCGCGAATATAGCCCAGCCCGACCCGGCCAGGCAAGCAGCGCGGGCAGGCCCGCGTGGACCTGGTCAATGTCCCGGGTGGGCCGGCTCGTAGGCCCGCTCGCCGGCCCGCACCGGCACCGGCAGGGCGTTCTCCGGCGGAGGTAGTGGGCAGGCATACGCCGGGTCGTAGGCGCAGTAGGGGTTGTAGGCCGCGTTGAAGTCGAGCACGCGCCGGCCGTCGGGCTGCCGCTCCAGCGTCACGTAGCGACCCGCTGCGTACGTCTGGACGCCGTTGGTGGGGTCGGTGAAGAACACCTCGAGTCGGCCGTCGTCCGGCACGCGGTACACCGCGAGACGAAACGGGGTGCCCAGCACCGCGCCGATCGCCAGGCCGAACCTTTCCACCTCGATCCAGGAACCATCCGTTGCCGGCCTGCGGATCGGTCGCTGCCGGGCGTAGGCATGCAGCTCGATCGGGACCCGGAAGCGGGGATCGTAGGGGAAGTAGGCCAGTCCGGCCCAGCGGGCCCGCGCCGCCGCCGGCAGCGGCGACTCGGGGTCGGCGGCCAGGGCGCTGTCTCGCTGCGCCCGCCAGCGTGCGGCGGCTGCCCGCAGGCTGTCGTCCGGCGCGGCGGCGGCTCCGGCGGGCAGGCAGGCGAGCCCGAGCGCGCCGAGCGCGACGAGGGCGCCGAGGGCGCCGAGGGCGCGGGCCGCTGCGGTGCGCCACCCGGTGCGGCGTCGCCGGGCGGCAGAGCGCTCTGCGGTCTGGGCCGCGGCGGGTCTCATGCTCGTGTGCTCCTCGTCCAGGCGCGGGGATGGCCCGCGCCCTCGACGCCCGCGGCCGCGGGCGACTCGCTGCGGCGGAGCTCGACGGCTATGGCTATATTGGCCACTCGGTCGCCAGACGCCGCGCCGGCCGACGCCGCGGCGCCCGGAGCGTGCCGCTCGCGGCGCACCGTCGGGCCGGCAGGCCCGCCAGGCCAGCCCGGCGGCCCGCTGCCGAGGCCGATCGCCAACCCGAGGAGGTCTCAGATGGAACGACGCCTCACCCGCGCGCAGGCCAGCAGCGCCGCCGCGATCCAGCGGGAGATCGATCTGGTGGCGCGCACCGGCGGCCGCGTGGTGCTGCCGGCGATGGAACTGGAACTGGACCGAGCTCTCCAGCTGCGCAGCGGCGTCGAGCTGTGCGGCCAGGGTCCCGACACGCTGCTGCGCAAGGGCCCGGGGCGCGTGTACCCGCTCGCGGGCTACCATAACTATGGGATGAAGGATGTGCCGCTCAAGTCCACCGCCGGGCTGGCAGTGGGGATGACGGTGTCCATCCACGACGCGCACACGCACGGCGGTTTCTACGAGACTTTCGCGACGATCGTGTGGATCGAGGGCGACTGGGTGGGACTCGACCACGGCATCGAAGCCGACTACCGCGGTGACGCGGAGCCCTGCCTGACCACCGTCTACCCCCTCGTCTGCGGGCACTTTGTCCACGACGTGGCGGTGCGCGACCTGGCCCTGGACGGCCAGCGGGACGCCAACCCGATCGCCATGGGAGCGTGCCGCGGCGCGTCGGTCTACTTCGCGCGGAGCCGCGACATCGAGGTCGCCAACGTGCGCGAGTTCGCCTACAACGGCGAGGGACTGGGCTTCCAGATGTGCCGCGAGGTGGCGATCACCGGCTCGAGCTTCGCGCAGAACACGGGCAACGGACTGCACCCGGGCGCCGGCAGCACCAACGCCCTGTTCACCGACTGCCAGGCCGACGGCAACGGCCGCGCCGGGTTCTTCTTCTGCGTGCGCGCCAACCACATCACCGTACGCGGCTGCCGCTTTGCGGGCAACGGGACCGGGCTGTCGATCGGCACGCGCGACTGCCACAACCTCATCGAGGGATGCGTGCTGGAGGACAACCGGGGTCCCGGCGTGCAGGTGCGCGACTGCCCGGTGCCCACCGAGGTCCACTCGTGCCGCATCCGGCAGTGCGCGCTGCGGCGCAACGCGCTGGGGGACGGCAGCCCGGGCGCCGGGCAGATCGACATCCCGGGGCCGGCCCACGACCTCGTCCTGGATCGCAACACCTTTGTCGGCGATGGGGCGCATCCCGGAGTGCGCGTCGGCGCCGAGGCCCGCCAGATATTCCTGGAGGGCAATGTCTTCAGCGACTGCCGTCCCGACATCGAGACCCCTGCCGCGGCGCTGACGGCCAGCCGCCCCGGCATCGAGTGCGGCTATGGCGACTGGGCCGCCGCCTGCTACCGGCACCTCGACACCCCCTGAGCCGGACGCTCGCCGGCTGCCGCGGGCTAGTGGTGGAACAGGCGGATCCCCGACAGCACCATGACCATTCCATACTGGTTCGCGGCCTCGATGACCAGATCGTCGCGCAGCGATCCGCCAGTCTGGACCACATATTCCACCCCGCTGCGGGCCGCGCGGTCGATGCTGTCGCGGAAGGGGAAGAACGCGTCCGAGCTGAGCGCCACGCCGCGCAGGCCGTCCAGCCAGGCGCGTCTCTCGGCGGCCGACAGCCGGGCGGGGGGCTCGGTGAAGTTGGCCTCCCAGGCCGCCAGCTCCGCCGGCGTGGCCTCGTCCTGCAGGTACAGATCGATGGCGTTGATGCGCTCGGCCCGCCGCACGCTCTCCCTGAACTTCATGCCCCGGACGCGAGGGTGTTGCCGCAGGTACCAGTTGTCGGCCTTGGCGGCGGCCAGGCGCACGCAGTGAACGCGGGACTGCTGCCCCGCGCCACTGCCGATCACCTGGCCGTCGCGGGCCAGGCACACGGAGTTCGACTGCGTGTACTTGACCGCGATGGTGGCCACCAGCAGGTCGCGCCGGGCTGCGGGGGGGATCTCCCGGCGCGCGGTGACCACGTTGGCGAGGAACTCGGGGCCCGGCACGAAGCCGTTGCGCGTCTGCTCCAGGGTGATCCCGAACACGTCGCGCGTCTCCAGGGCCGGCGGGGCGAACGTCGCGTCGAGGCGCAGCACGGGGTACTTGCCGTCCTTTTTCGCCTGCAGGAGGCGCAACGCCTCGGGCTCGTAGCCAGGGGCGATGACCCCGTCGGAGACCTCCCGGGCGATGAGCCTGGCCGTCGGCACGTCGACCGTGTCGCTCAGCGCCACCCAGTCGCCGAACGAGGCCAGCCGGTCGGCGCCGCGGGCGCGCGCGTACGCCACCGCGAGCGGGCTGAGCTCGAGGTCCTCGACGAAGTAGGCCTCCGCCAGCTCCCGTTTCAGCGGCACGGCCACCGCGGCTCCGGCCGGGCTGACGTGCTTGAACGAGGCGGCGGCGGGCAGTCCGGTCGCCTGCCGCAGCTCGCGCACCAGCGGCCAGGAGTTGAGCGCGTCCATCAGGTTGATGTAGCTGGGCGCCCCGTTGAGGACTTCCAGGGGCAGCTCGCCGCCGTCGCGCAGGTAGCAGCGGGCGTGCTGCTGGTGGGGGTTGCATCCATACCGCATGCGCAGTTCCGTGGCCATGGTCGACTCCAGGTGGCAGAGGGCCGCGACAGGGTCTGCCGCGGTGGGTTCGTTGACAAGGGCAGAGGCCGGCCGTACGTTGCCGCCCGCGCCCGCAGCGGCGCTGTCCGCGCGCGGGCCACCGGCCTTCGCAGCGCGGGACGCCGGGCTCGCGCCGGGATAATGGTCGCCAGAGCGCCCGCGGACCGCAACTCCGCATCGGACGAGGTGGACAGATGCTGACAGGCTGCTTCACCGCACTCGTGACGCCGTTGCGCGACGATGGCAGCGTGGACAGCGCCGGACTGGAGCGACTGATCGAGTTCCAGATCGCCCAGGGGGTGCAGGGTCTGCTGGCGGTCGGCACGACGGGCGAGAGTCCCACGCTGCTGTGGGAGGAGCACAACGACGTCATCGAGCGCACCTGCCGCCTGGCCGCCGGCCGCTGCCTGGCGATTGCCGGCACGGGGAGCAACTCGACGCGCGAGACGCTGGACGCCACCGAACACGCCGCGCACGTGGGCGCGACCGCCGTGCTGCTGGTGGACCCCTACTACAACGGCCCCAGCTCCCTGGAGATCCGCCGGGAGTACCTGGAGCCGGTGGCGCGCGAGTTCCCCGACCTGCAGGTGATTCCCTACATCATTCCGGGGCGCACCGGGACGATGATGAGACCGGAGGATCTGGCGCTGGCGGCCGCCGCCTGCCCCAACATCAGCGCGGTGAAGGAGGCCACCGGCGACCTGGAGAACGCGGCGCGCATCCGCGCGCTGTGCGGTCCCCGGTTCGGCATCCTCTCCGGTGACGACGAGCGCACGGTGGCCCTGATGCAGGACGAGCGCATCGGCGCCTCCGGCGTCATCTCGGTGGTGTCGAATGTGGTGCCGGCGGCCATCCAGCGGCTCACCGAGCTGCTGCGCAGCAAGGATGCAGCGGGAGCGGCCCGCCTGGCTGCCGCGCTGCAGCCGCTCCTGGGCATCGTCACGGTGACGACCACCGAGGCCAGCCCGTGGGGTCCGGTGCCGTGCAAGGCGCGCAACCCGCTGCCGATCAAGACGCTGATGCGCCTGCTGGGCATGCCGGCCGGGCCCTGCCGGCGGCCGCTGGGCAGGATGACGCGCACCGGCGTCGAGGTCGTGCTGGCAGCGGCGCGCGCGGTCCATGCCGCCGATCCGGCGATCCTCGCCCCGGTGGCGGCGTTCTTCGATGTAGACGTGGACGAGCGCCTGCGCGCCCCCGGGGCGGTGCTCGAGTCGCTTGCGTACGGGGCCTACTGCTGACGGGACGAGTGGCGCCATGCTGAAGATCGGCGTGTGCGGGGTGGGTGGACGGATGGGGCAGCTGGTGGCGGCGCTGGTGCGCGACAGCGAGGATCTGCTGCTGGTCGCCTGCACGGAAGCGCCGGGGCACCCGCTGGTCGGACAGGACGTCGGGGCGGCCTGCGGCCGCCCGCCTGTCGGCGTGCCGATCTCGGCGGATGCGCAGGCGCTGGCAGCGGCCGCAGTGGCGATCGACTTCACGCGGCCCGCCGCCACGCTGCAGGCGGCGCGCGTGTGCGCTGCGGCGGGCGTGGCCATGGTCGTGGGGACGACCGGCTTCACCGCGGCCGAGCTGGCCGAGTTCCGCCGCGCCGTCGCGCCGATCGCCTGCGTGTTCTCGCCCAACTACAGCACCGCGATGAACCTGCTGTTCAAGCTGGTGCGCGAGGCGGCGGCCGTGCTGGGCGAGCAGTACGACGTGGAGGTCATCGAGGCGCATCACCGGCACAAGGTGGACGCCCCGAGCGGCACGGCGCTACGGCTGGCGGAGGCGGCGGCTGCCGGACTCCAGCTCGATCTGGCGCGGTCGGCGGTGTATGGCCGCCAGGGAGTGACCGGCGAGCGGCCGCGGCAGCAGATCGGCATCCACGCGATCCGCGCCGGCGATCTGGTGGGCGATCATACCGTGCTGTACGGAGGGCCCGGGGAGTGTCTGGAGCTGCGGCACCGGGCGACGAGCCGCGAGGCGTTCGCCCGGGGCGCGCTGCGCGCCGCCCGCTTCGCTGCCCAGGCTCGACCCGGCCTGTACTCGATGGCCGACGTCCTGGGCACGGCGTAGGTGCACGGGCGGCCGCGAACCGGTGGGTTCAGTGCTCGGGGCGGAACAGACGCCGGGGCGCTGGCCACATGGTGCGGATCTTGTCGCGCAGGCGCGCCGCCTCCTCGAAGTCCTCGGATTCCACGGCCACGCGGAGATCCCGCTCGAGCTGCTCCCGCTGGGACAGCGGGCGTTCGTGCTCCAGCTCCTCGCGCCATTCGCGGAGGAACGAGATCTCGGCCGGCTCCTCCTCCTCGTCGTCCCCTTCCCAGTCCTCGACGAACGCCTGGATCTGGCGGATCCCCGCGTCGACGTGCTCCAGAGCGGCGCGGTAGTCGTTGCGCTGCAGCGCCACCATTGCGCGAGCCCGGGTGCGCATCATCAGGGCGTGGGGATAGTACTGCTCGAAGTACCACTTGATGTCGTCGTCGGACGCGTGGCGTTCCACCAGGTCGAAGATCCCGAGGGCGTGGCCGGTGTCCCGCTCCACTGCCTCGTAGTCCTCCAGGTAGAACATGCTCAGATAGCGGTGGTAGTACTGCCACGCCTCCTGGAACAGCCCCTCGCAGTCGTCCTCGTCCAGGACGGCCTGCTCGTCCCCCCGCAGGCGCTTGCGGTAGAACTCCAGCAGGGACGCGCAGCCATGCGGGCGCGTGCCGTCCGGTCTGCCCGTGGGCTCCAGCTGGAGGATGCCCATGTCGATCCGGATCTGGATCTTCTCGGCTCCCGCGCGCGTCTTGATCCGGCGGGCGGTGAACTCGTCGGGGTTGTAAGGCCAGTCTTCCAGTAACTTGCCGATGTCGCTGTTCATCGACGGAGCTCGCTTGGTCGGGTGCCCAGCCGCGCGGCGGGGCCGGTCGGCTCGCGGCCTCCGCTCGGCGTGCGGCGGCCGACAGGCACGGGATGAATATACGCCCCGTCCAGACCCCACGCTACGGGCCAGCGGGAGCCGGCTCCACCGCGGCGGCCAGGTGCGCCGCCGGCGGCCCTGCGGAGACCCGCGCCGGGGCGTATATTGACACGCGCCGCACCGAGGCGGTCTCGGGCGGGGCGGCCACGCAGGAGCGGCCCCGCGGCCGGTGTGCCGGTGGCGGCGTTGCTGCTGCGACTCACCATCTGAAGCGAGGGCAAGGCGATGCTGAGGAAAGCGCTGGTCACAGGGGCTCTGGCCATGGCGTTGGTGCAGGCGGCAGCGGCCCAGCCAGGAGGCGGCCCGCCCGACATGCCCCCCGGAGGCCAGGGACGGTCGATGCGGGGCGGACCGATGATGATGGGCATGGGACTCGAGCAGGACTGGATGCTGCTGTGCTTCGACCTCAAGGTCCCCCTGGAGACGCTCGGCAAGCTTCGGCCGGCGTTCCAGTCCGGCTGGGAGGCCAGGCGCGAGCTGTTCCAGGACATGCAGAACGGCGAGCTGGACCGCGAGCAGATGATGGCGGAGATGGGGGCGATCCAGGAGGATCTGCAGAAGGCGTACGCCCAGCACCTCACCGAGGAGCAGCGCGCCGCGCTGGAGGCAGCGCGCCAGCGGTTCCGGCCCGATGCCGGGCGCAGGTCCAATCGCGGTGCCCGCGGCGAGGGCGACCACAGCCGGCAGACCGAGCCTCGGTGAGCCGGCAGCACCGGCCCCGGCAGCGAACCACTGCGCCGATCTCTGGCACATGCCAGCAAGGGGCGCACCCGACCAGGAGGGAGCGATGTCCGAAGAAGTTGGCTTTGCCGTGGTAGGGCTGGGCATGGGCAGGCACCACTGCCGCGCCATCACCAGCGCCCCAGGGGCTCGGCTGGTGGCGGTGTGCGACATCGACAGGAAGCGTCTGGACCCCACTGCCAAGGAATTCGGGTGCAAGGGGTACGAGCGCTTCGCCGACGTCCTGGCCGACCGCGACGTACGGGTGGTCAACATCGCCACGCCGTCGGGGATGCACGCGGAGATGGGCATCCAGGCCGCAGAGGCCGGCAAGCACATCATCGTCGAGAAACCGGCCGACATCTCGCCTCAGCGGATCGAGGCGCTCATCGAGGCGGGAAAGCGCTGCCGGGTCAAGATCGGCGGCATCTTCCAGTCGCGCCTGAACCCGCTCAACATCCGCATCCGCGCGGCCATCAGCGACGGCCGGCTGGGCAGCGTCATCGGCGCGCACGGGCATCTTCCGTGGTACCGCAAGCAGGACTACTACGAGGGCGAGCACGGTTCGTGGAAGGGCACCTGGTCGATGGACGGCGGCGGGTCGCTGATGAACCAGGGCGTGCACACCGTGGACCTGATCCAGTGGCTGGTCGGGCCGGTGGAGGCGGTGATGGGCATGTTCGGCGTCTTCGGGCACGACATCGAGGCCGAGGACCAGAGCGTCGCCTTGCTGCGCTTCCGCTGCGGGGCGCTCGGCACCCTGTACACCACGACCTGCTGCTACCCCGGCTACGACCAGCTTCTGACGATCTACGGCACCCAGGGATCGGTGATGAAGCAGGAAGGGCGCCTCACCGGCTGGAAGCTCCAGGACGATCCGGAGGGCAAGGAGGAGCGGGAGCTGCTCGAGTACTACGGTGAGCGGCAGGGCGGCAGCGGGTCGGCCGATCCCATGGCCGTCGGCTTCGACGGCCACACCCAGATCGTCGCGGACATGGTCCAGGCCCTGGCCGAGGATCGCGAGCCGATGATCAGCCTGGAGAGCGCCCGGCACGCCGTGGAGATCATCGCCGCGATCTACGCGTCGGGCCGCACGGGCCGCGAGGTCAAGGTGGGTCGAGGCTGACATGGCCAGCCATCGATTCGTACCGCAGGTCTACCACACGACTCTCGGACCGCACGCGCCGGTGCTGCGCGTGGCTCCGGGCGACACCGTGGTCACGACGACCGTCGACGCCCGCGGCTTCGACCACACCGGGGCGCAGGTGGCCGAGCGGGGCAACCCGATGACCGGCCCGTTCTACGTGGAAGGGGCGGAGCCGGGCGATCTGCTCGGCGTCCGCTTCGACCGGCTGTGGCCGAACCGAGACCGCGGCTGGACGCGCACGACCATCGCCGCCAACGTGCTGGAGCCCGGGTTCGGCTCCGGGCTCGCTGCCACCGAGGAGCTGGCCCAGTGGGAGCTGGATCTGGAGGCGGGCACCGCCACTCTGGCGGCGCCGCCGACCAGGCTGGCAGGTGTGCGCTGGCCCCTGGCGCCCATGCTGGGCTGCTTCGGCGTGGCGCCGGCCGGGGGGCAGGCCATCTCCACCGCCACCTCGGGCCCGCATGGCGGCAACATGGACTACCGCGGGTTCGTCCAGGGGGTGAGCGTGTTCCTGCCCGTGTTCGTCCCCGGAGCGCTGTTCTTCCTGGGCGACGGCCACGCCATGCAGGGTCACGGCGAGATCGTGGGCACCGGCGTGGAGACCTCCTTCGACGTGACGTTCACGGTCACCGTGCGGCGGGAGGCCGAGCCAGCCCGCTGGCCGCGCGCGATCACGCCCGATCATGTGTTGACCGTGGGCAACGCGCGGCCGCTGGACCAGGGCGTGCAGCACGCGACCACCGAGATGCTGCGCTGGCTGGCGAGCACCTGGGGGCTGGACGCTGCCAGCGCCCACGCGCTGCTCGGGCAGCTCGTCGAGTACGAGCTGGCGAACATGTTCGACCCGGCCTACACGATGGTCTGCAAGGTGCCGCGCCGGGCGCTGGCGCAGCTCGGCGTCCGCGTGGACGCGGCGTAGAGCGCCGCCACGGCGCACCGGGAGTCCGGGAGTGCGGGGCGCGCGGCGCGGCGCGCCCCCGGCTGCCGCCGGCGCCGCTGGCCGCGGCGCGGGGAGACGGTGCTAGCGGGCGCCGTTGCGTCCCAGATCGCGCAGCGAGTCCAGACCCTCGGGCTGGGGCAGCACGTAGCGGACGGGCTGGATCGAGCCGTCCCGGCGCTGGACCTGCTCGATGTGCTTGCACTTGATGACCGAGTGCTCGATCAGCAGCCCGTCGTCGATCTGGCACCCGTACAGATACGTCGTGCCCCTGATCACGACGTTGCGCCCCACCCGCATCGGGAAGGCGTCGCTGCCGGTCATCAGCACGCCGGACTCCACCCTCGTCCCCGCACCGAGGCGCAGATTGCCCTTGAGGATGTTGCGGCTGAGGATCTCGACGCCGTCCTCGAGGACCATGGTCTGCGACTGGAACGTGCTGCACTGCACGCCCACGCCCAGGGTGACGTTCTCGCCGAACAGGATGTTGCCCGACAGCTGGCAGCGCGCCGCGATGCTGACGCCGCGGTTCAGCTTCACGCCGGGCCCCAGGTGCGCGCCCTTGCCGATGACGATGTCCAGGGGCCCGCGCTGGCGGTCGAGCTCGAGCACGTGCTCGATCACCTCGTCGGCCAGGAAGAAGTCGTCCTCGTCGGCGATGGTGATGACGTCCTTGAGCCGGTCGTAGGCCCAGCGGCGGGCGATGCTCTGCATCTGATGCCAGACGCTCTTGACGTTGAACGCGAGGATCTGCTCGTCGTTGGCCGCCGGCGTCGCCAGCACGGTGCGTCCGTGGCGGTTGAAGATGCCGACCAGGTCGGTGAGGAGCAGCTCGCCCTGCACGTTGTCGGTGTTCAGCTCGGTGATGTACCGCCTGAGGAGCGACTCCTTGATGGCGAACACGCCGGTGTTGATCTCGTCGATGGCCAGCAGCTCGGCGCGCGAGTACGAGTACGCGCGGCCGTTGTAGCGAGCCAGATGCGGGGTGTCAGCGGCGAGGCTGAGCACGTCTCTGTGCTCGCGGATCTCGATCACCTTGCCGGCGTCGGTCCCGGCTGGCTGCCCCACCGCATCCAGCGCGGGCACGCGGACGATGCGGCCGTAGGTGTTGGCGGCCGGTGGCCCGCTGAAGCGGCCCGTCAGGACCATCATGTCGCCTCCGGCCTGCTCGAAGGCGGTGCGGAAGGACTGGACCACCTCGGGGGTCAGCAGCCCCATGTCGCCGAGGAAGACGTAGACATCGCGCTCGCCGCGGGTGGGCGCGAAGGCCTCCAGGGCCACGCGCACGGCATCTCCGGTTCCCGCCGGCCGGCCCGTAACCAGGCTCTCCTGGTAGGCGAAGACGCGGCCGTTGCGCCGGCCTACTGCCGCTGCCACGTCGGCGGCCATGACGCCGACGACGATCACCTGGTGCGGGCTGTCCAGACCGCGCTCGACGGCGGCGGCGACCCGCAGCACGGTGGGCCGCCCCCAGATCTCGTGCAGCATTTTCGAAGTGACCGAGCGGATGCGCTTGCCGTGGCCGGCAGCCAGCACGATGCCCACGCGGGGCGGTGTGTCGGCGATTGCCGTGCTGAGCTGGCCCAACAGCTCCCTGATCGCCTCTGGGGATGGCGTCATCGGTGCGGTCTCCCGGATGCCCTGGACGACTCGGGCCCGTAGTGACCGGCGGGCCCGCGCTCCGCGGCAGAACGAGGTGGGCTGGGGCGCGCCCGCCGGCGGTTTTTTGAGCCGTTCCCTGCGTCTGGCTATATTGCCGGCCTCGGGGCTCGCGCGGCGCGCGTCCGGCAAGATAGCGCTGCCCGTTGGTCCGGGCAAAGCAGCAGGGCCGGGCGGCAGCCGGGGTCTGCCGGCCGCGCGTTCGACCCGTGATCGCGAGGGAGAGGCCGATGCCCACCCGAGTGCGCATCGTCGTGCCGGGGGACGATCCCCCGCAGATCCAGGGATCGCCGCACCTGAACCGGCTCGAGCCCTACGGCGACGTGGTGCTCTACGACAGCCGGCCGCGCGACCTGGCCGAACAACTGGCGCGGGTGCGGCAGGCGCAGGTCGTCATCAACACGCGCGGAGCCGTGAAGTGGCCCGCTGCTGCCCTGGGCGCGCTGCCGGACCTGCGCCTGATCGCCACGTGCTCCATCGGGACCGACATGATCGATCTGGCGGCGGCCGCCCGGCTCGGCATCGCCGTGGCCAACCAGCCGGGACGCACGGCTCCGGTGGTGGCCGAGCACATGTTCGGCCTGATGTTCGCCCTGGCCAAGCGGGCGGCGTTCCAGACCGCCGAGCTGAAGGCCGGACGGTGGACGCGCGCCCTCAACACCATGCTCCGCGGCAAGCGCCTGGGGGTCGTGGGCGTGGGCCCGGTCGGGGCGGAGATGGCGCGGCTGGGACGCGCCGTGGGCATGGAGGTCGTCGCCTGGACCTTCCATCCCACCGCCGCGCGCGCGGCGGACCTGGGCGTGCGCTTCGTCGAGCTGGACGAGCTGCT
>CAZPXM010000009.1:0-6152 GCA_964591015.1 uncultured Gemmatimonadaceae bacterium
CGTCGCGGCCGATGCTGTCGTGGAGGGCGCTGCGCAGACGGCGCCGCTGTTCCTCGCTCAGACTGGGGCTGCCAACCACGTCGAACCGCAGTTCGGCCCGGGTGCTGAGCTTGTTGACGTTCTGCCCGCCTGGGCCCGGGCTCCGGTCGAAGCTCCACTCGAGCTCGGACAGCGGCAGCGACAGGTTGGGAGTTATCGCGAGATGGGTCCGCACGAGATCCTCCGATGAGGGCCCTGCAGCCACGAGCGGGGCAGCGGCCCTGCCGTGCGCTTGCGGTTCGCGCCGCGGCTGGCGGCCGCGCGCAGCTGCACGCAGGTGCGTCCCTCAGCGAGACGCCACCGGAGCTGGCTGGCTCAGGGCGAGCAGGGCGCCGAAGCTGGTCCAGAATACCAGGGCGTTGGCCTCGAGATGCAGCGGGTAGCTCACCAGTCCGTGCGTCAGCATCGCTGCCACCAACCCCAGCAGCCCCCACAGCAGGATGCGCGGCCGCCGGGAGCGCCAGACGGCACGCAGGGCGGCGCCGATGCCCAGCGCCAGCAGCGTCACCAGGCTGCCCAGCCCCAGCAGCCCGCATTCCGCCCAGGCGTGCAGGTACTCGTTGTGGGCATAGGGGGTCTCTTCGGCCTGCGCAACCTCGTTCAGCGTCCGGAACAGCGGCCGGTCGCGCAGGGCGTCGCGGAACTGGGCAAAGCGCCGCCCATACTGCCCGTAGCCCACGCCTGCCAGCGGGTGTGCCCGGATCATGTGCCAGGTCACCTGCCAGATGAAGAACCGGTGGTTGATCGAGGTGTCGTGGGCCATCGGCACGGGAGCGCCGGCAGCCGCCTCCGGGCCGCGCTCCGCAACCAGCGGTTCAAAGATGTGTCCGGCGCTGCGGGCGCGCTCGGACAGCGTCACGAGGCGGTGCGGTTCGCGGACCACGGGGTATCGCTCGATCAGCACCGTCAACGCCAGCATGGCAGCCGTCGCTGCGAGCAGCCAGCCCCAAGCCACGCGGTGCCGGCGCCGGTGCACCTCCAGCAGATGCCCTCCCAGCACCACGGCAGTACCGGCCACCGCGGCGATCCACGCGCCCCGGCTGGCGGACAGCAGGAGCCCGAGGTAGGCCAGCACGAGGCCCGACAGGGCGGCCGCAGCGCCAGACGCGGGGGCTGCGGCCGCCACGGGAGCCACCAGCCTGAGGAGGAAGGCCAGCGACAGTGGCAAGGCGCAGGCGAGGAAGTTTCCCAGGTCGTTGGGGTTGGCAAACGGCCCCACGACCCGCTGGACGGCGAACGGCGTGCCGGCCGGCAGCGGATCCCGGCCCAGGAACTGGATGGTCGCGTACGCCGCGGTCAGGGCGGCCGCCAGTGCCAGCGTCCCGCCCAGCCAGCGCAGGGCGGGCCTGCTGCCGGCCACCCAGTGCCCGATCCAGATGAGCAACACCTGCGTGCCGAGCAGCCACAGACGACTCGCCTGGGCGTCCGGGTTGGCCAGCACCGACGCGATGGCGGCCAGGACGACAGCCGCCACCGCCAGGGCCACACGTCTGGGCGGCAGCACCGGCACGCGGTGCCGCCAGGCCCAGGCCAGGCACGCGCCCCACCAGATCGCCAGCACGACCGACCCGCCAGCGAAGATCCGCTCGCGCGCGATCAGGGCCGGGTGGGCGAGCAACACCGCCAGCCCGATCAGACCCAGCACCATGGCCGACAGCCGCTGAGCCGAGACCGGCTGGCTGCGACAGGCGATGTTGACAGTCGGCATATCGGCGCCTATAATTCGCGACCTCCAGAGTGCTGCCAGGTCCATGAGCGCCCCGGTAGGGGGGTGCATTGCGCGGAGCGTGTCGCCATCGCCAAGGTGCGTAGCAGTCGGCGCGAAGCCATCGCGAAACTAAAGCCCGAGGACATCGACTACAAGCGCCTCGATGTTCTCACGCATTTCATCACCACTACCGGGAAGATCGAGGCGGCGCGGCGGACCGGGGCGACCCGCAAGCAGCAGGCTCGGGTGGTTCGCGCCGTGAAGCGGGCTCGGTACCTGGCGCTGCTCCCCTACGTGATCGACGATCGGCACTAGGCCGGCTGCTCGACCGCTGGCCGGCGCCGGCGGCCGGGCCTGCCTGCCGGCCGATCGCGGCAGCGACGGCGCGGTGAGGCGCGGCCAGGGCGCCGAGCTCCGACGGCCTGTCCCTTGCGAAAGCGGTCCGCATGGCGAAGCGCACGGCCGTAGGCTTCATCGAGACGCACGGTCTCGTCGGCGCCATCGAGGCGGCTGACGCGGCGGCCAAGGCCGCCGATGTGCAGCTCGGTCCCATCCAGCGCGTGGGCGACGGACTCGTCAGCGTGCGCTTCTGGGGTGACGTGGCCGCCGTCCAGGCCGCAGTGCTGGCTGGCGCCGAAGCCGCCCGCCGGGTCGGCACCGTCATCAGCCAGCACCTGATCCCTGCACCGGATGGCCAAGTCGATGCCGCCCTCGGGCTCACCTCGGCTGGGCCGGCGGCGGCTGTCGGCGAGCAGCCGGGCTCCAGCGGCCAGGCAGGGCCCGGCGCGCGCGCCGCGCGCGGTTCGGCGCTGGCTGCGGCTCGCGCCAGCGCGCCCGCGGCCGGCGCTGGCGGCCCGGAAGAGCTCGAGGCGCTGCCGGTCGCGCGCCTGCGGCAGTTGCTGCGGCGCGAGCCGGAGGCCAGGCTGAAGGGAAGGCAGATCTCGCGCGCCGACAAGAGCGCGCTGCTGGCCGAGCTGCGGCGCTTGCGCGGCCGCTGAACGCGCCGGCGCGGGCTGAGCCCTGGTGGCCGGATCCCGGTCAGGGCGCGGGCGCCGGGGCTAGAGCGACTCCCACAGCCGCAGCCCGGTTCGACTCAGATAGATCGGCAGATTGGTGTACAGCGGGTTGCTCTGCTCGATCTCCCGCACCAGGGCGCGCTTGGCGGCCGCGTCGGGGCCGGTGAGCAGGGTGACCGAGCCGCCGTCGCCGCCGGCGCCGTTCACCTTCCAACCCAGGGCGCCGTGGGCGCGCGCGATCTCGATGACCGCGCGCGCGTCCTTGCCGACCAGCTCGGCATGGAGCTGTTCCTGCGCTGCCGTGTTGCGGATCATCGCCTCGCCCAGGGCCCGGAAGTCGCCGGCGTACACCGCGTCGCGCGAGGCGCCCGCTGTCTGCCGCAGGGCCGCCAGCTTCGGGCAGTCGGGGCCGGCTCCTTCCAGTTCCGCGATCACCTTCTGGTGGACCTGCGTGGAGCTGTGGCCGCGGCCCAGGTAGATCAGCAACAGGCGCCGTTCGAGTTCCCACCAGACCGCGTTCGGGACCTGCAGCTGCGAGACCGCGGCGTGCGGGTAGGCGTGCATCTCGATGTAGTTGATGCCGCCGAACGCCGAGCAGAGCTGATCCTGGATGCCGCACTGCTGGCCGAGCATCTCGACCTCGATGCGCTGGGCCGTCATGGCCACGGCATAGGGCGTCATGCGGCCCGGTGTGAGCAGGTCGAGCGCACCGATGAGGGCCACGGTGACCGCGGCCGAGGTGCCCGTGGAGGCGCCGGCGGGGGCCTCGGAGTGGATGCTGACCTCGAAGGCGACGTCCGGGGGCAGCCGCATGTACTCGATCGCGGCTTCGAGCAGCGGATGGTGGCTCCAGGTCGAGTTGCCCGGCGAGACGGCGAACCGCTGGCCGTAGTTCTCGGCGTGGATGACGATGCGATCGGCGACCTGATCGCGGGCGTACACCTTGATCTGAGCTTCCGCGTAGGGGTACACGCCGATGTTGAAGATCGCGCCGTGCTGCGCGAACCAGGTGTCGGTCCAGCCGCCGTTGTCGCAGATGCGGATCGGTGCCACGCTGTTGATGACGCGGAGGGGTGTGCGCTCGTTCATGGCAAGGGTGTCTCGCTGGCCAGGGAGGCGGCAACGCGGGCGCGCAGCCGCTGGGCATTGTGCCAGAAGAGAGCGTCGATCTCGCTGCGGGTCAAGCCGGCGATCATGGCCGCCCGCCGCTGCTGGCGGAGCTGCTCGTAGACCACCAGGGTGGGCGTGGGATCGCAGTGCTCCAGCGCGCCGGCGCCCGGGAAGAACAGCCAGGCGTGTCCGTACGCAGGGTACAGGCCGTGGACCGAGCCGGCGGCGACGTTGTCGGAGCCGAACAGGAGACGCCCCCTGTCCTCGTGGGCGAAGAGCAGGTAGTGCGCGTAGAGCTCGGTGACGGCCGAGGTGTCGTACCAGATGTTGGGCAGATCGCGCAGAGCGGGCAGCGCCAGTTCGAGGTGCCGCGGGTTGAAGCCGCGGGCGCAGTGCGCCAGGATCCACTGCACGCGCGGATAGCGCCGCGTCAGGTGGCGCAGATCCTCCAGGTTGCCGGCGTCCGCCGGGCCAGCGGGCCTGGACAGGTGCAGCGTGATGGCGCGCCCGCGGTCGTCCGCCACCTCGATGAGCGCCTCGGGCAGGAAATCGGCGATCCGGGCCTGCCGCTGGTCAGGGGCGAAGGACCGGTACGGTTTCAGCCCGAAGAACCCGCCGGTGTCGAGCCGTGCAGCCAGCTCGTCGGGCGCCATGCCGGGAGTCACGACCATGCTGGCCAGGGCCGTCGGGTCGCGGGCCGCCTCGGCCGCCAACCACCGGTTGTGCGCCTCGACATCCATGCCCGGCAGGGGGGTGCCCAGCGCCAGGAACGCGCACTGCCGACCCGGGAAGATGCGCTCGCACCAGGCACGCAGCTGCCGGCCGTCCACCTCGGTCCGGAGGCCCGTGGCCGGCCCCGCGAGCGCGCCCCGCGCCGCTTCCGACCACAGATGCACGTGGGCGTCGAAGACGGCCCCGGGCACGAACTCCGCCAGCTCCTCCTCCCAGATGCGGCGATCGAAGTCGGTGAACTCGAGCATGGTAGCCGCTCTCGCTGGACAGGCTGCGCGGTGGCTGACACGGCCCGCAACAAGGCGCCATGCCGCGCCACAACCGGCGCGGCCCGATGACCCCGCAGTCCGGCAGGCGCAGCAGGCGCGCCATCCATTGCGCCCGGTTGCGGGACCTCACTTGCGCAGCAGGGACAGGCCGCCGAACCCGCTGATGACGGCGATGTAGTAGCCGAAGTCGTACCACCAGCCGCTGTTATGAGTCTCGTAGATGCGCACGGATGGCTCGAAGAGCCCCCAGATCAGCGAGATCGGCGCGATCCAGCCATGCCAGATGCCTGACCAGAACCCCGCCGGATCGGCGGCCGTGGCGGCGCCGTCGCCGGGCATGCATCCGGTCAGGCAGAGCGCTGCCAGGCAGGCCAAGCCACACACCGGGCACGCCCGGATGGGGCGCGTCGCCTCAAGCCGCATGAGGCGCATTCCGGTTGCGCATCTCGGTGCGGCTGGCGCCGGTGGCCGGATCGATCTCGCGCACGGCGAGCGAGATGCGGTTGCCGGCATCGAGCACCTCCCAGTAGCGGGTGGCGATCCGCGCGGCGTCTCCCTCGAGCGGCAGCAGATAGGGCGCACCCTCGAAGGCGGGCAGAGGCGTCCCGTCGTGCTTGTAGGTGGTCACCGCATAGCCCGCGCCGGCCGGCATCTGCCGGTAGCGGAAGAAGTGCTGCTCCGCGGCGCCGCCGGGTTGCGGACCAGACCTGATGACGGCCATCCATGTCTCTCCGGTCCGGTAGTCGAGCATGGCGGAGATCCGGGGCGTGTAGTTGGGTGCGTCCGGTTCGTAGGACCAGTCGCCCAGCGCGTCCACGAACGAGCCGCCCCGGGCCAGCGCGGCGTAGAGCGCGTCCGTCTGCGCTCCGTTGGTGACGATGAACCACTGGTCCAGACGCCGCATCGCGTTGTAGATGATCAGGGAGGGATCCTCGACCCTGGAGGGGTCGGCCGCCTCCGTGCGCAGCGTGTCCCCTTCCAGCACGAACAGCCGGTTGCGGCTGTTGGCGCTGCGGCCCATGATCCAGTACACCTGCACCCATCTGCCCCGGTCGTTCTGGCCGACGATCAGGCCCCGGCCGGGATAGGAGTTGCCCGCCAGCCGGCTGGCCAGATTCTCTCGTGCGGTCTGCTGTGTCATGCGGCGAAACCCTCCTTGCGGCCGCGCTGGCCAGCGGGCGACAGCGGTCTGCCGCAGCACGTGGACGCTGTGCTGCGGCACCTTCCTCGGGCCGTGCATCCAGACGACAGCGCGGGCCCGCCGATCCGTTCGCTCGG
>CAZPXM010000009.1:6252-53966 GCA_964591015.1 uncultured Gemmatimonadaceae bacterium
TCACTGGCAGCCAGTCACTGCACCCGCTTCAGGACCGGGAGCCCGTTCTTGCTTTCGGCCACCATGTACCCGGAGGGGATCGTCTCGAGATAGCCGTCCTTGGCCTCACGGGCGAAGAAGTAGATCGTCTGCGTGGCGCCGTTCTTCAGCGTCGTCAGTCGCTGGTGCAGGTAATAGGTGCAGCCGCGCGAGTTCGTGTAGGCATACGGCATCTCAGGGCTCCTCCGGTCAATGGGGGGCGCGCCCGACGCGACGAGCGCCGACGTTGCGGCGGCTGGCGAGGGCGTCCACAAGATGCCGAGAAAACCGTCGCGGTGCAACCGTGCGGCGCTGCCGCAGGTGCGGCGAGGGGCGGCCGACTCGGGCCCGGGCGGCGGCCGGCGACGCCGGTGCGCGCGTGCTGCCGGCCGTGGACAGGGGTTGCGCGGCAGGATGCGCGCCGCGGCGTTCCGGCGGGGATTTCTCCTTGCCTGCGGCGGTCGGGGAGCGTAGTTTTCACACTCCAGTGTCGCCGCTCGGAGCGATGAGGTGCGAGAGTGCGCCCGGGGCGAGCGGTCCAGCTGCGAGCACACTTCAGGAGGGAAGCAGACGATGATGTCAGTCAGACGATCGATGGGTCTGTTGGGGATCGGCCTGGTCGGGCTCGTGTTGCTGGCTGCTGCCGCCGAGGCGCGCACCAACTTCGACGAGAGAGGAGGCCTCGCCATCGGCATCCGCGGCGGCGGCATCGTGCCCATTGCCGATGCCGACGGCGTTCCGGGCGTGCACGGAGGCGCGTTCCTGCGGTACGGCATCGTGCCGAGGCTGCAGATGGAGTTGGGAGCCGGGTACGGCCGGTACACCACCGAGGACCTCGCCTGGGTCGACGACCCGGCCACCCCTTCGCCCGCGCTGGCGATCCTGGATCCCACGCGGACCAGGAACTACGGTACCGACCTCAGCTTCGTGCAGCTCAGGTTCCTCGTGGCTCCGGTGACCTATGAGCGGTGGGCCCCCTACCTCTACGGCGGCGCCGGCTATACCTACTTCAATATCGACCAGCTCACGCCGCGGCGCGGCACCTTCGACGGCATCGGGCGCACGCTCGGACTGCCGGTGGGGGTGGGCCTGCGGTACGAGCTGAGCGAGAGGACAGGGCTCGAGGGATCGGTCGGGTACACCTACACCTTCAGCGATCGGCTCGACGAGAAGAAGGCCGGCGACAGCAAGGACGTGTACGTCGACATGATGCTGGGCCTCACCTACGACCTGTGGCTGGGCGCCTACGGCGAGCGGGTCATGCCGCCGCCGCCTGTCGTGGTGCCCGAGGAAGTGGTGGATGCCGATGGGGACGGGCTTACCGATCAGGAGGAAAGGACGAAGTACTTCACGAACCCGCTGTTGGCCGACAGCGACGGCGACGGGCTGAGTGACGGCGAGGAAGTCCACGTGTACCGCACCGACCCGAACAAGGCCGATACGGACGGCGGTGGAGTGGCGGATGGCGTCGAGGTCGGACGTGGCACCAATCCACTCGATCCGGCCGACGACGTGGAGAAGCCCGCCGTGGCGCCCGAGAAGCCCATCATCCGCGTCGTGGAGTACGAGTTCCCGACCATCTACTTCCCGACCGGGGGCCATCAGTTGAGCGCCGCCGAGACGGCCAAGCTGGATGCCGCGGCCCGCGTGCTGGCCGACAATCCTGGGGTGCGCCTCTACGTTCGCGGCCATGCCGATGCCAGCGGGAATGCCGACAGCAACCTGCAGCTCTCCTGGCGCCGTGCTTACGCGGTCAAGGAGTACCTGGCGGGGAAGGGCGTGGAGACCTGGCGTCTGACCGCCAAGGCGCATGGCGACACGCAGCCGGCGGCGACCAACGCGACGCCTGAAGGCCGGAGCAAGAACCGCCGGACGGAGCTGGAGCAGATCAAGTAGAGCCGCGGGGACGCCATCGACCCCAGCGGCTCCCGGACATGACAACGGGGCCCGCGGCCGGCCAGCGGTCGCGGGCCCCGGCTGTCTGCGGGCAGTGCCCCGGCTGCCTGCCCCGGCTGCCTGTCACTGCGAGCTGTAGCCGGGGATCGCGGCCAGCGAGCCCGGCGCGTCCTGGACGAGAAGGCCGGCGTCCGGATCCGCAGGCACGCCACGCTGGCTCGGGTAGCGGCGCCACGTCAGCCTGCCGGCGTCTTCCGCCCAGGCGGCGTCCTCGCCGTGCCGTCGGAGAAACGCCAGCAGGTCCGCGCGCATCTCGGCCTTCACGGCCTGGCAGAACAGGACTCCGGCGCGGTTCCGGCTTTCGGCCGGGTCGCTCCGCCGATCGAACAGGTACTCCTGCTGGTCCGCTGCCGAGTAGAAGTACTTCCACCACTGGTCGGCGACCATGTAGATGCCCCACGGGCCGCTGCTGAACTGGGAGTACACGCGGCGCCCGCTGGCGGGCGTTCGCGCCAGCTCGGCAAGGTCCTCTCCCCCTAGTTCGACGCTGCGCGGTGGCTCGAGGCCGGCGGCGCGGATGATCGTCGGGTACACATCGACGAGACTGGCAGCCGCGCCACAGCGGACCGACGCGGCAAAGCGCTCCGGGTAGCGCACCAGCAGCGGGACGCGCGCGGCTGCATCGTGCATGCCCCGTTTGCCGAAGCAGTTGTAGTCGCCCAGGTACTCGCCATGGTCCGAGGTGAACAGGATCAGGGTGCGATCGAGTTGGCCCTGGCTCTCCAGGAAGCGCAGCGCCCGCCCGATCTGGTAGTCCACGAACGAGATCGTCGCGTAGTAATAGGCCTTGATCAGCCGCACGAGATGCCCGTCGATGCCCTGATCGCGGTACTTGTAGCGATTCTGGTGCCGGTTCACCCAGGTGTGCAGGGCCTCGGCGTCCGGCGGCACGTGCGGCAGGGGCATCAGCGGCGCGCGGTAGAGCTTGTGCCAGGGCCTGGGCGGCGCGAAGGGGGGATGCGGATGGATGAAGCTGGCGAACAGCAGCCACGGCCGGCTGCCGGCGCACGCCTCGGCAAGGAACTCGAGGCAGCGGTCGCCGACCCATTGCGTGGGATGCACCGCGGCGGGCAGATGCGAGACCTGCGGAATGTAGTACATCTCGCTGCGCGTCCCCTGTGGCTCCACATAGTCGTAGCCGCGGTCGCGCAGGAAGCGGCAGTAGTCGTCGCGCTCCGGATCGGAGACGTTCTCCTCCTGCGTGAGCCGGCGCTCGAACCCGCGGGGCGCAGCGGGATCCGGGGTGAAATGGCACTTGCCGATCGCCTGGGTCAGGTAGCCGGAGGCCCCCAGCACAGCGGCATACGAGGCGCCGTTGTCGTCGATCATGGGGCCGTTGTCGTACACGCGGGTTGCCTGCGGGTACATCCCGTAGTGCAGGCTGCAGCGCGCGGCCACGCACACCGGCGAGGGCGTGAAGCAGTTCGTGAAGGCGGTGCCCTCGGCTGCCAGGCGGTCGAGGTTGGGGGTCCGGATGATCGGATTGCCGAGCGCGCCAAGGGTGTCGGCGCGCTGCATGTCGGTGAACAGGATCAGGACATTCGGGCGTGCTGGCACGGTCGTCTGGCCTCACTCGTATCCGTAGGCATTGATGGTTTCGTCGTCCAGGCCCATCAGGTGGGCGATCTCGTGCACCAGCGTCACCTCGATCTCGCGCTCGAGCTCGGCGAGGCGCGGGTAGTCCGCCAGCAGCGGCCCGCGGTAGATGCGGATCGTCGCCGGCAGGCCCGCGGGGTCGTCCACGCTGCGCTCGGGGAGAGGAACGCCGTCGAACAGCCCGTACAGGACCGCATCCGGATCGCCGGTGACCTCGCGCATGAGTTCCGGATCCGGCCAGTCCTCCACCACCACCGCGACCTGATCGAGCACGGCGCGAAACGGTGCCGGGATCCGCGCGATGGCGTTGCGCACCAGGCGGTCGAAGGTTCGGGCGCGCACCGGTCACCAGTCCGCGACGCTGCCGTCGTCGGCGTGCAGGTACACGCCGCCGAGTTCCTCTGCGTAGGGCACCTGGCGCTGCACGGCCTCCTCCGCGAGAGCGAGGCCCAACCCCGGAGCAGCGGGCAGCGCGATGTAGCCGTCCTCGACCTCCCAGGGCCGCTGGAGGATGCCCTCGCCCAGGCTCTGATCGATCTGCTCCTGGATAAGGAAGTTGGGGATGCAGGCGTCGATCTGCAGGCAGGCGGCCAGGGCCACCGGGCCGATGGCGCAGTGCGGGGCCAGGTGCACGTAGTACGCCTCGGCCATGGCAGCGATGCGCCGCACCTCCGAGATGCCGCCTGCATGGGAGCAGTCGGGCTGGAGGTAGGCGGCGGCCTGCTTCTCCAGAACCTGGCGGAACTCCCAGCGGGACAGCAGCCTCTCGCCGGTCGCGATGGGGAAGGGAACCTGTTCCGAGACACGCCGCAGCGCGTCGACGTTCTCCTGGGGCACAGGCTCCTCCACGAACATGGGCCGCATGCCCCGCAGCTCGTGGCATATCTCCGCGGCCAGCGCGGGAGTGAACTTGCCGTGGAAGTCGAAACACAGCTCGACGTCCGGTCCCACCCACTCGCGCATGGTATAGGCTCGCCGGACGAAGGCGTCGATCACAGCCGGCGGCTCGTGCCCCCGCCAGCGTCCGCCCGGTCCGGACTTGAACGCCGTGTACCCGGCCCGGCGGAGTCGTTCCAGCCGCGCCCGCGCGGTCTCCAGGCCTTGCTCGGAGAGGTCTGCGATGCCCCAGTGCGCGTACACCCGGATGCGATCGCGCACGGCGCCGCCCAGGAGCTGGTACACGGGCACGCCGAAGTGCTGGCCGGCGATATCCCACAGCGCCTGGTCGATCCCGGACAGCGCGGACATGAGCACGCTGCCGCCGCGGAAGAACGCCGAACGGTAGACATGCTGCCAGTGATGCTCGATGCGCAACGGATCGCGGCCCAGCAGATAGGCGGACAGTTCCTCGACTGCCGCGAGCGTGCTGCGTGGCTTGCCCTCCAGCGTGGTCTCGCCCCAGCCTGCCAGACCGGTGTCCGTGGTGATGCGGATCAGCCGCATGCGCGGGTGGGGGAAGAACTGCTCGATGCGCTCGATCTTCATGCTCACAACCAAATCGGTGTGCGGGTGACTGGCGCCAACCACCCTGGCCCGCAGTCCGGGTCCAGGGCCCGGTCCAGCCTCTGCCAAGGCATCCGGACGCGACGAACCCGCCGGCGCACGGCGAACCCGGTTCCCTGTGCCAAACCAAGTAGAGTCAATGTGTTAGGCAAGATGACTTGCTTGCCAGTCACCATGCGTGCCCTTATGTTAGGGACGCACCGGGCGCGGCGCCGAGGGACTCGTCCGCAGGGCTCCCTGGCGCGCTCCGCCGAGCTGCCGTCCGTCGCTTGGCGTTGTGGGCGTCACCGACGCCGGAGGCGACCGCCGAGAAAGTGACAAAACGGCCACTGCCCCGCAACCCGCAGCCCGCTTTCCTGGCCGCGGTTGCGTGCCTCTGCTCCATGCTGATGTCGGCGTGCGCCGGCCTGGTATCAGCGCCGCGGTACACCGATGCGCCGCAGGCCGAGGTGGTCCGCGAACTGGCCGCCCGCCGCTGGGCGGACAGGAAACGCCTGCTGCGGGTGGCCAACAGCTACCGGGGTGTGCCCTATCTGTGGGGGGGGACCACGCGCGCCGGCATGGACTGCTCGGCTCTGGCTCGGGCCATCTTCCGGGAGACCTACGGGATCGAGCTCCCGCGCACCGTCAGACAGATGTACGCCCTGGGCCAATCGATCCAGTCGGACAAGGCGCTGCGAGCCGGCGACCTGGTCTTCTTCCGCGACACCTTCTCGGGACCAGGCGTCTCACACGTCGGCGTGTACCTGGGCGACGGCGTGTTCGCGCACGCCAGTGCCACCCTCGGCGGCACCCTGACGCCGCTGAGCGACGCGTATTTCGCCTGCCGGTTCGCCGGCGGCAGGCGGATCCGTCGCTGAGACGACCGGGTTGCGCCGGCGCCAACGGCGGTGCGGGCCGCGGGGCGGCCGCCGGTCCAGCCGGGGCCGCAGCAGCCTGCTTGCCGGGCCTCGGGCCGGTGGCTATCGTCTGCACCGGCGTGAGCAGGGCCTGCGCGGGGCGCAGGGCGCGGCGCGCGCCGCTGGCGCGGCCCGGCGAGGCCCGCACGGGTGAGGAGCGCGTCGCGCCGCCATGGCGCGGCGCCTCGGCCCTGGCGGTCCGCTGGCGCGCGGAACGCCGCGACCGGTGGGGCGTCGTCGGGTCAGGGTCGCAGGCCTGCCCGGAGGCCCGCCGTGGCGTCGGACAAGCCGCGCGCAGCGGGTCAGCGCCAGCGAGGAGCGTGTGGAGGTGCGGGCGAGTCTGGGTGGACGGCTGGTCGCGATGAGTCTGGCGGCGGCGATGGCCGCCGGCTGCCTGGAGCATGTGCGGCGCGCCGAACAGCCGGCCGGCCCTGGCCTGTGGGATCACGGCGGTCTACCAACGGCCGGTGCTGGCGGCGGGGGGCAGGCGGCGGCTGGCGCGGCCGCTGCGGACACCGCCGGCCGCACGACTGCCGGCGAGCGGTCCGGCCCCAGCGCAGCCCGCCCGGGCGGCGAGCCCGAGACGCCGGCGGCGCGGCGCGAACGGGTGCGCCGCGTCAACGAGTACGCCTACTGGTGCATCCAGCAGTCGCTGTGGAATGAAGCGCGTTCGCACATGCTGCGGGCGCTGGTCGAGGACTCGCTGGCCGCCAGTCTGCACAACAACCTGGCCATCATCTACGAGCGCTTCGGGGCGATCGACAGCGCCGCGGCCCACTACCGCCGCGCGATGGAGCTCGCGGCGGAGCCCCACTGGTACCAGCGCAACCTGGAGCGCCTGCAGCGCCAGCAGAGCGCCGCGCGCGACACGACCGTGATCGAGCCAGCGGAGCCGGGCAGGCCGGTCCCGCCAGGGCCGCTACCCCCCCGGTTGATCGGCGAGGAAGACAGTGTGCGCTGACTGCTGCCGTGGTCTGCGGGCCGGGCTGGCGATGGCCCTGATGCTGGTGGGCACCGGCGCGCTCGCCGCCGCCGCCCAGGACATCGTCACCATGCAGCTCCAGCAGGGCTTCGGCAAGAACAAGGTTCGCTACAAGGACTTCGACTGGCACGTGATCGAGAGCGAGCACGTCGAGTTGCTGTACGAGCCCGCGTTCGAGCAGCTCGCCGAGATGGCGGTGACCTACCTCGAGGAGGCCTATGGGCGCATCAGCGCCCTGCTGCGCCACGAGCTGTCGCACCGGCCCCCGATCGTCATCTACCAGTCGCACTACGAGTTCGAGCAGACCAACATCATCCGCGAGTTCCTGCCGCCGGGGGTGGCCGGCTTCGCCGAACCGCTGCGCTACCGCGTCGTCACCCCGTTCGCCGGCGATCACGACGAGTTCCGGCGCACGCTGACGCACGAGCTCATGCACATCTTCGAGTACGACATCCTGTACCGCGGGCCCATCAAGCGCCTTTCCAGCCCGCTGCGCTCGCCGCCGACGTGGGTGATGGAGGGCCTGGCCGAGTATGCGGTGGGCGGCCGCAACACCGTCGACGAGATGGTGCTGCGGGACGCGGTGCTGTCCGGTACCCTGATTCCGCTCAAGCAGATGGACGCGGACTGGGGGTACGGCAATACGTTCCTGATGTACAAGCAGAGCCAGAGCCTCATGGAGTACATCGCGGCGCAGTACGGCCTGGAGAAGGTCAGCAGGATCCTGCGCATGTGGGATGTCCAGGCGGACACCGACAAGCTGCTGGAGCGCTTGCTCGATCTGGACATGGCGACCCTGGACGAGCGCTGGTCGTCGTCCCTGCGCAGGCAATACTGGCCCCTGCTGCAGAGTCGCGACTACCTGAGCGATCTGGGGCGCCGTCTGGAAGCTGCCGCCGACGACGACGAGAGCCGGGCCTACTACAACGCGCGCTGGTCGTTGAGCGGCGACATGCTGGCCGTGCTGTCCACGGATGGCGTCGAGGAGCACGTCGACATCGTTCGCTTGAGCGACGGCTCGCTGGTGGAGCGCATCACGCGCGGCATGCGGGTGGGCCGGTTCGACTATCTGACATTCGGTGCGGGCACGGTGGACTGGGCGCCCGACGGGCGCACCATCGCCTTCGTGGCCAAGGACGGGGCGCGCGACCGGATCCTCCTGTGGGATCTGTACGACAAGCGCCTCTCCGGGACGCTGCGGGTGCAGGGCGTGGAGCTGATCGAGTCCCTGGCCTGGGCGCCCGACAGCCGGCGTCTGGCGCTGGTGGGTACGGGGGACGGCCAGAGCGATGTCTACGTGCTGGATACCGAGACGGGGCAGGTCCAGCAGATCACCGGGACGCCCCAGCGCGACGACTATCCAGCGTGGTCGCCTGACGGCAGGCAACTCGCCTTCAGCAGCAAGCGAGGCGGTCAGTTCGACATCCGCATCCGCGACATGGACACCGGCGAGACGCGCACCGTCATCGCCAGCCCCACCGACGACATGTGGCCGAAGTGGCTGCCCGAGGGCAACAAGCTGCTGTTCGTGTCGACGCGCGAGCAGATCAACGACCTGTTCCTCTACCATCTGGACCGGAACGAGGAGTACCGGCTGACCCGCACCCTCAATGGGGTCATGGATCCGGCCCTGTCGCCGGACGGGCGTCGGGTAGTGGTCAGCACCTACAACCGCGGGCACTCGGAGCTGTACGTCCTCGACATGCCCGACTGGAGTCAGGTCCGCCGTCGCCACGCCGAGCTGCTGGACAGGGCGCGCCGGACGCCTGTCGCCGCGGACTCCGCAGGGGCGGCGCAGCCGGCCGTCGAGACGCCTCCGAGCGGTCCTCCTGCGGCGGACGACCGGTCGGTGGTGGCGCCGCGGCTGCTCGCCGGCGCGTCGGCGTCCGCGGCGGCGCCCTGGACGGCAGCGGCGGCGAGTGCGGCGCGGCCCGCCAGCGAGGCGGCGGTGGTGGACACGCTGGCCGGTGAGTCGCGCCGCGCGGCGGTCGCGGAACTGCCGCGGCGGCGCTACACCCCCAAGCTCGAGTTCGAGGGGGTGGCGGTGCAGATGGGCTACTACGACGGATTCCTGGCCTCGATCGCGCAGCTGAGCATGAGCGATCTGCTGGGCGACCACTCCCTGTCGCTGGCCACCGACTACGTGGCGTCCCAGGAGATCAGCAGCGACTTCAACTTCGCGCTGGCCTATTCCTACTACGGCCGCCGTCCCGACTTCGGCTTGGCGGTGTTCAACTGGAACACCTACTACAACACCTGGGTCGCCAGCCAGGCAGGGTACCTGAGCGGCGTTGCCAAGACGCAACAGACGGGCGCGATCGCCAGCGCCAGCTACCCGATCGACCTGTATCGCCGCGTGGAGCTGAACTACACGTACGTGGGCGAACAGGAGGCGCTGGTCTGGCCCGAGGAGCAGCGCGGACCCACGAGCACCACGCACCTGGTGAAGACCGCGTACGTGCACGACTCGATCGCCTACGGCCTGCTCGGCCCGACCACTGGCTGCGGCTTCTACGTCGCCGTCGGGCATACGCTGGGTTTCTCCAGCGCGCACCGGTCGTTCACCCACGCAGAGGCCGATTACCGCCGATACACTCGCCTGGGGCGCTGGTCGGTGCTCGGCGTGCGCGGCACGGGAGTCGCCTCGATCGGCGCCGATGCCCTGGAGTACAAGCTCGGCGGGCCGGCCTGGTGGCTGCCGTTCTACACCGGCTTCGACCTCAACGTCGGGCCGCTGCGGGGCTACCGGTACTCGGAGTTCACCGGCAGTCGGGTCGTCTTGCTGAACACCGAAGTGCGGGTTCCCCTGGTTCGCCAGATCGTGTTCGGCTGGCCTGCGACGTTTTCCATACCGGCCGTCGACGGCAGCGCGTTCGCCGACCTGGGAACCGCCTGGAACGAAGGCGACAAGTTGGACCTGTGGCCCATCCACGACCCGCTCGCTGGCCCCGACCCGGAGGGCAGAAGGAGCCTGTACGGCAGCATCGGGTGCGGGGCTCTGGTGTATTTCCTCCTGCCCCTGAATTTCGAGTGGGCCTGGCAGACCGATTTCCGGGGCAGCCGCTCGGGGTACGAGTTTCACTTCAGCTTCGGCCGGACGTTCTGAGCAGCCGTGATCGCGCTAGCCCGGATGCGTCGCCTGCGCTTGGCCTGCCTCGGGGCGGTGGGGGCAGCTCTGGCGGTGTCCGGCTGTGCCGCGAGCCGCGCTGCCATGCGCTCCGTGGAGTTCTCCGCGCCGTCGGTGCCGGATGCCCGCGTCCAGCCGTTGCTGGCCGGCGTGGAACGGATCGGCGTGCTCTCCGCCACCGACGTGCAGCCGATGGCGGCGCTGGACATCGAGCGGGTGCTGGCGCGGCTGGGACACGCGGTCAGGGAGCAGGTGGCGGCCCGGCCGGCGCTGACCGTGATCGCCCCCGAGGAAATCGTCTGGCGCCTGGGATCCGTGCAACTGGATTCTGCCGAGGTGGTGGCGCCGGCGAGCCGGCAGGCGCTGGTCGACAGCCTGGGCCTGGACGCCATCATCGTCGTCGAGCTCCGCAGGCTCGAGGCGCGCACCACGCCGATCTCTCCCGGGCCCTACGGAATGACGACGGACCCCGGGCTGGATCTGGCCGTCGAGTTGCGCATGAGCCTGGTGAACCTGCATGGCAAGGGCGTCTGGCAGCAGAGCGGCCAGGAGCGCGAGTGGCGCGCCTCGCCGCTGCAGCTTGGCGGCAGCCAGGGCGAGCAGCAGCTCCTGGGGGCGCTGAGTCGACCGCTGCAGCGGTTCCTTCGCCAGGTGGCGCCGCCGCCCAGCACGCAGGTGCGCGACTTCGACCTGAGCGGCCGGTGAGCAGGGCAGCCGGACAGGGCCGGACAGGCGAGGCGCAGGCACGCAGGCGACAACCCAGACAGCGCGCTCGCTGCGGACGCGCAGCGGGGGTGGCTAGCGGCGCCTCTTGGTGGGGGTGCCGGACGGCTTGGGCTCGGCCGGTGGCTCGTCCGCCTCGGCAGCCTTGGAAGAGGAGTCGGCGCTCCGGACCGTGGTGGCCGGCGCGGGTGTCGCGGACGAGGCCGATCCCGAGGTGATCGCCGGCGAGCTGGTCGCTGCGGGCGCGGCCGTGTCCGGGCTCTTGGGGGTAGGGGTCGGAGACCTTCGCACGGTGGGCTGGGTCCGCCGCTCCCACGTTTCCTGCGCCTGGCGCTGCTCCTCCAGCTTGCGCGCCTGTTCCGCCTCCGGATCGGGTGCTGGCTGGGCCCGCCGCAGGGCCTCCAGGCTCGCCTCCAGCGCATCGAGCTCCGCCTGCGTCACCAGCTTGTAGCCGGGCGGAACGTAGTACCCGTACGAGTCCCGGTAGTAGGGGTCGTAGCCGTAGCTGTAGGGTCCGTATCCGTAGAAGCTGTAGTAGGGGTAGACGGCGGGGGCGCCGTAGTAGTAGTAGTCGGACCCGAGTCGGTAGCCGCCATATCCGTAGCCACCGCCGTAGCCGCCGCTGTACCGGCCGGGCAGCCCCGGATACGCGTACAGATCGGCCCACTGGGCCTCGTCAGAGGACGGCGCTCGCGCTGCCTGTTCCGCCCGCGCCTCCGCGTCCGCGGACGGCCCGTCCACCAGACGGCGCGGTGCCTGCAGCACGGTGTAGCAGCCAGCCAGCGCCAGGGCCCCGGCTGCAGTCACCCCCAGCAACGCGCTTCTAGTCATGGCCAGATCCCGCCTGTCGAATTCGATGCCCGGGCCCGCTGTGACGACGCGCCGCGAGCGCCCGCTGTTCCCGCTCAGTCACCGAGCAGGAATATAGACGCTGGCAGGCGCATCTCAACCGGCCGCTCGCCCGGGGTCGGGGTCAGAACTGATACCCGAGCCCCGCCAGCAGGCGATCGATCGTGTGCCGTTCGGTCAGCGCTCCTTCGGTCTGCCGGAAGTATCCGTGGGTCCACGCCACGTCCACACGCACGACGCGGTCGAGGAGCAGGCCCGCACCGGCCGTGATGTACCGGCGGTCCTGCGCGATGTGGATCCGCGGATTGGCGGGGCCGGGCGACACGTCGGGATCGCGCGGCCCCACGAAGGGCAGCGGATCGGTGTAGTAGCCCGCTCGCAGATCCAGGGCGATCACCGGCACCTGCCACTCGGCGCCCAGATGGTACCGGACCACGTTGCGGTACTGACGCCGGAAGGACTCGTTGCTGCGCAGACCGTACTCGTCCTGGCCCGCATAGGCGGTCTGCCGCCATTCGGCCAGATGGGCGCTCCCCGCCACCAGCAGGGCGGGGACAGGGGCCCAGGAGCCCGCCAGAGCCAGCTCGATCGGCAGCGACAGGCGGTAGCTCGATCGGTAGCGCTCGACGCTGACCGGCGTCGCGGACCCGTCCGCCTCGATGACGACGTTCTGCCGGACGCTGCCGTCGTCGTACTCGATCACGTTGAAGCCCTGCCTGTCGCTGAGCCCGCGGAACGTGTAGGAGATGCGCCGGGTCGTGGCGGCCGTGAGGGTGGCCCCCAGGCGGTACCGCGGCCGGGCGCGCGGCGCCCGCAGCATGGCCCCCAGAACCGCGCCCGCATTGGCGCGGTAGCGATCGCTGAACGACTCCTGCGCGTACCACCTGCTCTCGAGCCAGTGATCCTCCGTGTCGATCCAGGTGAACTCGCTGCTCGATTCGTCCTCGCCCCGGGTCAGACCCAGGGTGGCTCCCAGAGAGACGAGGGGGGACACGTCCGTGGCGACTGCCAGACCCACCAGCGACGTGCCGCCGCGGTGCTCGAAGCGGAAGTCGGCCAGGAGGCTGTCCACTGGATCGAAGCCCTGCTGCCGGAGACTCCAGTCGAAGTCCTGCAGGCGCAGCAGCCCGGCCGCGAACACCAGGCTGCCCCGGTACACGGGGTAGGGAACGACGGCGCCGGCGCTGGCGAGGCGCGTGCTCGCCACGCTGCTGGACGCACGGGTGCCGGCGAACGTGGCGCGATTGGTGCGCGAGCCGCGCTGGAGGCCCGCGTGCACGTGCGTCTTGCCGATCTGCGCCAGGCCGGCCGGGTTCCACAGCATCGCGCTCAGATCGTCGGCGATGCCCGCGAACGCGCCGCCCATGCCCATGGCGCGCACCCCGGCACCCGCGAAGTGATCGACCGCACGCTCCTCCTGGGCCCAGCTCGCGCTCGCCGACGAGAGAAGCAGCGCCAGGCAGACGCTCCGGGAGACGGTCACTAGAAGCTCTCGACGTAGTGGACGGACAGCTCGCGCGTGAATTGCGGTGCGTCGGTCTGGGTCAGCAGATCCTTGAGGTGCAGCGCCAGCGTGAGCTGGGGCGCGATGCTCAGACGCACTCCGGCGTGCAGCAGGGGATGGTCCAGCCCCGAGCCGCTGCGGCCGTCGGCGTTGCGTCCCAGATCGTACTCGGCCACCAGCGCGAGCTGCTCGTTGATGGACTTGTCGACGCCGAGCCAGCCCGACACGTCGTCATCGCCGTCTTCGGTCTCGCGCGTCAGGTTGATGCCGGCGTGCAGGCCGAACTGCCCGAGCACGGAGGCGTAGTTCTTGCTCGTGCAGCCGAACAGCCCCTTGGACTTGCTGGCGTAGCGGCCCTGCCGGTGCGCTCCGTAGCCCTGGGTGTCGTAGCCGATGACCACCGCCGGCCAGACAGCGCTCTCCTCGACCAGACGGTAGCGGATGCCGGCCTCCAGCCGCGGATACCAGTCGGCCGGAAGGTTGCCGAGCACGCCCTCGCCGCCGTAGGCGACGCTGATCGCCAGCCGCGGGAGAGCTCCCGCGCCCACCTGGCCCGCCACCCCGCCGCCGGCGAACAGCCGCAGATCGAAGCCGTACTGCCCCTTGCCGAGCAGACCGGCAGTCGGGCTGTCCACCAGTTGCGTCAGCTCGATGTCCTGGGCGGCCCCGGCCGCGGCCGCCAGCAGCAGGAGCGCCCCGATCGCAGCCGGCGTCCACGGCTGCCTTGCCCGCGCCGGGCAGCCAATGCCATGACCATGATGTTCCATACTAGGCTCCGAGCGTACGCGCGACCAGGGACAGGTCTCCTGGCGACAGCTATGGCCGGGAACGGACGACGATGGTGCGCCGCGCAGGCCCGTCGACCGCCAGCTCTACCTCCAGGTGCCGGCGAGGGAGCAGGCCGGCAGCCAGCTCGGGCCACTCGATCAGGCAGATGCCGCGGCCGTAAAGGTACTCGTCGATGCCCAGGTCTTCAAGCTCGGCGACGGAGCGGAGGCGATAGAGATCGATGTGATGCACGTCGATCGGTTCGCCCCGCAGCACGCCGCGGTACTCGTTGATCAGGATGAACGTCGGGCTGGTGACGTAGTCGCGGACGGCGAGCGCCTGGCACACTCCCTGAATGATGCAGGTCTTGCCCGCGCCGAGGTCGCCCCGCACGGCCACGACGCTGCCTCGCTCCAGCTTCTCGGCGAGTTGGGCGCCGATGCGACGGGTGGCCTCTGGCGAGTGCGACTCGTAGGAGCACTCCGGCATGCGGACTACCTCGGATCCATCAGGGCCACGGGGAGGATCATCTCCTCCAGGGAGATGCCGCCGTGCTGGAAGCTGTCGCGGAACTGCCGCTCGTACTCGTTCTGGTGCGTGGGGTAGACGAAATAGTAGTCCTCGCGGGCGAAGACGAAGTTGGTGCCCAGGCCGCCGCGCGGCAGCCCGAATCGGGTGGGATCGTCGACGAGCAGGGCCTCGCGCTCGTTGCACCGAAGGCTGCGTCCCCGCTTGTAGCGCAGGTTGGGCGACGTGCTGCGGTCGCCGTAGACCACCGTCGCCCGACTGCTGTACACCGCCCCGTGGTCCGTCGTCAGCACCACCGCGGCATCGGTGCGCGCGATCTCGCGCAGCGCCTCCAGCAGCGTCGAATGATCGAACCAGGAGCGGACCAGGGAGCGAAAGGCGCGTTCGTCCGGGGCGATCTCGCGGAGCAGCTCGGAGTGCGAGCGGCCGTGCAGCAGCATGTCGAGGAAGTTGTAGACCACCGCCACCAGCGGCGCCTTGGCCAGGGACGCCACCCGGCGCGCCAGGTTCTGCCCTTCCGCCGGGTCCATCACCTTGATGTACTGGGTGCCCGCCTTCGGCGCGGCGCGCATCTCGGCGAGCTGCTCGTCCAGGAAGCGGTGCTCGAAGCGGTTCAGACTGGCGTCGTCCGTGTCGGCACCCTGCCAGATGTCGCCGTGGCGGGCGGCGATGTCGCGGGGGAACAGGCCGCAGAAGATGGCGTTGCGCGCATAGGGAGTGGCGCTCGGCAGGATGGAGTAATGGTACGAGCGGCGGATGTCGTACAGGCCGGAGAGCAGCGGCTCCATCGCCATCCAGTGGTCCAGGCGCAGGCAGTCGACGACGATCAGGAACACGCGCCGGCCGGCTTCCAGCAGCGGCACGACGAAGTCGGAGACGACGTCGACCGACAGCGGCGGCGAGTCCGCCTCGTTGTCGACCCAGGACGCGAAGCTGGATTCGATGAAGCCGGCGAAGGCGCGGTTGGCCTCCCGCCGCTGGTCGGCGATCATCCGCAGCAGGCCCGGGTCGCCCAGCGGGGCGACCTCGAGCTCCCAGTCGCACAGCTGGCGATGCAGATCGATCCAGGTGCGCCACGACGAGGCCCGGCCGAGCATGGCCTCGATCTCGGCGGCCCTGGCCACGTAGGTCTGCCCGAGCTGCGCCTGCCGGATCTGGCGCGCATCGAGGATCTTCTTGCAGGCCGAGAGGATCTGGCTGGGATTCACCGGCTTCGTCAGGTAGTCGTCGATGCGCCGGCCGATCGCCTCGTCCATCAGGTGCTCTTCTTCGTTCTTGGTGATCATGATCACGGGAGTCGAAGGGTTGAGCGCCTTGATCTGCTCGAGGGTGCTCAGCCCATCCAGTCCCGGCATCATCTCGTCCAGCAGCACGACGTCGAAGAGCTCCTGGCTGACCAGCCGGACGGCATCGCGGCCGTTGTTGACCGGCGTCACGTCGTAGCCGCGTTCGGCCAGAAAGAGCTGGTGCGGGCGCAGCAGGTCGATCTCGTCATCGGCCCACAGTATCCGGCGCCGTCCCGTGTCCATCGCTTCCTCCCTGTGGTCCCGGGGATGTGCCCCGAGTCTTGGACCGTCCGTCCACCCGCCCGTTCCCCGCTGCCGCCGTGACCGGGCGCCCGGACGGCGGCGGCGAGCGCCGGCCCGGTCGCCGCCCTCAGCTCTCCCGGGCGGCGGGCAGCTGGACCTCGACGGTGGTCCCCTGACCAGGCGCGCTGGCGAGGATGCCGATGCGCCCCCCGTGGTACTCCTCCACGATGCGCCGGGCGAAGGCCAGGCCGAGGCCCCAGCCGCGCTTCTTGGTGCTGAAACCCGGGTCGAAGACGCGCCGGAGGTTCTCCGGCGCGATGCCGCGGCCGGTGTCGCGGAAGAGGATGCGCACCGCCGGCGGCGCCGCCGCGGCGTGCACCTCGATGGCGATGGTGCCGCTGCGGTCGCCCAGCGCATCGATGGCATTCTTGAACAGGTTCTCGAAGACCCAGGCCAGCAGATCGGCGTTCAGCGGCACGCGCGGGATGGGCCCCGACACGGTCAGGACGATCTCGTAGCGCCCGAAGTGCGGGGCGCGCGCCCGGAAATAGGACGCTGTCTCCTCCAGGATCGCCACGATGTCGCCCGGATGGAGTTCGGCCACGGAGCCGATCTGGCTGAACCGGGAGGCGATCTGCCGCAGGCGCTGCATGTCGCGCGACATCTCGCCCACCAGCGCCTCCAGGCCGCGCGCGGTGACGGCAGGGTCGGTGGTCCCGGAGCCGGCGGCGGCCACGCTGTCCGCCAGCCTGGCCTGCAGCAGCTCCAGCCAGCCAGCCAGCGAGGACAGCGGCGTGCCGAGCTGGTGCGCGGTCTCCTTGGCCATGCCGATCCAGATGGACCGCTGCTGGCTGCGCTGGATGTTGCGCAGGCCCACCAGCGCCACCAGGACGAACAGCAGCAGGGCGAGGATCTGCACGTAGGTGGCGCGCGACATGCGCCGGACGAGCCGCGACGGGCCGTAGTGGATGTAGCTCTGGGCCGGGATCTCCAGGCTCACCGGCCGGAGGCGGGCAGCCATGCTCTGCAGTTGCCGCGCGACGGCGGCGCGCGCCGCCTGACCGGTGTCCGTCGGCGCGGGCAGGCCGCTGCCGCGCCAGGCCACCGGCCGCCTGGCGTGATCCGCGGCGATCATGCACGCTCCGTCCCAGTACAGGTAGCCGGGATAGCCTGCCGTGGAGACGAAGGCGAGCGGTTCGGCTGTCGGTGGCAGCGCGCGCTGGAACTGCTCCACGCGGGCTCGCGCCGCCGCCGTCGTGTCCTCGGCGGCGGGCAGATCCGGACCCGACCAGCGCACCGGCCAGCCGTCGGCGTCGGTGATCACCACGTTGCCGGCCACGGCGTAGGCCCGGCCGGCCGGCTGCGGCACCGGATAGAACGGGATGGGCTCGTTGGCCGCATCCATGCGCTGGATCAGCGCCGCCAGTCGGGCTTCCAGGCGCGCGGTCGAGTCGGTCGCCGCCCGCCTGGCGCCGGGCGTCCAGAACGCCAGGCGACGCCAGAGCCGCCGGGCCGCGCCGCCGGCCGGCGAGGGGCCGCCGTCGAGGTTGCTGTAGTGCGTCACCTTGCCGCTGTAGTCGGTGATGATGACCGGGAAGCTGATGGTCGGGTTGAGGCTGATCTCGCGGAAGATGGCGACCGACTGCTCGTCCGCGGCCAGGGGCATCAGCGATATCAGCCGGGCGTACAGCGTGACGTTGCGCTCCTCCTGCTGGCGGAGCTGGCGGATGAGCGATTCGTTGTAGAGCAGGAAGGCGAGAATCGCGAGGATGCTGGCGACGAACAAGTACACGCGGAAGGCAGGCGTGAGCCCCACGGACCGCACGAGGTCGCTGCGCCAGCGCTGCCATCGCTGCGTCGGCCGCCCGCCGGAGTCCCGCGGCGGCCGGCCGGCGCCGCCGCCCACCGGATCCACCGGAGGGGCGTGCGGCCGGCGCCGGCGGCGACTCGGCGCGCCGGCCTCCGGTACCGGTCGGGGTTCGGCGTCCTCGGTCATGGGGTGGTGCAGCAGGTCCGTGGCGTTGAGGCGTTCTCGCCGGCGGCTATATTGTCCCGGCGTCGTCCCGGCGTCGTTCTCGGCGGGTGCGCCGCACTCGCTGTGCTCCTGCCAGGACTGGTGCCTCTCCCGGGCAGACCGGCCGGCCGGTGCTAAGCTACGGATGCCGCTAGCAGGGCACAACGTGCACGTGCGGCAGCGGTTGCCGGGCGACCGGATCCAGCCCTCGATGTCCCTGAGGCTCGACCCCATGGCAGCATCCCCGCGGCACCGCGCTCCGGTGCGGTTCGTCCAGGTCTGGCTGGTCGCCGTTGCCCTGCTGGCGGGCCATGCGCGGTCGGCTGGCGCGGGCTGCTGGACGGCCGACAGCGCCAGCGTCTGGTCGTCGCTGCGGCCGCGCCGACTCGCCCTGTTGGGCGGGGCGGGCCTGGGCATGCACTACGCGGGCTTCCGCTACTTCGACAAAGCCTGGTACCAGGGCGAGAAACAGGACCATATCCGCTGGATCGCGGACTGGAGCGGCGAGACCTATCTGAACCTGGACAAGGCCGGCCACTTCATGAGCGGCATGGTGATGTCGCAGAGCCTGCAGGACGGCCTGACATGGGGCGGCCTGCCGCGCTGCCTCAGCGCCATCCTGGGCACCGCCGTGAGCTGGGGCGTCATGCTCGAGATCGAGATGAAGGACGCGTACTACAACCACTGGGGCTTCAGCATACCCGACTTTGCCGCCAACACCACCGGCGCCACGGTCCCGCTCCTGCACGCGCTGGTGCCGGCGACCCAGGTGCTGCAGTTCAAGATGAGCTATCACCCGTCCCGGCTCTATCTCGACCGACAGGAGCGGCGCGCCGACGATCGCCCCCACGTGGACGCGCTGATCGACGACTACGAGGGGATGACCCTGTGGGCCGCGCTCCAGCTCGACCGCCTGCTGCCGGCGCGGGCCGCGGCGCGCTGGCCCGACTGCCTGGGGATCGCGGCGGGCTACGGCGCCACCGGGCTGCACGGCGCCAACGTCAAGAGCAAGGGGCCGAACAAGTACTACCGCGACCTGCCCGATGCCGAACCCGAGCTGTTCCTGGCTCTGGACTACGACACGCGCGCGCTGCCGGGCAGCAGCCCGCTGTGGCGGGCGGTCAAGACGCGGCTCAACTGGATCCACTGGCCCGCGCCGGCGGTGCGCCTTCGTCCCTCGCTTCGTCTGTATCTGCTCTACCTGTGAGCGCGGGACCGCTCCCGGGAGGCGCGCCGGTCCGGGGTCATGCCTGGCGGCGGCGTCCGGGCTTCCTGGCGTCGGCGATGCCGGCCAGGGCGGGGTGCTGGGCCAGCCGGTCGCCGATCATGACCGCGGCCCTGCTCGTCAGGTCGCCTGCGGCGGTGGTGTCCAGCAGCGGCACGCCATGGGCCTGGTTTCTGTCGACGACGAATTCCTGGATCCTGACGATGTCGCTCAGGTGGCTCAGGTACCGCCCCTGGGGCCGGCGGGGGGCGCGCTTGGCCCGCTCCTCGAAGCGCCGCTGGAACACGCGCCGATCCGGCAGGGCCAGCGTCAGGGGCGCGAAGCACACCCGCTCGGGGGCCAGGCCCAGGTCGAGCAGCTCGGGCAGCAGGTGCACGCCGTCGATGATGACGCTGCTGTTCTCGTCGACGCACCGCGAGATGATGGCCCGCACCCCGACGGCGACGATGCGCGCCTGTTCGCAGAAGCCGGCGATCACCGGGTCGTCGTGGCTGGCCGCGTTGGGCAGGGCGCTGCCGGCCAGGTAGGACGAGGGATGGAGCGCCGGCATGAGCTCGGCGGAGAGCATCAGGCGCATGATCTGGCGGATGTCGTCGGTGGCGACGACTCGCGGGATGTTCAGCAGATTGGCCAGCGCGATGGCCAGCGTGGTCTTGCCGACGCCAGTGGCCCCCCCGATCAGCACCACCAGCGAGAGATCGCGCTGACGCCACCGATGCCACAGACGATAGCGACCCGCGCAGGTCTCGCCGTGGTGCTCGCGCAGGAAGGCGATGACGTACTCGGCCAGCTCGCTCTGGCGGATGCGGGCCCGGCGCTGGTCGATCAGGCGCTTCTCGATCGCGCAGGCGATGTCGTAGGCGACCGCCGGCTCCAGGCCGGTCACCTGCACGGAGTGGGCCAGGGCGTCCCGGGCCAGGGGCAGCGCGCCCGCGTCGCTCTCGACGACGACGCTGGCGGGCGCCGGTTCCCAGAACACCAGATCGCCCGGGTCGCGCCCGCGGGTGCGCAGCGCGATGGTGCTGCGCACCAGGCGGACGATGTCCTTCTTGCGGATGACCGGCGTCTGGGCGAGGTTCGCGCGCGTGTCGTTGGCGACCAGGGCGGCCTCCTCCTGCCGGAAGCCGCGCTGGATCAGGTAGTGGATGAGCATGCCCCGCATGAAGGGGATCCGCTTCTTGCCGTCGACGATGGTCGCCATGCGCACCCGAGAAGGTTCGGACAGCGGGACGGGCCGGCAGCCGCCGGCGGGGCGCCCGCGGCGGCGCGAGCCGGCCGCTCGCGCGCGGGGCGAATATAGCCGGGCCGTAGGCGCGGCTCAAGGCGCCGCGCCGCCGCGCTGACTGCCTGAGGGAGGGTCGGTGATGACGCGGAGTTCGCTGCTGCCTGATCGCCCCCTGGAGCCGTGCGCGCTGGTGATATTCGGTGCCTCGGGAGATCTGACCCGGCGCAAGCTGATCCCGGCGCTGTGGAACCTGGCGCGGCAGGAGCGGCTGCCGCAGCCGTTCGCGCTGGTCGGCGTGGGGCGGACCGAGCTGGACGACGACGGCTTCCGCGACCAGATGTCCCGGGCGGTGCGCGAAGCCGGCCGGGCGGGCGCCCCGGATGCCGTGGCTCGGTTCGCGGGGCAGCTGTGCTTCGTGCGCGGCGAGTACGGCGATGCCGGCACGTACGAGTCCCTGAAGCGGCGGCTGGCAGCGCTGGACGCGGCGCGCGGCACGCGCGGCAACCGCTGCTTCTACTGCGCCGTGCCGCCGCAGGTGTACCTCGACGTGGTCGAGCACCTCGGGCGGGCGGGGCTCAACTGCCAGGGAGCACCCGGCTGCGGCTGGTCGCGGATCATCGTCGAGAAGCCGTTCGGCCACGACTACGAGTCGGCGCGCCGGCTCAATCGCGCCCTGCATCGGGTGTTCGCCGAAGAGCAGATCTACCGCATCGACCACTACCTGGGCAAGGAGACGGTCCAGAACATCCTGGTGTTCCGTCTGGCGAACTCGCTCTTCGAGCCGCTGTGGAACCGGCGGTACGTGGATCACGTGCAGGTGACGGCCGCCGAGACGGTCGGGGTCGAGCATCGGGCCGGGTACTACGACCGCTCCGGCGCGCTGCGCGACATGGTGCAGAACCATCTGCTCCAGATCCTGTCCGTCATCGCCATGGAGCCGCCGTCGGCGTTCGACGCGGAGAGCGTGCGCGTGGAGAAGCTGAAGGTGCTCAAGGCGGTGCGGCCGTTGAGCGTCGGCGAGGTCGACCGGTACGCCGTGCGCGGGCAGTACGCAGCGGGCACGGTGGAGGGCCGGCCGGTGGTCGGCTATCACGAGGAGGCCGGCGTGCCCGCCGACTCGCGCACGGAGACCTACGCGGCGGTGCGCCTGACGCTGGACAACTGGCGCTGGCAGGGAGTGCCGTTCCTCTTGCGCACGGGGAAGCGGCTGCGGCAGCGGGCCAGCATGGTGGCGCTGCAGTTCCGGCAGCCGCCGCACCTGATCTTCCCCGCTGACGAGCCGCTGGCGCCCAGCACCCTGACGATCCGCATCCAGCCCGAGGAGGGCATCTCCCTGTCGTTCAACGGCAAGATCCCGGGACCGGGGGTGCAGCTGGGCACCGTGCGCATGGAGTTCGACTACGCGTCCACCTTCGGCGGCCCGGCCCCCGAGGCGTACGAGACGCTGTTGCTGGACTGCCTGCGCGGCGACGCTACATTGTACGCCAGCAGCGACTGGATCGAGAAATCGTGGGAGTTGCTCATGCCCGTGCTGGAGGCGTGGAGCGCGCCGTCGTCGCGGCGCATCCCCCGCTATGCGGCGGGCTCCTGGGGACCGCGCGAGGCCGATGCGCTGCTGGACGGAGGGGGCAGAGGATGGCTGCAGCCGTGATCCTGGCGGGAGATGTCGGCGGGACGAAGACCTACCTCGCCATGTGCGCGGGGACGGGTGGCTTCAGGCCTCTATACGAGGGGAGGTACGAGACGTCGAGGTTCAGCAGCCTGGGGGCGTTGCTGCGGGCCTTCGCGGAGGAGGCGGGCCGGCGCCCCGACTGCGTGGTCGTCGGCGTGCCGGGGCCGGTGCGGCAACTGCCCATCCGGCCGGTGAACCTGCCGTGGTCGATCCACCCGGACGAGGTGCGTGCGGCGCTCGGTGATCCGGCGGTGCACCTCCTCAACGACCTGGAGGCCACCGCGTACGGCACCCAGGTGCTGGCTCCCGAGGATAGGGTCAGTCTCAACGAGGCACCCGTCGATCCCGAGGGCAACGTGGCCGTGATCGCGGCGGGAACCGGCCTGGGCGAAGGCGGGCTGTGCTGGACCGGCAGCGGCTATACCGCCATCGCCTCGGAAGGGGGGCATGCCAGCTTCGCCCCGACCGATGCGGTCGCAGTGGAGCTGTGGTCCTACCTGCACGAACGCTATGGGCACCTCAGTTGGGAGCGGATTCTCTCGGGAAGCGGGTTGGCGAGCATCTACGAGTTCCTGCGCGACACGGGACGCGGCACCGAGCCGGACTGGCTGGCCGCCGAGCTGGCCATCGCCCCGGACCGCGCGGGGGCCATCTCGCGGGCGGCACTCGCGGGGCGCTGCGAGCTGGCCAGCCAGGCGCTGGACCTGTTCGTCCGCCTGTACGGCGAGGAGGCCGGCAACCTGGCCCTCAAGTTCATGGCCACCGGCGGCGTCTACGTCGGCGGGGGCATCGCCCCCAAGATCCTGCCGCGCCTGCAGGGCGGGCTGTTCATGCGCGGCTTCCTCAACAAGGGCCGCATGTCCGAGGCCCTGCGGGCCGTGCCTGTCCAGGTCGTGCGCAACGACAAGACGGCGCTGATGGGAGCCGCCTACCGCGGCGCCCAGCTACTGCGCTGAACCCCGGCGCGGCGCCGCGCGGTCGATCGCTAGGAGCAGCGAGCCATGGGCGAGGCGATGGCAGGCATCTTCCCGGTGCTGCAGACGCCGCTGGACGCCGCGGCAGCGGTGGACACCGCCAGTCTGGAGCGGCAGGTCGAGTTCTGCGTGGCGATGGGCTGCCACGGCCTGGTGTACCCGGTGCTGGGCAGCGAGTTCCAGTTCCTCGGGGACGCGGAGCGGCGGGCGATGGTCGAGGTCGTCGTGCGCGCCGCCGCCGGCCGTGTGCCCGTGGTCGCCGGCGTGGCGGGGCCGACGGCCGACATCGCCGCCGAGTACGCCCGGCATGCCGCCGCGGCGGGCGCCGCCGCCGTCATCGCCCTGCCACCGTACCTGGCCAGCGCGGACCGCGCGGAGATCGCGTCCTATTACCGGCGGATCGCCGCCGCGGCCCGCCTGCCGGTCTTCATCCAGCACAGCTACCCGGGCATGGATGCCGCCTTCATCGCCTCCCTGCTCCGCGAGGTCGAGCACGTGGAGTACGTCAAGGAGGAGATGCACCCCAGCGCGCATCACGTCAGCGCCGTGCTGGCCCAGGTCGGTCCCGAGTGCCGCGGCGTGTTCGGCGGGGCTCACGGCCGCTGGATGCTGTCCGAGCTGGAGCGCGGCGCCACGGGCTTCATGCCCGCCGCCGAGGCGACCGATGTCCACGTGCGCATCTGGGACGCGTGGCGCGCCGGCGACCGCGCCCAGGCGCGTTCCCTGTTCAACGCGCTGCTGCCGCTGATCAACCTGACGCTGATCCTCGGCCTGCCGGTGTGCAAGGAGGTGCTCCGGCGCCGCGGGGTCATCGCCACCACCGGCATGCGCCAGCCTGGCTCCATTCCTCTGGACGCGCACGATGCCGCCGAACTGAGCCAGCTGCTCGCCGACCTGCAGCCGTTGCTGCGTCCCTGGCCGTAGCGACTGCCGGAGTGCTGCCGGTCCGGCGGAAACCCGCCGCCCCGCCTGTCTGCCGGCGGCTGCGCCGGGCCTCAGGGCCGGCGCAGCCGCCGGCGCCAGCAGTTCCCGCAAGCGCCGGCCGATGCGGGTCGGTTCGCCCGGCTGCAGACACACGGGGTTGAGGCCGAGCCAGCCGGCGCGCGCCCCGGCCACGTTGACGTGGATGCTCGGCGTGCCGTCCTGCAGCAAGGCGGCGAGCTGGAGCGCCGAGAGGCCTGCGGCTGTCTCGTTCAGGGTCAGGCGCGCCGCGGGGATCTCGGGCCGGTCTGGTGCGGCGGGGACCGTGAGCACCGCATGGGGCAGGGCTGCGCAGGCGGTGGCCAGCTCGTCGAGCAGCGCCTGCCAGCGCGCGCGGCGCGCCTCCGCTGGTTCGGCCACGAACAGCTCCAGCGCCGTGAGCAGGCCCACGATCTGCTCCTTGCCGACCTTGCAGGTGCGGCCCAGCCCGTGGTGCGGCACGCCGGGCACGCGGTCGCGCGGGATCAGCGCCGGCGGCGGCCGCCAGAGCGCGGGGATCACGTCCAGGTCGAGTTGCTGGAGGGCGGCGGCGGCGACCAGCTCGCGCCGGCCGCAGAGAATGCCCGAGGCCTGCGGTCCGCCGATCGCCTTGCCGCCGCTGAAGACCACCAGGTCCGCGCCGGCGGCGATGAAGCGGCGCAGATTCTCGGGCGGCGGCAGCTGGGCCGCGGCGTCGACCAGCACCGGGACGCCGGCCGCCTGCGCCACCGCCACGACCTCGGCGAGCGGCGGCAGCGCGTGCGGCGAGGCGACGTAGCAGACGGCGGCCGTCCGGTCGTCGATGGCCGCGGCGATCTCCCAGGCCTCGGTGTCCCGCACGCCAGCCCCGGCGAAGCGATCGGCGATGCCGACCTCCACGAGTTCGACGCCCACGGCGCGCACGGCGTGGTCGTAGAAGTTGCGATGACTGCGCGGGATGAGCACGCGGCGCTTGAGGCCGGTCGTGTCGGGCAATCGCTCCATCGCCGCCGGATCGAGGCCCGTCACGCACGCCGCCGTGCCCAGCAGCAACCCGGCGGCGGCTCCCGCCGTGACGCACCCGGCCTCCGCACCGGTGATCCGCGCGATGACCGCGCTGGCAGCGGCCTGCAGTTCGGCCATATCGACGCAGTGCTGCGCAGCGGCGCGCATCGCATCGGCAACTTCCGGGCGCAGGATGCCGCCGCTCAGGCGCGTGGCGGGACCGGCGGCGTTGATGATCGGGTGAACGCCCAGCCGTGCGTACGGATCGTCCATGTGCGGAATCCTCCCGGCGTGCCCGCGGCACTCGCGCGCCAGGCCCGGCGGCTCGGCGTCGCGCCCCCCGGTAACCCTGGCCAGGCTGGCCAGGCTGCCCTCGGTGCCGGCGCCACAGCATAGGCGGCAGCCAGGTCGCCGGCAAGCGGCAGGGAGGCGCCGCCGCGGCGGCCGCTCGGGCGGCGACCGGGGCGTTCCGCCCGCAGGGGGGCGGGCCGCCGCGAGGCTTTCCGGCGGGCGCCCGCGGGGCGTGGCGCGGGGCGCGAGCGCCGTTGCCTGGCAGTCGTCGCTTGCTTAGAATGGCCCGGCGAGCGCACTGAACGGCGAGGCCCGCGGGCTTCTGGGGGCCTCCTCCTACCGCCAGCATCTAGAGGCCGACCATGGGCAGGTACCTGGGCATCGATGCCAGCACGCAGTCCCTGACGGCGATGGTCATCGACACCGACGACGAGGCGATCGTCGCGGACGCATCGGTCAACTTCGACGCGCACTTCGGGAGCCGGTACGGTGTCAGCAACGGCGTGCTGGACATGGGCGGCGGCGTGGTGCACAGCGCGCCGCTGATGTGGGTGGAGGCGCTGGATCTGCTGCTGAGCCGTCTGCGCGACGAGGGCGTCGAGCTGGGCGCCATCCGCGCGGTGGCGGGCAGCGGCCAGCAGCACGGCACGGTGTATCTGGGCGACAGCGCGCCCGCTGCGCTCGCCTCGCTGAGCGGCGACCAGCCCCTGGTCGGGCAGCTCGAGCGGATCCTCGCCCGGCCCACGGCGCCGGTGTGGATGGACACCTCGACGAGCGAGCAGTGCCGGCAGATCGAGGCGGCGGTGGGCGGTCGCCAGCGACTGCTGGAACTGACCGGCAACACGGCCTTCGAGCGCTTCAGTGGGCCCCAGATCCGCAAGTTCTACCAGACCGAGCCCGAGGCGTACGCGCGGACCCGGCACATCTGCCTCGTCAGTTCGTTCATGGCCAGCCTCTTCGCCGGCAAGGTGGTGTCGGTCGATCCCGGCGACGGCAGCGGCACCAATCTGATGGACATCCGGCAGCGCGCCTGGAGCCCGGCGGCGCTGGCGGCCACGGCGCCCGACCTCCAGGCGCGCCTGGCCCCGATCATCCCCGCGACGCAGGCAGCCGGCCCGGTGAGCCCTTACTACGTGCAGAGGTACGGCTTCGCGGCCGACTGCCTCGTCGTGCCGTTCTCCGGCGACAACCCCTGCAGCCTGATCGGCCTCGGCCTGGTGCGGCCGGGACAGGTGGCCCTGAGCCTGGGCACCTCCGACACCCTGTTCGCCTGCATGGATGCGCCGCGCTACTCGGCAGCGGGCGAGGGCGCGCTGTTCGCCTCGCCGGACGACGTGCACTACATGGCGCTGATCTGCTTTCTCAACGGCAGCCTGGCCCGCGAGGCCGTGCGGCAGCGGTTCGGGATGTCCTGGGCCGAGTTCGGCGCGGCGCTGGCGGCCACGCCCCCCGGCAACGGCGGGGCGCTGATGCTCCCGTACTTCGCCCCGGAGATCGTGCCGCACGTGGCGCGGGCGGGCGTGGCGCGCCGGAACCTGGCCGAGGACGATGGACCCGCCAACGTGCGCGCCGTGGTCGAGGCGCAGGCGCTGTCGTCGCGGCTGCACTCCCGCTGGATGGGCGTCGAAGTCGCCTCGCTGTCGGTCACTGGCGGCGCGTCGGCCAACGCGCCGATCCTGCAGGTCTACGCCGATGTGCACGGCTGCCCGGTGCATCGCTTTGCCACGACGGACGCGGCGGCGCTGGGTGCGGCCCTGCGCGCCTGGCACGCCGAGCGAGCGGCTCGCGGTCAGCCGCTGGCGTGGGCGGCGGCGGTCGAGCCGTTCACCCGGCCCGTCGCCGACTCCACGATCCAGCCCCGATCCCAGCACGCGGCGCTGTACTCCCGTCTCCTGCAGGAATACGCGGAGTTCGAGCGACGACACCTCGACAGCCAGGCAAGGGAGACCTGAACGATGCTGCTGATCGATTCTCACCTGGATCTGGCGATGAACGCGCTGGGGTGGAACCGGGACCTGACCGCGGACGTGCTGGACATCCGCCGGGCGGAGCACGGCATGGCCGAACCCGGGCGCGGCCGCGGCACGGTGGCCTTTCCCCAGATGCGGCAGGCCGAACTGGCCGTGTGTGTGGCCACGGTGATCTCGCGCACCGCGCGGCCGGGCAGTGCGACGGACGGCGCCGCCACCCAGGAGATCTCCTACGCGATCGCCCAGGGGCAGCTGGCCTACTACCGCGTGCTGGCGGCGCAGGGTCGCGTGCGCCTGATCACGGACGCAGCCGGCCTGCAGGCGCATCTGGCGGACTACGCCGCACGGCCCGGCTCGGCGCCGTTCGGCTTCGTCGTCGGCATGGAGGGCGCGGACCCGATCGTCGCGCCGGACCAGGTCGCGTCGTGGTGGGCCGATGGGCTGCGCGTCGTCAGCCTGGCGCACTACGGGATCAGCGCCTATGCGCACGGCACCGGCACGCACGGGGGCCTGCTGCCCTCCGGCCGGCGGCTGCTGGCGGCGATGGCCGAGGTCGGCATGATCCTCGACGTCACGCACCTGTCCGAACCCGCCTTCTGGGAGGCGCTGTCCAGCTTCGGGGGTCCGGTGCTGGCCAGCCACAACAACTGCCGGGCGCTGGTCCCGGGCGACCGCCAGTTCAGCGACGAGCAGATCCGGGCGCTGGTCGCGCGCGGCGGCGTGATGGGCGTGGCGCTGGACGCCTGGATGCTCTACCCCGACTGGGTCCGGGGCGTGACGCAGCCGGATGTGCTGACCCTGGACGCGGTGGCGGCGCAGATCGACCACATCTGCCAGCTCGCGGGCGACAGCGCCCACGCGGCCATCGGCTCGGACCTGGACGGCGGGTACGGCACCGAGCAGGTGCCGTCCGACCTGGATACGATCGCCGATCTGCAGAAGATCCCGGCGCTGTTGCGGGCCCGCGGCTACAGCGAGGCGGACTGCGAGCGGATCATGCACGGCAACTGGGCGCGTTTCTTCGCCTCGGCCTGGGACGGCGTGGCCGGGCATTGAGGCGAACGGGCGCCCAGGATCCCGCCGACCCGGCGGTTCGCCGGCGAGCCGGCGAGGTTCAGCCGCCGCCGCGGAGGGCCTGGTACGCCACGAGCGCGGCCGCGACGTGCACGTTGAGGGACGGGCCCTTGCCGTACATCGGGATGAACACGGCGCCGTCGCAGTGGGCCAGCGTGGCCGCAGACACGCCGTCGGTCTCGTTGCCCAGCACCAGGCAGACCCGCTCGGGATAGGGATAGTCGTAGAAGCACTGGGCGCCGCTGGCCGTCTCCACGGCGAGCAGGTGAAACCCGGCCGTGCGCAGCGCCGCGCAGGCCGCCTCGGTGGCGGCGATCCGGCGCCAGGGCACGCGGCGGTCGTGCCCGCGGGACGTGCGGTCGATGATCTCGTGCGGTGGCGTGGGCGTCTTGCCCGTGAGGATCAGCTCCGCGGCACCACAGGCGTCGGCGATCCGGAACAGGGAGCCGACGTTCAGCGGGTCGTCCAGGCTCTCCAGCAGGAACGCCAGCCGGCAGCGCGGCGGGTGGCTGGCCGCGGCCGCCGCGAACAGGCGTCGCACCTCTACCTTCCGCAGGATGCGCACCGGAGCGAGTCCCTCGGTCAGTCCGAGCGCAGGCTCGGGACGCCATGGCCGGCGCCTAGCCCGGCGGCGCGGCGCGCCGGCGCCTGCGCAGGAGGATAGCCTGCCAGCCGCACCGGGGCAACCGCGTGCCGCCGCGGGGCGCGGCTGGACGGCCCACGGCTCCCGCCCGCGGCGAGGCCGGAGGGCCCCTCCGGCTCATTGGCGGAACCGCCGCAGGCGCAACGCATTGCCCACCACCGACACGGAGCTGAGGGCCATGGCGGCACTTGCCAGCATGGGGTCGAGCAAGGGACCGCCGAACACGTGCAGCAGGCCGGCAGCCACCGGAATGGTGACGATGTTGTAGAAGAATGCCCAGAACAGGTTCTGCTTGATCGTGCGCAGCGTGGCCGCGCCCAGTTCCAGGGCCACGACGACGTCGCGCAGGCGGTCGTGCATGAGGATGACGTCGGCCGACTCCATGGCCACGTCGGTGCCCGCGGCGATGGCGATGCCCACGTCGGCCTGGGCCAGGGCAGGGGCGTCGTTGATGCCATCGCCCACCATGCCCACGCGCCGGCCGCGGGCCTGCAGCTCGCGCACGAGCCGGACCTTGTCCTCGGGGAGAGCCTCCGCGTGCACCTCGTCGACGCCGACCTGGGCGGCGATGGACTCGGCAGTCTGCCGCGCGTCACCGGTCACCATGACGACGCGCAGGCCCCGCCCATGCATGGCAGCGATGTCGGCGCCACTGCTCGGGCGGGGAACGTCTGCCAGCTGCAGCATGCCCGCCACTCGGCCGTCCACCGCGACCCACACCGGGGTATGGCCGGGCTGGAGAGGGGTGGAGCCGAAGGGGACCGTGGCGGGATCCAGCCCGGCTGCGGCCAGCATGCGGCGGTTGCCGACGATCACCTGTCGGCCCTCCACCGTGCCTCTGGCTCCCTGCCCCGGCACGGCGACGAATCCGCCGACAGGGGCCAGCGGCAGCTCCCGAGCGCGGGCGGCGGCGACGATGGCACGGGCCAGCGGATGCTCGGAGCCCGCTTCCACCGACGCCGCCAGGGCCAGCAGCGCTGCTGCCTCTCCGTCGCCGGCGCAGGCGATGGACGTCACGCGCGGTTCGCCGCCTGTGATGGTGCCGGTCTTGTCCAGGACGATGGTGTCCAGCGACCCGACCCGCTCCAGTGCCTCGGGTGTGCGCACCAGGACGCCCAGCTGCGCCCCGCGACCGGTGCCGACCAGAATGGCCGTGGGGGTGGCCAGGCCCAGGCTGCACGGACAGGCGACGATGAGCACGGCCACCGCCACCCGCAGGGCGAAGCCCGGAGCGGCGCCCGCCAGCCACCAGCTCGCCCCGGCAACGACGGCCACCAGCATCACGGCGGGCACGAAGTAGCCGGACACCGTGTCGGCCAGCCGGGCGAGCCGCGGCTTGCCCTGCTGGGCGTCGCGGACCAGCCGGATGATCCGCGCCAGCACGGTCTCGCTGCCGACGCGGGTGGCCCGGACGCGGAGCAGGCCGTCGCGGTCCACGCTGCCCCCGATGACGCGCGCACCCGGTTCCTTGGCCACCGGCAGGGACTCGCCGGTAACCATGGACTCGTCCACCGCGGCCGCGCCCGCCAGCACCACGCCGTCCGCCGGCACGCGTTCACCAGGGCGAATCACCATCTCGTCGCCGACGCGCACCGTGGCGGCCGGCACGCGCGTTTCCCGCCCGTCGCGCACGACCGTGGCTTGCGCCGGCTGCAGTTGCACCAGGGCTTCGATGGCCGCGCCGGCGCGCAGCAGCGACCGCGCCTCCAGGTGGCGTCCCAGCAGCACGAGCGTGATGATGGTCGAGACGGCGGGGAAGTACATGTCGTGGCCGTCGTGCCGACCGGCAACGGCGGCTGCCAGCTCCGCCAGGCTGTAGAGGAAGGCGGCACCCGTGCCTACCGTCACCAGGGAGAACATGTTGGGGGCCGCCCGAGCGAAGGCCCGGACCCCTTCGACGAACATGCTCCGCCCGAGCCAGATGACCGGGAGAGTCAAGACCAACAGGAGCACCCCGGTCGCGACCGGGTGGGCCGCCGACCTCAGCGCTGCCGGCAGGGGCAGGCGGAGCATGCCGGCCATCTCGAAGGTCGCCGCGGGGGCCCAGAACGCCAGGGCGGCCAGCAGGTGCCGTCGTTGCTGCTGGAGCCGGCGGCGGCGGCGCTGGGCCTGGCTGGCGAGCACCTCGGCCTCGCCCAGCACGCGGTAGCCAGCGGCCGTCACCGCCTCGGCCAGGGCCGCCGGGGCGGCCTGTGCGGGGTCGTATTCGACGGTCGCTTCCTCGGTTGCCAGGTTGACCGCGGCGCGGCTCACGCCCGGCACCCCAGCCAGGGCCAACTCCACCCGCCGCGCGCAGGCCGCGCACGTCATGTCGCCGACGTTCAGAGTGACGCGATGACGGGGCTCGGAGTCGTCCATGGCATGCGCGTACGTACGGACCGCCGCGCCGGGGTCAAGTGGCTCCGGGCCCCGAACCGGCCGTTCACGCGCGCTGCCGGCCCGGCGTCCCTGTCCACCGCGCCCGGGGTCGCGGCGACCCGCGCCGCCGCCGACTCGGCCACCCGCTAGCCGGGCGCGCGCCTGTCGCGGTCCGCGCTGCCCCCCGGCTCCATGTGCACGCGGATGTCGAGGATCTCGGGCAGTTCCTGGATGATCCGATCCCGGACCTGGTGGCCCAGGTAGTGAGCCCGCTGCACGGGCATCTGCGGATCGACCTCCAGGTGCAGGTCGATCAGGAAGTGCATCCCGGCCTTGCGTCCGGTGACCAGGTCCACGCCGACGATGCCGGGATAGGCGCGCGCCAGCGCGCGGATGTTGGTCAGCAGGTCGGTGGGGGCCACGCGGTCGAGCAACTCGTCGGAGACCTCGTAGATCTGCCGGCCGGCGGCCAGGATCATGAGCAGGCCCACCAGGATCGTGGCGACCTCGTCGGCGCTGGTCCAGGCCTGACCACCCAGGCGCACCGCCAGCGTGCCGAGGACCACGCAGCTGGTGGCGGCGACATCGGACTTGTGGTTCATGGCGTCGGCCGCCAGGGCGCCGCTGCCGATGCGCCGGGCGACCCGCTGCAGGGCGAAGAACATGAGGAACTTGACGCCAATCGAGGCCACCGCGACGACCAGCACGAGCGGCGTGGGTCCGGGGCCGCCGTGCCCCAGTCGCTGCACCGCCTCCCACATGATCCCTCCGCCAGTCACCAGCACGACGCCGGCGACGATCCGGGTCAGTTCCTGCTCGATCTTCCCGTGCCCGTACGGGTGCCCGGCGTCGGCCGGCCGCCGGGCCAGCCGCATACCCAGATACAGGGCCGCGGACAACGCGACGTCGGTGAGGTTGTTGACCCCGTCGGCGATGAGGGCGAAGGAGTGCCCCACCCACCCGGTCGCCAGCTTGACCAGGCACAGCGCCAGGTTCAGCAGGAAGGTGACGCGGGCGGCCCGTACCGCCACCGCATAGCGGTCGCTCGTCGTGGTCATCGCCGCTGCGGGTGCACCCCGGACGCGACCGGATGGGGCCATGCCGCCCCGAGACGGCCGGCTACGGCCTCGGCCCGGCTCCGCCACCGGTGGCTGCCCGGGTGTTGGGTGGGGTTCATCGGGCCGACCGGACCAGTTCGCGCACCCCGCCGCGATAGCGGACCTCGTACTCGCCGTCCGGCACCGGCAGCGCGCGGAGCGCGATCTCGCCGGGCGTGATCAGCGGCTCCGAGGCGGCCAGCAGGTCGTCCAGCGACTCGGCCGGCGTGCGCGCCGTGGTGTCCAGCACGATGGTCCGCCCCTGGTAGGTGAACAGCGAGTGCGCCACCTCCTCGGCGAAGCGCTCCTTCAGCATGGCAATGTCGGCCTCGCGAATGACCTGGTGCTGGTGGGGCTGGCGGCGCATGCGCTCGCGGATCGCCTCGTCGCTGGCCGTGACGTGCACCATCACCAGGTCCGGCAGGTGCTGTTCGAACACCTGGGCCTCGTACAGACGGTGGAACTGGTAAGCGTAGTTCGCGTAGTAGGGGCTGGCGGGATCCCGTCCGTACGCAGCCGTGTACACCGCTTCCTCGATGTGCCAGCCGGCGAAGATGGGGTACGGGTACCGGCGCAGGATGTCGACATGATACTGGATCTGCATCCGCTGCATCCGCTCCTTCATGTCGTCGGGCAGGCCGAGCATGATCTGCTTGGACTCGGGCGTGAGCGTGTCGTCGGGGATGGTGAAATGGTCATCCACGTGCGGCCGCAGCCGGCGGCGGCGGTAGTACTCGGCCAGATGCTGCACCAGGGTGGACTTGCCTGCGTATTCGATCCCGACGAACAGCGTGCGCATGCGAGAGGCTCCGGACAAGTGTGACTGGGGCCCGGCGGGGCGCGCGAGACGCGCGGCTGGCCGCCGCCGAGGCCTGGCGCTACATTGCCGCCGGCCGGCAGGCGGACGCTCGGCCGGGTGCCGGGCAAGGTACCCACGGCGTGCCGGCCGATCAACCTGCACGGGGATCGCCGGCGGCCGCTCATGGGCGGCAGGAGGTATCGGTCGATGGCGCAAGCGGCGCCACCGGTGGGGGTAGTGGTGGTGCCGCTGGGCACGCCTGCGGCGCCGACGCCGGCGGCCGTGCGCGCCTTCCTGCGCGAGATGCTGACGGACCGCTGGGTGGTGGACCTTCCTCCGCTGCTGTGGCAGCCGATCCTGCGCCTGGCAGTCCTGCCGCGCCGGGGCAGCCGGCTGGCGCGCCTGTACCGGAGCATCTGGACGGCGGACGGGTCTCCGCTGCTGGTCCACTGCCGCGCCCAGGCGGCCGGGCTCCAGGCGCGCCTGGGCGCCGACTTCCGTGTCGAACTGGGGATGCGCTACGGCGAACCCGGGCTCTGCCGCGCGGTGGCCCGGTTGCGCGCCGACGGCGTGGAGAGGCTGCTCGTCTTCCCGATGTTTCCCCAGTTCTCCGCGAGCACCTCCGGCTCCGTGTACGCGGCAGCCATGCGCGCGGCCCTGGATTGCTCCGCCCGCCTGCCGCCCGCGAGCCGGCGCCGGCTGCCGGCCGTGCGGTTCGTGGCCCCGTACCACGCCGATCCAGCCTACCTCGCCGCCTTGGGGGCCGTGGTCGCGGCGGCCGCCGCCGGGTGGGACCGCGCACCCGACCACTACGTGTTCAGCTTCCACGGGCTGCCGCGCCGGTACGCGCTGGCGGGCGACCCGTACGAGGAACACTGCGCGTGCACGGCCAGGCGGCTGGCTGCGGCGCTCGCGTTGCCAGAGGGGGGATGGTCGGTGGGGTACCAGTCGCGCTTTGGCCCGGGCGCCTGGTCCGCGCCGAGCACGGAAGCCGTGCTGGCGAGCCTGGGCCGCGCCGGGGTCCGCCGGGCAGCGGTGGTCTGTCCCGGCTTCACGGCCGACTGCCTCGAGACGCTGGACGAGATCGGCCGCCGGGCAGCGGCCGTGTTCGCGCGAGCGGGGGGCGCCGAGCTGCGTCTGGTTCCCTGCCTGAACGCCCACCCCGCCTGGCTGGACGGCATGGCGGCGATCGTCCGCCGCGAGGCCGGCGGCTGGCTGCCGGCGGCGGCCGGCTCGTAGGAGCGCCGGGCGCCGTGGCGCGCCGCGGGCGCCAGGAGCCCTGGGGCGGGCGGTGGCCCGGCTCGGCCGCGCGGCCACCGGCCGCTCGACAGTGGCAGAGAGGGGAGAACCGGTGGACAGGCTGACGGAGTCGCAGGAGGAACGACTCAGCGAGCTGGCGCAGGCGATCGTCGCGCCGGAGAGCGGCTGCGTGCTGGTGCCGCCGGCCCAGGAGGCGGCCGGGTACTGGTTCGGCGCCGGCAACTGCGTGCGCGACCCGCGCGACGGCAGCCTGCTGCTGCTCGGGCGGTACCGCGATGCAGGGGACAGCCGGCTCGGGCTGGCTGCGGGTCCGCGCGGCCGCGAGCTGGCCCTGTTCCGTTCGACCGACGACGGCGCCACGTTCGCCAAGATCCGGGCCTGGGGCAAGGCCGAGCTGTCCGGCGGCTCGCCGGTGTTGAGCATCGAGGGCAGCTTCCTGCGGCTGTCCGGCGGCCGGGTCGAGGTGCTCGTGTCGCTGGAGAAGGACCAGCCCTATCCGGCCGGTCTGCGGGAGTACCAGAAGCCCGGCACGGGAGTGTGGAGCATCGACCGGTTCGTCGCGCCCAGCGTCGAGGCGCTGGACCCGCGCGGTTGTCTGGAGCCTTTCCTCCGCGGGCCCGGACCGGCCCACCTGCACGTGAAGGATCCCAGCGTGACGGCGGGCCCCCAGCCCGGTGCGCTGCTCGTGCTGCACTGCTGCCATCCCTACACCTGGTCGTCGGCCAGTTCCGGGTACGTGCTGCTGGACGAGGCCGGGCGCCGCCTGACGGCCAGCCCGGACTTCTTCCCGCGCGGGCCGGTCTGGGACGTGGCCGCGGCGCGCATCACCTGTCGGCTGCCGGTGCCGCGTCGGGGCGCCTTTCGCGATGCGCCGCCCGTGTCGCTGTACTTCTACGACGGGGCCGAGTGCCTGCGGCCGCACGAGCCGCACGGCGCCGGCGTCGCGCGGCCGCGCGGCTACTCGTGCGAGGAACTGGGCGGCGTGGCGTACGGGCTCGATGCGTGCTTCCCGGCCGTGCGGCGGCTGAGCCTGCTGGCCCCGGCCTTCGTGTCTCCGCACGGGACCGGGTGCTGCCGGTACGCATCCGTGTGGAGCGAGCCGTCGGGCGACCTGTTCGCCACCTGGCAGCAGTCGGCGGCGTCGGGCGCGCAGCCGCTGCTGGGCCACTGGCTGTCGGCGGCGGACGTGGACGAGCTGCTGGGCGCGTGAGGAGGATCGGCCCCTTTCTTGTTTGCCGGGCCGGTGCGGGCTAGATTGCCGGCCGGCAGACGGGCGGCCGGCTGCGGAGCAGCGAGGGCGACCATGAGGGACGTGCCGATGACCCGTCCGGAGGAGCTGCTCGCTCGAGGTCCTGCCGCTGACCTGGTTCTACGGCGGCAAGGAACCCGCGAACAACCCCTTCCTGCGCCAGGCGGACGCCCCGGCCCGGCCCTGACCGCGGCCGCGGCGGGCGGGGCGGCCAACGCCGGCTGGGTCGGACCACAGCGAGAGGGACACGAGGTATGAAGATCACCGGCACCCGCTTCTTCCTGGTGGAGACGCCCCGCGAGACCGGGGCGATCAGCGAGCACGTCCTCATCCGCATCGACACGGACGAGGGCGTCAGCGGCTGGGGCGAGCTGTCCGACCTGGCCCATCAGCATCCGATGCACTTCCCCAACTTCGCCCTGCTGGAGGAGGAGGCCAACCGGCGCCTCCGCGGCGCCGATCCGCGCAACATCGCGGCGGCCATGCGGCGGCTGGGCGGCATCCTGCCGGCGGCGTTCGACATCGGCCTGCACGACCTGCTGGGCAAGATCCTCGGGGTGCCCGTGCACGCGCTGCTGGGCGGCCAGTTGCGCGATCGCATCCCCTTCTGCTATCCGATCTTCCCGCTGCAGTCGGCCGACGAGGTCGAGGCGAACATCGCGCGCGTGCGCCGCGTCAAGGACATGGGCTTCCGGCGCATCCGCAAGTACATCGGGCGCGAGCTGGACGCCGAGGAGCGGTTCCTGCAGGCGCTGCGCGATCACTTCGGCATGGAGGTGGAGATCAAGTCGCTCGACCTGAGCGGCAGCTTCTACTGGCAGGAAGCGCTGGCGGTCCTGCAGCGCTTCAAGCCCTATCAGTACGAGATGGCCGAGAGCGTCGCCCGGCCGCGCGACGATCTGCGCGGGATGGCGGAGGTGCGGCGCCAGCTCGGCCTGCCGATCAGCGAGCACGTGGGCGACTACGCCGGCATCCTCGCCTGTCGGGAGGCCGGCGCGATCGACATCTGCAACCTGGCCACCTGCGGGCTGGGGGTGCGGCGGTGCAAGGCCTTGTTCGATTTCGCGCAGGGCAGCGGCTTGCGGGCCCTGCACGGCACCACCCAGGAACTGAGCATCGGCACGGCGGCCGCCGCGCACGTGCTGGCGACCGTGGAGCGCATCGACATGCCCTGCGACCCGGCGGGTCCCATCCTCTACACCGAGGACTGCACCCGGCAGCCCGTGCGCTACGAGGATGCCTGCCTGCTGGTGCCGGCCGGTCCCGGGCTGGGCATCGACGTGGACGAGGAGCATCTGGAGGAGATCCGCTACCGCGGCACACGCCTGGCGCGCCTGCGCGCCGAGGGCTGACCCATGGCCGACAGCCTTTTCCTGGTCGACGGCTCGGCCCTGGCCTACCGGGCCTATTTCGCCTTCGTCAACAATCCCCTCGTCACGTCCCGCGGGGAGCAGACTAGCGCCGTGTTCGGCTTCGCCAACACCCTGCTGAAGGTGTTGCGCGACTACCGGCCGGCCTACCTGGCCATCGCCTTCGACACGAGCGAACCCACGTTCCGGCACCGGCGCCACCCGGCCTACAAGGCGACGCGGGAGAAGATGCCCGCCGAGCTGGCCGGCCAGTTGCCCCGCATCCACCAGTTCGTTGCCGCCATGCGCGTGGCCGCGCTGAGCGTGCCCGGGTTCGAGGCGGACGACGTGATCGGCACGCTGGCCGTCCAGGGGCGGGAAGCCGGTCTGGAGGTGACGATCGTCAGCGGCGACAAGGACTTCATGCAGCTCGTGCGCCCCGGCATCCGCCTGCTCAATCCCAGGCGGGCCGGCGACGAGTACGAGGTCGTGGACGCAGAGGGCGTGGCCGGCAAGTTCGGGGTGCCGCCTGACAAGGTGATCGATGTGCTCGGGTTGATGGGCGACACCTCGGACAACGTGCCCGGCGTGCCCGGCGTGGGGCCGAAGACCGCCGCCAAGCTGATCGCGACCTACGGGTCGCTGGAGGCAGCGCTGGCCCAGGCGGGCGGCGTCAGGCAGGAGAAGCTGCGCGACAGCCTGCTGCGCCACGCCGAGCAGGCCCGGTTGTCGCGCGAACTGGTCACGATCCGCACCGATGCTCCCGTGCGCTTCGATCCGCGGGCCATGGCCGTGGTCCCGGCCGATCGAGAGGCGCTGGCGGCCCTCTTGCGCGAGCTGGAGTTCACGCGCCTGCTCGCCGAGCTCGAGCCAGAGCCGGCCGCCGCGGCCGCGGCGGCGACGGCCGGCCCGGCCGCAGCGTACGAGCTGGTGACGTCGGCGGAGCGCGTCCAGGCGCTGGCCGCGCTGCTGCGCGGCCGCGGCCGTTTCGCCTTCGATCTGGAGACCACCTCGCTGGATCCGCTGACGGCGCGCATCGTGGGAATCGCGCTGGCCTGGGAGCCCGGCCGGGCCGCCTACATCGCCATCGGCCACGACGCCGGCCCCAACGTGGCGCTCGCGGCCGCGATGGCAGCGCTCGGCCCCCTGCTGGCGGACCCGCAGGTGGCCAAGTGCGGTCAGAACCTCAAGTACGACACCGCCGTGCTGAAGATGGCCGGGTACGAGGTGGCCGGCATCGAGTGCGACAGCATGATCGCGGATTACCTGCTGGACCCGGGCGGCCGGCAGCACAACCTCGAGGCGCTGGCGCAGCGGCACCTCTCCTACGCCATGCAGCCGATCACCGAGCTGATCGGCACGGGCCGCGAGCAGATCAGCTTCGCGGCGGTCGACCCGCAGCGAGCCTGCCGCTATTCCTGCGAAGATGCGGATATCGCCCTGCGCCTGCGGGACAAGCTCCTGCCGGCCCTCGCCGAGCGCGACATGGAGATCCTCTTCGAGCGGGTCGAGCTGCCGCTCATCGCCGTGCTGCGCGACATGGAGCTGTGCGGCGTGGCCATCGACGTGGCGTTCCTGCGCGGGTTCTCCGCCCGTCTGGCGGCTCGCCTGGAGGAGCTCACGCGCCTGATTCACGGCGCCGCGGGGGTGGAGTTCAACATCAACTCGACGCAGCAACTGGCGCAGGTCCTGTTCGAGCGGCTCGGACTGCGGCCCCGCCGCAAGACCAAGACGGGCTATTCGACCGACGAGTCGGTGCTGGAGGAGCTGGCCCAGGAACACCCCCTGCCCGGCCTGCTGCTCGAGTACCGCGAGGTGGCCAAGCTGCGGTCCACGTACGCCGATGCCCTGCCGGCGCTGGTGCACCCGCGCACGGGGCGCGTCCACGGGTCGTTCAACCAGACGGTGACCGCCACGGGGCGCCTGTCCTCCTCGGAGCCGAATCTGCAGAACGTCCCGATCCGGACCCCGTTGGGCCGGGAGATCCGCAAGGCCTTCGTGGCTGGCCGTCCGGACGCGGTCATCCTCTCGGCCGACTACTCGCAGATCGAGCTGCGTCTGCTGGCGCACCTGTCCGCGGACGAGCAGCTGTGCGCCGCCTTCCGCCAGGGCGAGGATATCCATGTGCGGACGGCGTCCCTGCTGTTCGGGCTGTCGCCGGAGTACGTCACGCCGGCGATGCGCGCACAGGCGAAGACGGTGAATTTCGGGGTGATCTACGGGCAGAGCTCCTTCGGCCTGGCGCAGCAGCTCGGCATCTCCGTGGCACGCGCGCGCGAGTTCATCGACGGCTACTTCGGCGTGTATGCGGGCGTCCGCCGCTACCTCGACGCGACGGTCGCGCAGGCGCGCGCCGACGGGTACGTGACGACGCTGCTGGGGCGGCGCCGCTATCTGCCGGACATCAACAGCACCAATACCCGGCGCCGCGAGTTCGCGGAGCGCACTGCCGTCAACAGCCCCATCCAGGGCAGCCAGGCAGACATGATCAAGCTGGCCATGGTCCGCATCCACCGGGCGATTCGGGAGCGGTGCCTGGATGCGGCGCTGATCCTCCAGGTCCACGACGAGCTGGTGCTCGAAGTCGGCCGCGCGGATCTGGCCGCCGTGGAGGAGCTGGTGCGCCGGGAGATGGTCGATGCCATGGCCCTGGATGTGCCCGTGGTGGTCGAGGCGGGGACGGGGGCCAACTGGTTCGAGGCGCACTGAGCGGCGCCGGCGGCCGGCCGGCGGCTCGCGCGGGTGCGGCTGGGGCTCACGCGACGACGGCGCGGAACGCGCCACGCTGGTGCTCGGCCAGCACGAGCGTGATCCGGGACTCGCCGGCGTGCACCTCGTGGACGTACTCGTTCGGGTGCATCTTGTCGTTCCGCCAGATGGTCTGGTCGTTGAGCGTGACGGTGGGGAAGCGGGCCGCCAGGCGGGGCAGCGCCAGGTGCGTGCTCCCGCCAGCGGGCAGCTCCACGTCGAGGGTGAAACGTTCCTCCTCGGCGCTCAGACGCCAGGCCACCGCCACCGGACCCCGGGGGGTGAGGAGGCGACCTGCCGCCTGGTCGAGGCCGCAGGTCTGCGGCCGGATGCGCAGCAGGCGGAACCCGGGTTCGGCCGGCTGAACTCCGAGAATCTCGGTGGCCAGGTAGTAGTCAGGGCCGATGGCCGCCTCTCCGGTCGCGGCGCCCCACTTCTCGCTCCAGGTGCTCCCGGGCTGCGCGGCAGTCCGGCCCCAGGTCTGCTCCAGCGCCGCCAGCGCCTGGCGGTCCGCCGCCGCGGCGAACAGCCCGCCGGCGACGCAGAACGCGGCCAGGCCGGGCGCGAGCGGGGTGCGGTGGGCCAGTGACAGCTTCCGCAGGCGCTGCACCAGCGCGGGAATCTGGGCGGGCTGGGCCAGGCCGTGGCGAAGGACCAGCGCGTTGGCGACGGCAAGCCGGCAGGCCTCGCCCGGGTCAGGCAGCTCGGCAGGGGGACGCGGGCAGGCGGACTCGGCGGCGAACAGGCCGGCGTCAGCGCTCCAGGCATCCTGCAGCACGCGGTGCGCCGCCGCGCGCAGGTGCCCCCAGTCGCCGGCCGGCTCGCGGCCGGCGGCACGGGCCAGGCGCGCCGCCGCGTCGAGGGCCGTGGCCGACAGCGCCACACGGGCGGTACCCGGCAGCGGCCCTGCGGCATCCCGCGTCCAGGCTGCCGTACCGGACTCGGTCACGGCGCGGGCGATGCGCTCGATATCGGGCAGCAGGCGCCTCAGCAGGTCGCCGTCGCCGCTGTGCTGGTAGTGGGCGTCGACCGCCAGCACCCAGGCCAGTGCCTGGTCCAGCGCCGCGGGCGCGGTACCGGGCGGTGGATAGCCCTCCAGAGTGGCCGCCGCCGTCTGGTAGTCCGCGTGCAGGGCGTACCCGTTCAGCGCCAGCGCGCCCAGCGCGAGCCAATCGGGAGGCGCGGGCGCGGTGGACACCCGGTAGACCTGCTGGCGGCAGCAGGACAGCGATGCGCCTCCAGTGGCCCAGATGGCGGCCAGGGAGGCGGGGGAAGCCAGCTCGTTGCTCACGGGGATCAGGACGCGGCGCTCGACCAGCGAGACGCAGTCCAGCTCCAGGGGCTGCTGCCAGCCGGACAAGCGCACCGCCACGTACCGACAGGTCTGCGCCTGCGGAAACGTCCACTCCTGCCGGCCCGTGCCCGCCAGATAGCGGATCGCGGCGCCCACGCGGCCGGCTTGCAGGCCGAAGCCCAGCTCGACGAGGCCGGGTGCGGTGCTCCACAGGCGCAGCCGCGGGTAGCCGGTCAGCACGCGTTCGAAGTCGAGCAGGAGCAGCACGCCGCGGTCCGGGCTCCGCGTCTGCACCAGCGCGTGCTGGCGGGCCCGGTAGAGCACGCTGTCGTGGCGCACGCACTTGCAGGTGCGCAGGGAGCCGGGCGCCAAGGCCGCGGCCAGGGGGGCCCGGACATCGACCTCGCCGAAGGCGGGCACGCGCCTGGCGAAGGTCTCGATCTCGGCGGCGCCGCGCGGCGACCAGTGGCGGGGAGCCGGCGCCTGCAGGGTGCGCGCCGTCTCCCAGTCGGTCGCGTCCTGCGCCGCGGCCTCCGCCCCTGTCCGGCCGTGCCGGGACGTCTCGGGTGGCCGCGCCCGCGCAGCGGCTGTGCCGCCGAGAGCGCTCGCATAGGCCCACGCCACCCCGGCCACCGGGCAGCGCTGCCAGGCATCGGCCACGCGCACCGACCACGCTGGGCCGGTACCCAGGGAGGCCCTGCCCTGTGCCGCGTACGCGATCTCGCCTTCGGCGCGGAACCAGGCCGGCGTCTCGGGGTCAGGCGCGTGGATCTCGACGAGGATCGTGTTGGCCCCCGGGCGCAGCACCGTGGCCAGCTCGAAGCGTTCCCACAGGGGGCACTGCGTCAGCGTCGGCCCGAGGCCGAACCCGACGTGCTCGCCGTTGACGCGCAGCTCGTACGGGCCGGCCGCAGCGCACCGCAGCCAGGCGTCGACGATCTGGTCGCTGACGACGAGCTCGCGGCGGGCCCAGATGGCGGGCGGGTCCGGGGCGGTGCGCGGGTGCCAGATGGCGTCGGCCTGGCTGGCCGCAGTCCCGGCGTCGCGGTCGGAGCCGCTCACAGGCGCTTCTTCATGGCCTGGCAGATCGTGCTGAGGACCTTGATGCGAGCCCAGCTCTTGTCGTTCGCCTCCACCAGCGTCCACGGCGCGTACTCGGTGCTGGTGCGCTCGACCATCTCGTTGACCGCCTCGACGTACGCGTCCCATCTCTCGCGGTTGCGCCAGTCCTCTTCGGTGATCTTGTACTGCTTGAAGGGCGTGTTTTCCCGCTCGCGGAAACGCCGGAGCTGCTCCTCGGGGTCGATGTGCAGCCAGAACTTGGCGATGGCGATGCCGCTGTCGACGAGCTGCGCCTCGAAGCCGTTGATCTCGGCGTAGGCGCGCCGCCATTCCGCCTCCTTGGCGAAACCCTCGACGCGCTCGACCAGCACGCGCCCATACCAGCTCCGGTCGAAGATGATCACCCGGCCCGCCCGCGGCAGGTGCCGCCAGAAGCGCCACAGGTAATGGTGGGCCCGCTCCTCGTCCGTGGGTGCGGCGATCGGCACGATGGTGAAGTCGCGGGCGTCCAGCGCGGCGGTCACGCGGCGGATGGCGCCGCCCTTGCCCGCCGCGTCGACGCCCTCGAACACCAGCACGGTGGTCAGCCGCTGCTCGCGCGCCTGGCGCTGCAGCAGGTTCAGGCGTCCCTGGCACTCCTCGAGCTGTCTGGCGTACTCCTCCTTGGTCAGGCTCAGGCTCAGGTCCAGCGTGTCGAGGATGGTGCGCGGTGCGGCCTTGGCCGGCGGGGAAGCGGCGGTCTCGACGGCTGCGGCGCCACTGGCGGCCTTGGGAGCCTTCTTCGCCGGTGCCGGCCTGCTGGCGGCGGCCGGCGGCGCGGCCGTCTCGGATGCCGCCGCGAGGCGCTTGGAGATCAGCTCGTGCAGGGTCCTGCCGACGGTCAGGTTGCGGTACTCGTCGTTGCGGCCCTCGATGACGATCCACGGCGCGTCGCCCGTGCTCGTCTCGCGCAGGACGCGCTCCGAGACCGCCCGGAACGTGTCGTACAGCTCGAAGTTGCGCCAGTCCTGGGCGGTCACCCGCCAGCGCTGCTCCTTGTCCGCGGCCAGACGCTTCAGCCGCTTGGCCTGCGCCGCCTTGCTCAGGTGGAACCAGAGCTTGATCAGGAGCATGCCGTCGGCGACCAGCTCGGTCTCCAGGAGCTGGATGCGGCGGATCATCTCGCCGAGGCGGGCGTCGCGGATCGTGCCGTGCACGCGGCTGACGATCGGCTCGGTGTACCAGGAGCCGAAGAAGATCCCGATGCGGCCCTTGGGCGGCAGGGCGCGCCAGAAGCGCCAGAACGGCGGCCGTTCGCGCTCCTCCTCGGACAGCTCGCCGAACCCGTGGGTGATCAGGTAGCGGGGATCCATCCACTCGTGCAGCAGGTTGACGGTATCGCCCTTGCCGGCGCCGTCCACGCCGCTGACCAGGATCAGGACAGGGAAGTTGGCGGTGCGCAGGTCGTACTGCATCTCCAGCAGGCGCGTGCGCAGCTCGGGGACCTGCGCCTTGTACTCCTCCTTGCTGACCTTCAGGCCCAACTCGGCTGTCTCGAACATGGTGACGCCCTCCTGTCGGTGGACGACCTGCCAACGCGTGGGGCAGCGAGCGCCGGAACAGCGCCGTTGTCGAGCGATGCGCGCCATACCATAGCACACCCTGGCCGCCGGAGGCAAGCGAGCGGTGCGGCGGGCAGTTCCGGGAGGCGCGGCTGGACGGTCAGTCCGGCTGGCGGCAGGCGCTGCGCACGGCCGGCCAGTGCGCTGCGGTCATGCTGCCGCTGGCGAACAGCGCGACGCCCGTCGCGCCGGCGCTCAGCGAGCGCTCGATCGCCTGCGTCAGTTCCTGCGGCGCGAGGCGCCCGACGAACAGACCCGCGTGCAGCGTCACCCCTGGCCGCAGCGCCTCCGTGCCCTCGCGCACGGCCGCGGGTATCCACGCCGGAGGCTGCCCGTAGTACTGGTGGTAGATCATCGGCAGCACCGCGTCGACGTCCCAGGACTCCCACTGCTGGCGCACGTAGCGCCGCGCCAGGCTCGGGGTGGCGAACACCGCGGCGCTCAGCTTCTTGCCGCGGCTGCGGGCCCGGTCGGCGGCGGCTGCCACGAGGGAGCGGATGCCGTCACAGCGGAAGCGGACCCAGTCCGCCTCGGCCGCCGGATCGTCGAGGGTGAGCGGATCCCGGCCGGTCTGGGCCGCGAACGCGGCCCGGCAGGCCGAGCAGTAGCAGAAGTCGTACTCGGGCAGCTCCCGGTCCTGGACGAGGCCGTAGCGAGGCTGCAGGGCCGGCGGAAGGATGACGTCGGGGTGGCGGATGTAGTCCAGATGGACGCCCGCCAGGGGCTCGAAGCGGCTCAGTTCGTCGACGAGCGCGCACAGGTAGGCCCGCACCTCGGGCCGCGTGGGGCACAGCCAGCGATAGGAGTCGATGTACGGCGGCCGGTCGCGCGACGAATCGCCGCGGCGGCTGACGCTGTACCAGTCGCCGTGTTCGGCCAGGATCCGGGCGGCATTGCACTGCAGCGCGACGATCCAGGCGTGCAGGGCCACTCCCTCGGCCTGCGCCAGCGGCAGCAGTTGCTCGAGCACGGGAGCGGCCACGGGGAGGACGCTGCTATCGTACAGGGCGCGTTCCCCGTCCGCGACCAGCACCATGGCGCTGTCCAGTCCGGCCGCGCGCATCTCGGCCAGCTGGCGCTGCCAGGCGGCGGGTGGCTCTCCGGGGGCGGGATGCATCCAGATGCAGTTTCTCACTGCCACCTCCGCGGTGCGGGTCGGTCGGTCATGCCTGGCAGCGGACCGGGCGGAGGGACCGGCCTGGCCCGGACGAGTGGCAGGCCAGGGGGCGCGCCACCGCCTCGGCCAGCGTCCCGACCGCCCTGCGGCGCGCGCGTGCAGGAAAGGGGGGCGCGCCCGGGCGCTCGGCAGGCCGCCGCGCGCGCCCCGTCCCTGTGCGGTGCCAGCATCACTGCCGCTCGAAGATCATGTAGGCCGGCACTCCCTCCATCTGGAACTGGACCACCGCAGTGTTGCCGGAGACGCAGTACAGCTGGCTGCTGCTGTCCGTGTCTCCCTGGCGACCCATGGTGAGCGTGGAGCCGCTGGTGCTCCACGTGCCGCTCTGCTCGGGCATGGTCTGCGTCTGGGTCGGGCTGGTGCAGGAGCACGCGCCGCTCGCGTACGTGCAGTTCAGATCCTCGGACGCGTCGGACAGCTCCTGGCACCAGGTGGCGGGCGCCGCGCCGGCGAAGACCGCGTTGATGCACGCGTCCGTGAGCCGAATGTCGAGCCAGCTCGTGTAGCCGTAGTCGCGCATCGTGAAGGTGCCTCCGCGGCTGAACGTCAGCGTGCCGGTCCAGTCCATCGTGATGCCGTACACGACGCTCTGGCAGGCGGGGTAGGCGGCGTAGGGGTTGTGGCCGAGCTGCTGCTCGAAGCAGACGTCCCTGATCTTCCACGTGCCCACCATGTCGCCGCCGCAGGCACTGAACTCGAAGCTGCTGCAGTCCGAGGCGATGACGGCGCTCTCCTCGATGAACCGGATGACGTAGCGGGTGAAATGGGTCACCTGGGCGGTGACGAAGCCGTTGGCCAGCGCGGATCCCGGCACGGTGACCCAGGCGTTGTTCTCCAGGACCGCCAGGACCGGCGTCTTGCCCTGGGGAACGGTCTTCTCCAGCGCGATCGACAGCGTGACCGGCTGCAGGAACTGGATGCCGTCCGGTCCGAAGTCGTACACGTCGCTGGCCAGGCTGGACCGGTCGGGCATGCCCCCGGTGCCCAGCTGCTCGATCGTGATCTGGGTGTCCGCGGGAAGCGCGCCAGCGGGGATCACCACACGCGCCTCGTTGCCCTCCAGTGCCACCGTGCCGCCCTGAGCGGCGTCACCGGCACGGCGATGAGTCCGTCGCCGCTCGCCCCGGACGGTCCGCCGTCATCGCCGGAGCAGAAGGCCAGCAACAGGCCTGCAAGCACGGCAGCGGACGCCACGACCCATCTTCCCATCTCGACCTCCATCGGCAGAGAGGCGCCAGAGAGCACGAGCCAAGGACATGCCCGGGCGGCGGGAGATCCGCTCCGCGCTGAGTGGCGTTGGCAAGTGTAGCCGAAACGGCTGGGTCGCGCGAGTCGCGGGCGGCGGTCAGCCAGCCCCCGGCGTGCCGCCGCACCCGATCCGGCTCACGGCCCGGCGTCTGGCGGGTGCCCGTTCGCCGGGGCCCCCTGGGCGTGCGACGGGTGAGTGGGAGCGGGCAAGAGCTCGAGCTGGCCTGCGACGAACCGCTGGAGCGCCTGCTCGAGGGAACCGGCCGGCGCCTGGTAGATCTCCACGTACAGATCCCGCAACGTGTGGTAGGCGATCTCGCCGATCTGGCGCACCAGCGCCGCCTCGACGCGGTGCTCGGCGAGCACATCCTTGGTAGCCTGCAAGCCGGCGCGAGCCGGCAGCGTCCGGGCCGGATTCTCCAGGAAGCGGACATCGGCCGGGCCTTGCTCTTCGAGGGTCGCCACGGCAAAGAAGGGCGCCCTGCCGAAGTGGTCGCTGACCTCCGTGTCGCCTGCCGCGCCCTCCACGGGAACCAGGACGCGACGGGCAGGGGCAGCGAACGGTTCGAGGTGCACCGTCAGCAGCTCGATCTTGGGCACGGCCTGCCGCACGGCATCCGCAACCGCATGGGCGATCTGGTGGCCGCGGGCGATGTCCAGCCAGCGGCTGATCTGGACGCGGATCGTGCCGAACCAGAACAGACCCGCCTGGCGCAGCCGGAGCTCGGCCACAGCCCGCACCCCCGGCACCCGGGCGGCGATCGCACCGATCTGCTCTTCCAGTGCCCGGTCGCGACTGGCATCCAGCAGGGACAGCAGCGCCCCGCTGCCGTGGACGAAGCCGAGCCACAGGATCATCGTTGCCAGGCCGGCCGTCACGGCCATCTCGACATGGCGCACGCCGGCATAGCTGGCGGCGGCCCCTGCGAACACGGCCAGGGAGGAGAGTATGTCGATGCGGGATTCGTCGGCATTGGCCAGCAGGCTTCCCGAGCCGAGCCGCGTGCCGGCGCGGCGCTCGGCCAGGTAGATGCCGGACGACAGCACGGCGCTGAGCAGCGCCGCGGCCAGCACTTCCAGGCTGTGATGCAGCGGCTGGTGGCCACCCCACAGGCCCGCCAGGCTCTCGATCAGCAGGTGGCCGCCGGCCGCCAGGATCGCGATGGCTACGACCAGCGTCGCCAGCGTCTCGACGCGGTACAACCCGAAGGGGAAGCGCGCCGTCGGCGGCCGGCCGGCGAGCTTCAGTCCGAGCCAGGATGCCGCGATGGCCACCGTGTCGGCCAGGGAGTGGACTGCATCCGCCGTCAGCGCCGGCGAGCCGCGCAGGTGCCCGATCGCGCCCTTGCCCGCGGCCAGCAGGAGCGTCAGAACCGTGGCCGCCGCGGCGACTCGCTGGCCCGCGCGCAGCTGCGCGGCGATCGCGGCACGATGCGGTCGAGGTTCTTCTGGACTAGT